>NZ_JASHJX010000040.1 GCF_030732985.1 Nioella sp. MMSF_3534
CCGTCGCGCCGGGGCATGGTTGCTCCGGGGCGGCAAACCGAACCACACGAGAACGGCCCGCAGATGACGGGCAACCGAGGACGAGACACATGACCATCGACTATCTCAAGCGAGGCAAACCGGCGGATGAACGGGCCGAAGATGACGCCAAGACCCGCGCCGTGGTGGAGGCGACGCTCGCGGATATCGAAGAACGCGGGGACGCGGCGGTGCGGGAGCTGTCCGAGAAGTTCGATGGCTATTCGCCTGCGAGCTACCGGCTGTCCGAGGCCGAGATCGCGGCGCTGATCGACGAACTGACTGACCGCGAACTGGCCGATATCAGGTTCGCCCAGGAACAGGTGGTCAAGTTTGCGCAGGCACAGCGCGACTCGATGCTGGATATCGAGGTGGAAACCCTGCCCGGCGTCATTTTGGGTCACAAGAACATCCCCATGCAATCCGTGGGCTGTTACGTGCCCGGCGGCAAGTTCCCCATGGTGGCCTCGGCCCATATGTCGGTGGCCACGGCATCGGTCGCGGGCGTGCCGCGCATCGTGGCCTGTACGCCGCCATGGCAGGGCAAGCCCAACCCCGCCGTCATTGCCGCCATGCATCTGGGCGGCGCGCATGAGATCTACGTTCTGGGCGGTATCCAGGCCGTGGGGGCCATGGCGCTCGGCACCGAGACGATCGAACCCGTGCACATGCTGGTCGGACCCGGAAATGCCTTCGTGGCCGAAGCCAAGCGCCAGCTTTACGGACGCGTCGGCATCGACCTATTCGCAGGCCCGACCGAAACCATGGTGATCGCCGACGACACCGTGGATGGCGAGCTTTGCGCCACCGATCTGCTGGGGCAGGCTGAGCATGGCTACAACTCTCCCGCCGTGCTGGTCACGAACTCACGGAAACTGGCCGAGGAGACCCTGTCCGAAATCGACCGGATCCTGACCATCCTGCCCACGGCAGATACCGCGCGCACCAGTTGGGAAGACTATGGCGAGGTGATCCTCTGCGACAGCTATGACGAGATGCTGGCCGTGGCCGATGACATCGCATCGGAGCATGTGCAGGTGATGACCGACCGCGATGACTGGTTCCTGGAGAACATGACCTGCTACGGCGCGCTCTTCCTCGGGGCGCGGACGAATGTGGCCAATGGCGACAAGGTGATCGGCACAAACCACACGCTGCCCACCAAGAAGGCCGGGCGCTATACCGGCGGGCTCTGGGTCGGCAAGTTCCTGAAAACCCACAGCTACCAGAAGGTGCTGACCGATGAGGCCGCGACCATGATCGGCGAATATGGCAGCCGCCTGTGCATGCTGGAGGGCTTCGTGGGCCATGCCGAGCAATGCAACATCCGCGTGCGTCGCTATGGCGGGGTCAATGTGCCCTATGGCGAAGGCGCGCCCCACCGGGAAGCGGCGGAATGAGCGGAGCGCGGGCAAGGCGCTTCGAAGCGCCTTCAAAAAGCGGTTTCGAAACCGCTTCCCACGCGATTTGCAAATCGCGTCTTTCATGGCCCTTCGAAGGGCCATCCTCCGCCTGTGTCAACCGGGCGCGCCATGACTGACCGCAGCGCCAGTATCAAGGCCGCGATTGCCCCGCTTCGGGCGGCCATGGCGGATTTCGCGGAGGCTCCGGTGCGGAAGGCTCTGGCGGGGATCGCGCCGGACGTGGCCGTTCGGTTGTGCCACCCGTTCGGCGACCTGTCAGGCGCTCAGGCACTCTATGACACCGCCTATGCGCCGCTGCTGGCCGCCATGCCCGACCTCGAACGCCGCGACATGATCGTCATGGCGGGCACCACGCCCGAGGGGCAGGACTGGGTCGGCTGCATGGGCAATTACATGGGCACGTTCCGCGCGCCCTTCCTCGATATTCCCCCCACGGGCCATCTGGCCCATATGCGCTATCACGAGTTCTTTCGGCTGGAAAACGGTCAGATCACCGAGATGCAGGCGATCTGGGACATTCCCGAATTGATGATGCAGGCAAACGCCTGGCCCATGGCGCCGCAGCTTGGGGCCTTCCTCTGCACACCTGCACCCATGTCGGGCGACGGGCTGGCCATAGAGGGCGACGGGCAGGCGGCCATGGATCACGTCATCGCCATGCTGACGGATCTCTGCAAGTTCCCGGGCAACCCGGATCCGGGCGTCATGCAGCTTCACCGGTACTGGCACCCCAAAATGAACTGGTACGGCCCCGCCGGCATCGGCACCGCACGCGGCATCGCGGGCTTCCGCACCTGGCATCAGGGCCCGTTCCTGCGCGGCATGCCCGACCGCAAGCTCGACGCCATGGGCGATCTCATGTCCCACTGGGTGGGCGAGGGCGACTATGTCTGCGAAACCGGGTGGCCCAATATGCGGCTGACGCTGTCGGGCGATGGCTGGATGGGGATTGCGCCCTCCGACAGGGAAATCCTGCTGCGCAGTCTTGATTTCTGGCGGCTGGAGGGCGGGCTCATCCGTGAAAACTGGGTCCTTGTGGACATTCTCGACGCCTACCGGCAGCTTGGGGTGGATGTGCTTGGGCGCATGCGGGAATTCAACAAGGCCCGCGTTCCCGGCACCATCCCCGAACCGGATTGGAGAGACGCATGACCCTGCCCCGCACCCCCTCGTTCCGCCTCGACGGCAAACGCGCTCTGGTCACGGGCGCCTCTTCCGGCATCGGGCTGGCGGCCGCCGTGGCACTGGCCGAGGCCGGGGCGCATGTGGTTCTGGCAGCGCGCTCCGCCGACAAGCTCGGCGCGGCGGTGGCGGCCATGCAGGCCGAAGGCATGAGCGCCGAGGCGCTGGTCCTCGATGTCTCCGACGTGGCCGCAACCGAGGATGCCGTCGCGCGGGCGGAACCCTTCGATGTGCTGGTCAACTCCGCAGGGGTTGCGCGCCATTCCCCGGCGCTTGACACGACCGAGGGCGATTTCGACCTGGCCATGGGGCTCAATCTGCGCGGGGCCTATTTCCTGACGCGCGCCGTGGCGGAGCGGCTGATCGGCAGCGGGCGGCCCGGATCGCTGATCAACATTTCCAGCCAGATGGCGCATGTGGGGGGCATCGACCGCGCGGTCTATTGCGCGAGCAAACATGCGGTCGAGGGCTTTACCAAGGCGATGGCGATCGAATGGGGCCCGCGCCAGATCCGCGTCAATACGATCTGTCCCACCTTCATCCTGACGCCGCTGACGCAATCCACCTTCGACAATCCGGAACGCGCGGCCTGGATCAGGGAGAAGATCAAACTGGGCCGTCCGGGCGAGGTCGAGGATATCATGGGCGCGGTGGTGTTCCTGGCCTCCGACGCCTCGGCGCTTGTCACGGGCACGGCGCTGATGGTGGACGGGGGGTGGACGGCAGACTGATGGCAGAGAAAGTCACATCCCTTCAGGTCGCAGAACGCGCGGGCGTCAGCCAAAGCGCCGTCAGCCGCGTCTTCACCCCCGGCGCGTCGGTCTCGGCGAAAACGGCGGAAAAGGTGCGCAAGGCGGCGCGCGAACTGGGCTACCGCCCCAACATCCTTGCCCGCGCCATGATCACCGGGCGTAGCCGCATCATCGGGCTGGTGGTGGCCTATCTGGAAAACCACTTCTACCCGGAAGTGCTGGAGAAGCTGTCGAACGCGTTGCAGGCGCAGGGCTATCACGTGCTGATCTTCATGGCCTCCAACACCGCCGACAATATCGACAGCGTGATGGATGAGATCCTCGATTACCAGGTTGACGGCATCATCCTCGCCTCGGTCGCCATGTCCTCGGACCTGACGCAGCGCTGTGAGGCGGCAGGCGTTCCGGTGGTGCTGTTCAACCGTTTGCAGGATGACGAAACGCTGTCCGGTGTCGCCTCCGACAACGTGGCGGGCGGGCGCAAGCTGGCCGAGTTCCTCGTTGCGGGCGGTCACCGCAAGATCGCCCATATCGCGGGATGGGAGGGGGCCTCCACGCAGCGCGACCGCGAAAAGGGGTTCCTTGAGGGGCTGACGGCCGCGGGCCTCTCGCTTCATTCGCGGGCCGTCGGCAATTTCCACACCGATCAGGCGCAGGCTGCCGCGCGGCAGCTATTCGACACAGAGGATCGCCCCGACGCCGTCTTTGTCGCCAACGATCACATGGCCTTCGCGGTGATGGATGTGCTGCGCTACGAGCTTGGCCTTGGCATCCCCGCCGATGTCTCCGTCGTCGGCTATGACGATGTCATCATCTCCGCCTGGCCCAGCTATAACCTGACCACCGTGCGCCAGCCCGCCAACCGGATGGTGGAGGAAACCGTGCGCACCATGCTGGCCCGTATCGACACGCCCAACATGCCCGCCCGCCGGGTGGCCATCGACGGCCCGCTCATCATTCGCGGCTCGGCCCGCATTCCCCAAGGATGGACCTCATGAAAGGGTTTGACCCCAAATTCGCCGATTTCCCCGATTACATCCTCGGCATCACGCGCGAGATCTGGGAAGATCGCGGCATCGCCACGCTGCACGACTACTACGCGCCCGATATCGTGGTGCGCAGCCCCGGTTCCGTCGTCATCGGCAACCAGGGCGTCATCGGCGCGACCATGGCGACACTGGCGGAGTTTCCCGACCGGCAGTTGCTGGGAGAGGATGTGATCTGGTCCGGCACGCCGGAGGAGGGGATGCTGTCTTCGCACCGCATTCTGTCCACCGCCACCCATGCCTGCGACGGGGTCTACGGCAAGGCCACGGGCACAAAGCTCACCTACCGGATCATCGCGGATTGCCACGCGATCGCGAACCAGATCAACGATGAATGGCTGATCCGCGATCAGGGCGCAATCGTGCGCCAGATGGGCTGGACGCCCAGGAAATACGCCCGCGCGCTGATCAAATCCGAGGGCGGGCCGGAAAAGGCCGTGCGCCCGCTGACCCCCGCCAATGACGTGTCCGGCCCCTACAAGGGTCGGGGCAATGACAATGAATGGGGCCAGCGCTATGCCGACATCCTGACCCGGATCATGGGCGCCGACATGGCCGCGATCCCGCGCGAATACGACCGCGCAGTGCAGACCGAGTATCCCGGCGGCGTGACCGGACATTCCTGGGGCTCGGTTGATGGCTTCTGGATGGGCCTGCGCGCGGCCCTGCCCGATGCAACCTTCACCATCGACCACCAGATCGGGCGGGACGACCCCCTGATGCCGCCCCGCGCCGCGATCCGCTGGTCACTGCATGGGCGTCACGAAGGCTGGGGCTGTTTCGGCAAACCCACGGGGGCCGAGATCTACCTTCTTGGCATCACCCACGCGGAGTTTGGCCCGCGCGGCATCCGCCGCGAATACACGCTCTTCGATGAAACCGCGATCTGGAAACAGATCCTCCTGCATAGCGGGGCCGCCGAATGACAGGGCTGCGCCCCACCCTGGCGCTTACGCGCCGCCACGGCTTCCTCGCCAGCCGACGCGCACGGCGGCTGAACCTGCGACCACCGGGAACGGGCTGACACCAGCCCAACCCAACCCGCAGTTTCACAAAGGATAGCACAATGACCCCGCAAGAGATGGAAGCCCGCATCGTCCGTTATGGCGACCTCCAACCCTGCAAGACCGCCTTCATCGACGCCCATACGCCCGGCAGCGACCAGAAGGAAAACTTCACCATCATCGGCGGCGGCGTCAGCGAAAGCCCCGATCAGCACGTCCACATCTCGATCCCGCATGGTTTCAACATCGGCGCGGCGGGCCAGCCCCCCAAATGCCGCAACTCGCTGCACGATCACCGCACGGCAGAGGCGTTCTTCGTCCTCTCCGGCCGCTGGCGCTTCTTCTGGGGGCGCTATGGAACGGCGGGTGAAGTGACGCTGGAAGAGGGTGACATCTTCAACATTCCCACCGGCGTGTTCCGGGGGTTCGAGAATATCGGTACCGATTACGGAATGATCATGGCCATCCTCGGCGGCGACGATGCCGGCGGCGGCGTGATGTGGGCGCCGCAGGTGATCGAGGATGCCGCCGATCACGGGCTGGTGCTGGCAGAAACCGGCAAGCTCTATGACACCAAGCAGGGCGAGGCGCTGCCAAAGGGCGTGGCCCCCATGCCGCTCATGTCCGCCGAAGAGCTTGCCAAGCGGGGGGAACCCAGCACGGCAGAGGTCCTGCCCAACCACGTCGCCCGCTACTGGGACATGGTGGCGCTGGCCGACAAAACGCCCTGCAAGGTGATCGGTGAATCCGGCCTGTTGCGCGACAAACCCGGCTTCGAGGTCGATTTCATCACCCGCGCCTCCGCCACGGATGCCAAGCACAGCCATGACAAGCCCTCCGTCCTGATGCCGGTCAAAGGCCACTGGCGGGTGGACTGGGACGGCGGCAGCGCCACGCTTGCCCCCGGCGACACGATGAGCGTTCCCGAAGGCTTGGCCCATAGCGCGGTGCCGTCGATGACCGGTGAAGCCGCAATGTACCACATCGTCGCCACGGGCGACCCCGCCGGGCTGACCTGGCAGGGCAAATGACGATCCGAGGGGTGGCCCCACGGCGGGGCCGCCCTTTTCCCCGTCCTTCCCGCGAGACGCCGTTTTGTCTGCACGGGGGGTGTACGGGGGGTGTACAGGGGGTGTACGCATGGCACCCCCCTGTTTTCGACAGGGAGGAGAGACATAAATGACCCGAATTCTGACGACCCATGTGGGCAGTCTTCCCCGCACGCAGGAGGTGGTGGATTTCATCTTCGCCCGCGAACGGGAAGAGCCTTTTGACGCCGCCGCCTTTGATGCCTGCATGACGGCGGCTGTCTCAGAAACCGTGAAAAAACAAAGGGATGCAGGGATTGATATCGTCTCGGACGGCGAGACGTCGAAGATCTCCTACGCGACTTACGTAAAAGACCGCTACACTGGCTTCTCCGGCGACAGCCCCCGCAACGCGCCCGCCGATCTCAAGATGTTTCCCAGCTTTCTCAAGCGGTTAGCGGATGACGGTGGCACCCCGCAATACGCCCGCCCCATGTGCACCGGAGAGGTGCGGTCGAAAGGGCAGGGCGAGCTGGAAAAGGACATCGCCAATCTGAAGGCCGCGATGGCCGAACACGGGGTGTCTCGCGGTTTCATGAACGCCGCCAGCCCCGGTGTTATCTCCCTGTTTTTACAGAATGATTTCTACAAGACACGAGAGGCCTACCTGGCCGCGCTGGCTGATGCGATGAAGGCGGAGTACGAAACCATCGTGGCCGCCGGACTCGATCTGCAACTCGATTGCCCCGATTTGGCGCTCTCCCGTCACATGTTGTTTACCGATTTGTCGGATACTGAGTTCCTGAAGGTCGCCAACATGCATGTGGAGGCGCTCAATCACGCCCTTCAGGATGTGCCGCAGGGTCGCGTAAGGGTCCATATTTGCTGGGGAAATTACGAAGGGCCCCATTGCTGCGACATCCCAATGGCCAAGATGTTCGACACGCTCATGTCGACCAAATCGCGCTATGTGCTGTTCGAGACGTCGAACCCCCGCCACGGCCATGAATGGACCGTGTTCCGCGACCGCAAGGCAGATATCCCGGACGACAAGGTGCTGGTCCCCGGCGTGGTCGATACAACGACCAATTTCGTGGAGCATCCGGAGCTTGTTTCTCAGCGAATCCAACGGTTTACCGACATTGTCGGCGCGGATCGCGTAATCGCGGGCAGCGATTGCGGCTTCGGCACCTTCGCCGGTTTCGGCGCCGTCGATCCCGAGATTGCCTATGCCAAGCTGAAAGCCCTCTCCGACGGTGCGGCGCTGGCAAGCCAATGACGCTACCGCTGTTGCTTCTGCCGGGCATGATGTGCGATGCCCGGCTGTTTTTCCCCCAGATATCAGTGCTTTCCGCGCAGCGCGCTGTGATGGTTGCACCCATGGGCGGGGCCGACAACATGGCCGAACTCGCACGCGACGTGCTGGCAAACGCGCCGCCCCGCTTCGCGCTTGCTGGCCTGTCCATGGGAGGTATCCTCGCCATGGAGATCGTGCGCCAAGCACCGGACCGGGTGGAGCGGCTGGCGCTTCTCGACACCAACCCGCGAGCTGAACTGCCCGAGGTGAAGGCCCGTCGCATCCCGCAGATGGAGGCCGTGAAAGCGGGCCGCCTGCGCGAGGTCATGCGCGACGAGATGAAGCCGAATTACCTCGTCGACAGCCCACGCAAACCGGCGATCCTGGATCTCTGCATGGATATGGCGCTGGACCTCGGCCCGAAGGTTTTTCTCAATCAATCCATTGCCTTGCGCGACCGGCCTGACCAACAGGAGACGCTCGCCGCCTACAAGGGCAAAGCGCTGGTCCTGTGCGGGCGGCATGACGCGCTCTGCCCCGTGGAACGGCATGAGCTCATGCACGGGCTGCTGGAAAACAGCCACCTGGAGATCATCGAAAACGCGGGCCATCTGCCCACGCTGGAACAACCCGAACACACCACGGCGGCCCTGATCCGCTGGCTGGAGGATTGATGGACGACACCCTTCTGACCCTGCTCAACAGCGTCGATACCCCCACCGTCTGCAACGCCATCGAAGTGGCGCAAGGCAAGCGCGGCTTCAACGCCTTCACCCGCGGCACGATGCTGGCCAGCGACCCCACGGGCGTGATGGTGGGCTACGCCGTAACAGCGCAGATCGCCGCCGTCGCGCCTCCCACGGAAGACGCCGCTACGATCCGCGCCCGCCGCATGGCCTATTACAAGGCGATGGCGGAGGGGCCGAAACCCTCGGTCGCGGTTGTGGAGGATCTCGACTACCCCAATGCCATCGGCGCCTACTGGGGCGAGGTGAACACGACGATCCACAAGGGCTTCGGCATGTCCGGTGCGTTGACCAACGGGGTCATGCGCGACCTTGGCGACCTCGCCCCTGATTTCCCGGTGGTTGCGGGCAGCATCGGGCCGAGCCATGGCTTCGTCCATGTGCGCAGCATCAATCAGCCGGTGCGGATCATGGGCATGGATGTGCGCCCCGGCGACCTGATCCATGCCGACCGGCACGGGGCGGTTGTGATCCCGCCAGAGGTTGTCGACCAACTGGCCGCTGCAATCGAAAAAATGCAGGAAACCGAACGGCTTGTGCTGGAGCCGGCCCGCGCCGAAGGGTTCGATTTCAACGCCTTCGAGAAAGCCTGGACGGCCTTCGAAAAGGCGCGCACCTGAAAGGCTGGCAAGGGGCCGGTCGCTTGGTCTATCCTTTTCTGCAGATGGCGGAGATTACCCCATCAACAGGATCAGGGGATCGGGCATGAAGATTTTGCGCAATATCATATTGGGGCTTGTGGCCCTTGTCGGGCTTACTCTGGCGATTGTGATGTTTTTCAGCGCGGGGGCACGGGAACACGCGCGCGGATTTGTGGAGGATGTGTCGGCTGGCGATTTCGCCGCTGCACATGCGCGGCTGCACCCCCAGTTGCAACAGCTGACGAGCGAAGAAGAATTGCAGCAGATGTTCGAAGGCTCGGAGCCTTATGCCGAGGTTTCCTTCAGCTCGATCAGCGTCGAGAACAGCCGGGCCGAACTGTCTGGCACGGCCTCCACGATCAGCGATTGCAGCAGCGAAGTGCGTTTCGTGCTGCTTGACGATCAGATCACCATGTTCGACATCACACCGCTCTGCCCTGCGCCCTGATCATTCCGCCGGGGCGGGCAGGCGCGGTTTGAGGATGGTTTCGTTGCCCATCTCGGGGTGACGCGGGATCAGCGTCGCCAAAAGCAGCGACACCATGGCCATACCGGCGGCCAGTGCAAAGACCGCGCCGGGATAGACCAGCCACAGATAGCCGAGCGAGGCAGGCAGGAATACCGCCGCGATGTGGTTGATGGTGAAGGCCACGGCTGCCGTTGGGGCAATGTCGCCGGGATCGGCGATCTTCTGGAAATAGGTCTTGATCGCCAGCGCCAGCGAGAAGAACAGGTGATCGACCACGTATAGGACAAGCGCCAGAGTCACGCCCCAATCGAAGAAATAGATCCCGGCATAAAGCAGGAAGACCCCGGTCAGGCCGGTGTATTCGAACACCAGCGCAGCGCGCTCTCCGAACAGGCTGACGAATTTGCCCAGAAGCGGCGCAAGCCCCATGTTCAGCACGAGCGTCACCATGAACAGCGCCGTGATCTGGTGCACGTCGAAGCCGAAGCGCTCCACCATCATGAAGCCTGCGAAGACGGTGAAGATCTGCCGCCGTGCGCCCGACATGAATTGCAGCGCATAGTAGAGCCAGTAGCGGCGGCGCAGGATGAACTGCTTGCGCTGCGGGTTGGGGGCCTCGAATTGCGGGAAAATGATCAGGCAGGCCAGCGCGACCAGAACGGTAAAGCCGCCTGCCACCCAGTAGACGGTGGAAAAGCTGAGGTCATAGGCGCGCCATGTGAGGATGATCAGGCCATAGGCCAGCAATGTTCCGCCGGACGCCACCGCAACCAGCCAGCCAAGCACCTGCGGCGCGCGTTTCTTATCCAGCCATTGCAGTTGCAGCGACTGGTTCACCGTCTCGTAATAGTGGAACCCGATGGAGCTGAGCAGCGTCACCATCAGGATGCCGCCGAAACTCGGGAAATTGGCCGTGATGGCCGTGGCCACCCCGAGCAGGATCAGAGACAGCAGCCCGAGCACCTGTTCGCGGATCACCATGATCAGGGCGATCACCCCGATGGCCAGGAAGCCGGGGATCTCGCGCACCGTATGCAGCCAGCCGATATCGGAGCCGTCGAACTGGGCCACCTCGACCACGAAATTGTTCAGTAGCGCCGACCACGTGGCGAAGGCAATCGGCATCGCCAGCGACATGATCACCAGCAGCGCAATCGGCTGCCGCCAGATCGGCAGGGTCTTGGCATCGGCCAGAGACATGGTGCGAAAGGGGGACGGGCGGGACATGGGCACGCCTTAGGGCCTTTCTTGCGGGCTGACGAGCAAAAATTTCGCATTCCAGCCTTTGAATATGACTTGAGTCAAGGTCCGCCCCGCTGCAATCGGCCAAACCGCAGCCAAGTTGCAGGAGATCATCATGGATATCGTTCCCCTCGTTGACCGGATCGGAGAACCCCAAACCGCCGCATTGTTCGGGTTGATCACCGGATTGCTGCTCGGCATCGCGGCGCAGCGGTCATCCTTTTGCCTGCGCGCCTCGGTGGTGGAGTTCGCGAAAGGCCAGCTCGGCAGCCGCATGGCGGTCTGGCTGCTGGCCTTCTCGACGGCGGTTGTCTGGACGCAACTTGCGGCATTGTCGGGGATGATGCGGGTCGAGGATGCGCGGATGATGGCGGTGCCGGGCTCGATCTCGGGTGCGATCGTCGGCGGGTTGCTGTTCGGCGCGGGCATGGTCATGGCGCGCGGCTGTTCAGGCCGGTTGCTGGTGCTGGCGGCAACGGGAAACATGCGCTCGCTCGTGTCGGGGCTGGTCTTTGCCGTGGTGGCGCAGATGGCATTGCAGGGCTGGCTGTCACCGCTGCGCAACTGGGTGGCGGGGCTGTGGATCACGCCCGGCGGCACCAATTTCAACCTGCTTACCTCGCTGCATCTGCCGCCCGTGTCCGGCTTCATGATCGGGCTCGGCTTTGCATTGGCGGCGCTTTGGCTGGCGCGCAAGAACCGGGTCAGCTTGCGGGTTCTGTTTACCGCGTCTGGCGTGGGGTTCGCGGTCGCGGCGGGATGGGTGCTGACCTATTCGCTCAGCCAGGTGGCCTTCGATCCCGTGCAGGTGGAAAGCGCGACCTTCACGGGGCCGTCCGCCAACACGCTGATGTTCTTCCTGACCTCCAGCCCGGTGCTGGAGTTCGATATCGGCCTCGTGCCCGGCGTCTTCCTGGGGGCCTTCCTGTCGGCGCTCTGGGGACGGGAGCTGAAGCTGCAGGGCTTTGACGGCGCTGGCAATATGAGCCGTGCCCTCATCGGGGCGGCGTTCATGGGAATGGGCGGCATGCTGGCAGGAGGCTGCGCAATCGGGGCAGGCGTGACCGGCGGCTCGATCTTCGTGGGCACGGCGTGGCTGGCGCTGTTGTGCATGTGGATCGGCGGCATGGTGACAAGCTGGCTGCTGGACCAACGGGGTGCCGTGGCGCAGCCCGCTTAGACGAGACCTGCGAAAAAGCCGCCCCGAAGGGCGGCTTTGGTGATCAGCTGGCCAACACGTTGCGGAAGGCCCAGGGTTCGCTTTCGTCGATATCTTCGGGGAACAGTTCCCACCGGTCCTGCAGGGGCGTCCAGTCGGTGTAGTGCGCCTCGACCGGGCCGAGATAGGGGCGCTGCACCTCAAGGCATCGGGCGTGGTCCATCTCGTCGGCTTCCACGATCCCGGCATTGGGGTTTTCCAGTGCCCAGACCATGCCAGCCAGCACAGCGGATGTCACCTGTAGCCCGGTCGCGTTCTGGTACGGGGCCAGATCGCGGGTTTCCTCGTTCGACAGGCGCGAGCCGAACCACAGCGCGTTCTTCTCATGCCCGTAGAGCAGCACGCCAAGCTCATCAATTCCTTCGACGATCTCGTCCTCGGTCAGGATGTGGTGCTTGGTCTGCTGACGGCCAGATCCGAACATCTCGTGCAGGGACAGCACCGCGTCATCGCAGGGGTGATAGGCGTAGTGGCAGGTCGGGCGATAGTCCGGCGCGGCAGGATCGCCGATAGTGTAGTAGTCGGAGATCGAGATCGCCTCGTTATGGGTCACGAGGAAGCCGAATTGCGGGCCGGGGGTCGGGCACCAGGTATGCACGCGGGTGATCGCGCCGGGGCGGTCCAGCCAGATGCCTGCCATGCAGCCGGTGTCGTGGCTGTGGCCGTTTTCGGGGAACCATGGCTCATGCGTGCCCCAACCCAGTTCGGCGGGTTGGAAGCCTTCGGAGATGAAGCCCTCGACCGACCAGGTGTTGACGAAGACACCGCGCGGTCGGGGCAGGCGGCGGGCCTGGGTGTCGCGTTCTGCGATATGGACGCCCTGAACGCCGAGGCTTTGCATCAACTGGCCCCATCCGGCGCGGTCCGTGGGCGCTGCGATGTCACGGCCGGTGTCCTTGGCCAGCGTCAGAAGCGCCTCTTTCACGAACCAGCTGACCATGCCGGGATTGGCGCCGCAGCAGCTGACGGCGGTGGTGCCGCCGGGATTGGCGGCCTTTTCGTCCCGCACCTTTTGGCGCAGGGCATAGTTGGTGCGCGCGGCGTTGTCGGTGGTGCCGAAGTAGTAACCCGCCCAGGGTTCGACCACGGTGTCGATATAGGGCACCCCGATTTCGCGGCAAAAGCGCATCAGATCGAGCGAGGAGGTATCGACGCTGAGATTGACGCAGAAGCCTTTGCCCGGTTCCAGCAACTCGCCCAGAACCTCGCGGTAATTGTCCGGCGTGATCGCGGTCTGCACATGGTTCAGCTTGTGCTGGCGCAGGAAATTGGCCTGACCGGCATCGGGTTCGATCACGGTGAACTTGTCCGCGTCATAGTCGAAATGACGCTCGATAAGTGGCCAGGTGCCTTTTCCGATCGAGCCGAAGCCGATCATCACAATGGGGCCGTCGATGCGGGCGTAGACAGGGTGGGTCATGTCCGGCGGATCCTTCTTTCCGGGGGCAGAACGCAAAAAGGGCCGCACCGGATTTCGGCGCGGCCCCCTCTGTTCGACGCGTCAGACGCTTAGTTCTGAGCGTAGTATTCGATGACCAGGTTCGGTTCCATCATCACCGGGTAGGGCACGTCGCCCAGGCCCGGAGTGCGGACGAAGGTGGCCTTCATCTTGGAATGGTCGGCGTCGATATAGTCGGGCACATCACGCTCGGCCAGCTGGACGGCTTCCAGCAGAACGGCGAGCTGCTTGGACTTGTCGCGCACTTCCACGACGTCGCCCTCTTTAACACGGTAGGAGGGGATGTTGACGCGCTTGCCGTTCACGGTCACGTGGCCGTGGTTCACGAACTGGCGGGCGGCGAAGACGGTCGGCACGAACTTGGCGCGGTAGACGATGGCATCCAGACGGCTTTCCAGCAGGCCGATCAGGTTTTCACCGGTGTCGCCCTTGCGGCGCTCGGCCTCGGTGAAGATGCGGCGGAACTGCTTCTCGGTCAGGTCGCCATAGTAGCCTTTCAGCTTCTGCTTTGCGCGCAGCTGCAGACCGAAGTCCGACAGTTTGCCCTTGCGGCGCTGGCCGTGCTGGCCGGGGCCGTATTCGCGGCGGTTGACCGGGGATTTCGGACGACCCCAGATGTTTTCGCCCATCCGGCGGTCGATCTTGTACTTGGCAGAGGTGCGTTTGGTCACCGTCTGATCTCCTTCTTGACGTGTCGAAGGGCGTTGTCCTTTGGCCGAGGCCCGACAGGCATCCCCTTGCGGGGGCCACCAACACCAATGAAAACCCCGGCAAGCGGGTTGCCGGGATGCGCGCGTTTTACACATGCGGTCTGGGGTGTCAATGCCTGCCGGCGGTCTTTCGATAGCCGTGCATCAGGATGGCGGCCTCGGCCCGGTCCAGCATCCGCCGCGCGGGGGCGCCGTAGTTGAACGGGTCATCCGCCAGATCGGGGAAGAGCGACAGCATGCTGCGCCGCTGGCCGCCTTCCAGGTGGTCGAGCCCCATGAAACCGGGGTGGAAGGTTTCGACCTCCAGCCCATTGGCCCAGATCACCTGATGGCGTTCCAGCATCAGATGCACATACCAGGTTTCGCGCATGGAATGGTCAACGGTCACCAGCCGGTCACTGACCAGATCGCGGGCAGAGACCAGAACCTCCGGCTCGCCCCACAGGTCGCGGGCGACGGCACCCTTCACGATGACGCGGTGTTCGGGGGAAACCACGAGATCGGCGTCGGGCCGGTAGACGCCAAGCGCGCCCTCGCGGATGCGGATGGGTCTCTGGTCGGGCATCGCAAAGAGACGTGCCCCCGACATGCGCCGCTGACCGGTCCAGACGACCTCTTGCGGGCCGTCATCGCGGGTGAGCAGCCGGTCGCCGGGGCCGAGATCCTCGATGGCGATGTCGCCCTGTTCGGTCCGAAGGCGGGTGCCGGGGGTGAAACAGATGACCGAGGCGCTCTCGACCGCTGCCATCGGGCGCGGCTGGTTCACGCGGATGATGGTGAGATCGCGGTTCACCGGCGGAATGGCCTCGGGGAAGATCAGGATGGGCAGACGTCCCTTGCCCGCCGCAACTGGCACCACGGTGTAAAAACGCGGACCGTCGGCAACCATGAACGCGTCGCCAAAGAGCGGGTCCGCATCGAGGGCGGCATCCTGTTTGGGGGTGGGCGCGGGGTGATGCAGCAATTTACGCACCACCCGCGCGGCCCGTGCACGGAGCTCGGCGTGATCCTGGCTGACTCCCAGAAGCAGCGCGGCGCCATCGCCCTCCAGAGGAAGAGCGCGTCCCTGCCAGCGCCAGGACATTCCTTCGGCCAGTTCGTTGTTATTCTCTGCCGGTACGCCGTCGATCAGGGTTTGCGACCATGCGATCATGGTCAGGCCCCGATAGCCCGTGCTCATGGTATTCTGCCTGTGTTTATTGGTACATTCTGCCCTGTGGGACGAATCTAGCAGAGGCGAATCACCTTGGGAAGGGGGTGATTCGCCTGCGATTCGAAAAAAATCGAATCGGGGCGTCAGAATTCCAGAGCGATGGTGACGGACCCGATGGTCTGGCCCTCGCTCTGGCCCACGAATTCCTCCGACAGATAGGTCAGCCCGTAGAAGATATTGGAGTGACCGAATGCGTAATTCACCCCGGCGCGTAGGCGATAGCGGGTGTCCTCGGGCGTATAGCCCCGGTCCGACGGCAGGTAGCGGGAGCTCTCGACCCACGCATAGTCACCGCCAAGCAGCAGGGATAGCCCGTGATCGTCTTCGCTGTCGATGGCGCTGATCCGGTGGCCGGTGGTCACATCGCGCAGGCTCAGCCCGCCCTGACCGTAGTTGCCAAATGTCAGGTCGAACCCGACGCGCGCCATGGTTTCAACCCCGGCTTGCAGTTCCAGGAAGGGGCGCACGTGGCCCGATCCGAAAGAAAACTCGCGCCCGATTTCGGCGGTGCCATGCAGGTAGACCCCGTTATCGACCTGAAAGCTTTCGACCCGGCTGGATTGCAGGCTGAATGCCTCGTGCACCACCTCTTGGAGGTGACGGATGCCCGTCTGTTCGCCCATTGCAACGATATCCGCGCCAAGCGCCACATCGAACCCGCTCCATGAAAAATGCGTATGCGCGCCGACCGACAGCACACCGGCGTAAAGCCTGTCGCCGGGGGCGGGGTTGCTGATGCTGGCCGGTGTGATCACCTCGCCGCGAAAGCGGTATTCCATGATTTCGCCCATGCGCAGGGGCAGATACCCGTCCCAGGACGGACCGCGCACAGTGCTGATGCCATAGGCCCCGGATCGCCAGCGGTCGCGGCCATCGCCAATCAGGTCGTTGGTGAAAAGGCGCGCCTGGCCGAGCGTTTCACGCCCTTCAAAGATTCCCTGAGCCGATGCCAAGGAACTGGAAAGACCAAGTGCACACAGGATGGCTCCTGCTCGGCGAACTGCCTGCCACATATCACTGCCTCATGTCCGTTACCGGTTTTTCCCCGGTCTATGCGGGAATTGCGGCGAGATTATCACAGCATCGGGGACAGGGCTAGGCGTTGTGGCCCGCCCGGTTTGATCCTGCTCAAGGCGCGCCTGCGCCGGCTCGGCCAGAGTTGTGGCCAAGGCCAAAACGGACGTGCCACAGCGCAGAGGAGACACCGCCCATGAGACTGATCCTGACTGCCATCGCAGTGATTGTTGCCTTTGCAGGCCACCCGCAGGCCCAGGCACAGCAATTGCTGGAAAGCTATACGGCGCTGCTCAGCTGGAATGACCACTATAATTCCAACGGTCAGCGGCTGACGGAGCCTTGGCAGATCATCCGTCAGGACCGTGCCAATTATCACCGCTACGGCGAGGCCGACCCGCAGGACCAATGGGACAGTTTCTTCAGCGATTTCACCAACCGGGCGCGGGCGGAGCAGATGTTGGCAAGCGGCTATGTCTCGCCTGCGGCGCGCACTGCCATCGTGAACGGCCCGGTTCTGGTGCAGGTCGAAATCTGGGGGCAGGGTGCGACGGGCGCCCATATTCGGGTCGATGTCGCGGGTGGCGGTTCGATGCAGGGGCAACCGGCCCCGCAGCCGGGGGGTCTGTCGGTGATCGAAAGCTATACCGCCTTCCTCAGCTGGAACGATCATTACAATTCGAATGGCCAGCGCCTGACGGAACCGTGGCAGATCATCCGCCAGGACCGTGCCAATTACCACCGCTACGGCGAGGCCGATCCGGGCGACCAATGGGACAGTTTCTTCAGCAGTTTCACCAACCGCGCACGAGCCGAGCAGATGCTGGCCGCCGGGTCGATCTCTCCTGCGGCGCGCAATGCCATCGTGAATGGCGAGGTTATGATACGGGTCGAGATCCTGGGCCATGGCAACACTGGCACCGCGATCCGGGTTGACGTGTTCTGATGTGGCGCCTCTGTCTGGCCCTTTGCCTTGCGGCCTCAACGGCGGCTGCCGATTGTACACCGGTGAATTGGCTGACCCTGCCGCTGCGCAGGGCGGGCGATCCGGTGGAAACCGCGCTTGAAACCGCTTATCCGGGGCTCGACCTCGACCGGGCAGCGGGGACCGTCACCTTTGCCAGCGGCACGGTGCTGCCCTTTGCGCCGGCGCGGCAGGTGGACCCGGCGGCACGGCTGATCAATGCAACGCTTGGCGATCAGTTTGTCTATGTCTACCCGCTGGACTTCTCGCTGACCGACCGGCGCAGCGCGTTCCATGATCCCGGCCGGCTGCGCAACGACGATTTCTTTCGCGCGCTTTATGCCGAGACGCAGGCGGAGGTGCGCGCCACGCTGACCCGGGTCAGCTATGACGGGCCGGGCGGCGCGACCCGCTTCAACGTCACGCAAGACCATTGTGTCCATGTCCAGCTGGACACCGCTCTGACCGAGATCGAGGCGCTTGGCCCCGACTATGCAATCTATTTCGAAAATTCCGGCGGCAGCTTCAACTGGCGGGTGATTGCGGGTACGGACCGGCTTTCGGTGCACAGCTTCGGCATTGCCGTCGATCTGAACACCGAACTTGGCGGCTATTGGAGATGGTCGGGTGCAGCGCAGGGGCAGGCGACCGAATACAACAATCGCATCCCCGCCGAGATCGTGCAGGCCTTCGAACGCTACGGATTCATCTGGGGCGGCAAGTGGCACCATTACGACGGGATGCATTTCGAATACCGCCCCGAACTGATCCTGCATGCCCGATTGATGGGGCAGGGCTGAGCCCCGCCCGACCGGTCAGGCGCATTTCGAGTGGCCGCAGCTTGGGCAGGTCATGCAGCCCTCGACCATGCGCATCCCGTACTCGCCGCAGGACGGACAGGCCGCGCCTCGCGGGTTGGGGGCGCCGATGGCGGCGACCTTCGCACGCGGGTCGTCCTTGAGCCCCATGCCCTCGCCCTCGATGAAACCGATGGCAATCAGGTGCTTTTCGATCACGCCGCCGATCGCAGCCAGAATGGAGGGCACATATTTGCCCTGCATCCACGCGCCGCCGCGCGGGTCGAACACCGCTTTCAGCTCCTCCACCACGAAGGACACATCGCCGCCGCGCCGGAACACCGCGCTGATCATTCGGGTCAGGGCCACGGTCCAGGCGAAATGCTCCATGTTCTTGGAATTGATGAAGATCTCGAACGGGCGACGGTGGCCCGCGATGACGATATCGTTAATGGTGATATAGATCGCGTGGTTCGAATCCGGCCATTTGAGCTTGTAGGTCTGGCCCTCCAGCTCCTGCGGGCGATCGAGTGGTTCGGCGATGTAGACGACGTCGCCATCGGCGTCGGGCTGTTCCGCAACGGGTTTGTCCTCAGCCTCGCTGACACTCAGCACCGACCCCGTCACATCATTGGGCCGGTAGGTGGTGCAGCCCTTGCAGCCCGTATCCCAGGCCTGCATGTAGACATCCTTGAACGCTTCGAAGCTGATATCCTCGGGGCAGTTGATCGTCTTGGAGATGCTGGAATCCACCCATTTCTGCGCGGCGGCCTGCATCTTGACGTGATCGGCGGGCGGCAGGGTCTGGGCGTTGACGAAATAGTCGGGCAGGGGCGCATCGCCTTTCAGGTCGCGCCACAGTTTGACGGCGTAATCGACGACCTCTTCCTCGGTCCGGCTGCCGTCGCGCTGCAGCACCTTGCGGGTATAGGCATAGGCGAAGACCGGCTCGATCCCGGATGACACGTTGCCAGCATAGAGCGAGATCGTCCCCGTCGGCGCGATGGAGGTCAGCAGCGCGTTGCGGATGCCATATTGCCTTATGTCGTCGCGCAGGGCGTCGTCCATGTTCTGCATGTTGCCCGAGGCAAGGAAAGCGTCGGCGTCGAACAGCGGGAACGCCCCGCGTTCCTTCGCCAGATCGACCGAGGCGCGATAGGCGGCATGGGCGATCTGCCTCATCCACCCTTCCGTTTGCGCGGCGGCCTCGTCCGAGCCATAGCGCAGCCCCAGCATCAGCAGTGCATCGGCCAGCCCCGTCACGCCAAGCCCGATCCGGCGCTTCGCCTGTGCCTCCTGCGCCTGCGCCTCCAGCGGGAATTTGGAGGCATCGACCACGTTATCCATCATCCGCACGGCGGTGGCGACCAGATCGTCCAGCGCGGCAGCGTTCAGTTGGGCTGCCTCCGTGAACGGGTCGCTGACCAGCCGCGCGAGGTTGACGGAGCCAAGCAGGCAGGCGCCGTAAGGCGGCAGGGGCTGCTCGCCACAAGGATTGGTCGCCGCGATGGTCTCGGCGTAACCCAGATTGTTGGCCGCATTGATGCGGTCGATGAAGATCACGCCCGGTTCGGCATAATCATAGGTCGACTGCATGATCCGGTTCCAGAGATCGCGCGCCTGAACCGTGTGATAGACCTTGCCGCCAAAGACCAGCTCCCACGGGCCATCGGCCTTCACCGCCTCCATGAACGGGTCGGTCACCAGCACGCTCATGTTGAACATGCGCAGACGGGCGGGGTCGGATTTGGCGGTGATGAAGGCCTCGATATCCGGGTGATCACAGCGCATCGTCGCCATCATCGCGCCCCGGCGGCTGCCTGCCGACATGATCGTGCGGCACATCGCGTCCCAGACATCCATGAAGCTGAGCGGGCCCGAGGCATCGGCGGCGACCCCATGCACATCGGCGCCCTTGGGGCGAATGGTGGAGAAATCGTAACCGATCCCGCCGCCCTGCTGCATGGTCAGCGCGGCCTCTTTCAGGTTTTCGAAGATGCCCGCCAGGCTGTCGGGAATCGTGCCCATGACGAAACAGTTGAACAGCGTCACATTGCGCCCGGTGCCTGCACCTGCGGTGATGCGGCCTGCGGGCAGGTATTTGAAATCTTCCAGCGCGGCATAGAACCGGTCTTCCCAAGTGGCGGGGTCGGTCTCCACCTCAGCCAGCGCGCGGGCGATTCGGCGCCACGTATCCTCGATGGATTGGTCAATGGGCGTGCCATCGGCCTGTTTGAGCCGGTATTTCATGTCCCAGATGGCTTCGGCAATCGGGGCGGAGAAGCGGCTCATTGGTCATTATCCATATTGGTAGGGGGGACGGACGAAGATACCCACAAGACCTGCCCGGGTCAACTTGGCAGGCATGGGGAACCGCCCTATGTTGCAGATCAGCAAGGGGGACCGATGGCAGCCAAGTTTACGCATCTCTTAAAGCTCAGCGTCGGCACGGAAACGGTCGACGATCTGGCCGCCTGGCAGGCTACGGCGCATGAGCGCTGGCCGGACGGGCAGCCCCGCCACGTGACCCGCATGTGGCCCAAGCGCGAGGCCGAGATCTTGGCAGGCGGGTCGATCTACTGGGTGATCAAAGGGTTCGTTCAGGCGCGGCAAAAGGTGCTGCGGCTGGAAGAGGTCATCGGGCAGGATGGCATCCGCCGCTGTGCCATCGTGTTGGACATGCGGCTCGTCCGGGTCGAGGCAACCCCCAAGCGGGCCTTTCAGGGCTGGCGCTATCTGAAGCCTGAGGATGCCCCGCGGGATCTGTCCGGCGCCCGAGCGCAGGAAGAGGCGCTGCCGCTGGATCTGCAAAACGCCCTTGCAAACCTGGGGGTTCTGTAGCGCCCGACTATTTGGACGTTGTGTAACGAAAAAAGCCGGGCGCTGATGCACCCGGCTCTTGTTGTAAGCGGCAGTGGCCTGTCCCACCCCATCTTCACCCGTGCAGCCGCTCCGTCAGCTCTTCCAGTATCTCTTTGTTCCCATTGGACCAATCTGCGGTTCGCGACTTGAACAGCACCGCCTGACTGCGGTGGATCAGTCCTCCAGGCAGAATTTTCAGGTGATTGGCGCGCAGGGTTTCTCCGGTCGAGGTGATGTCGGCGACGGCCTCGGCTGTCAGGTTCTTGACGGTGCCTTCTGTTGCGCCCTGGCTGTCGACCAGTTGATAGTCCGCCACGCCCGCATCGCGCAGGAACTCCCGCACCAGCCGGTGATATTTGGTGGCGATTCGCAGGCGGTGACCGTGACGACGGCGGAAATCGGCGGCAGCGGCATCAAGATCGTCGAGCGAGTTCACATCGACCCAGAAGGCGGGCACCGCGATGATCAGGTCGGCAAAGCCGAAGCCCATGGGCTGCAATTCGCGCACGACGTCCTGCCAGGCGGGGATGCGTTCGCGCACGAGGTCGCTGCCGGTCACGCCCAGGTGAATGCGGCCGGCCTGCAATTCGCGCGGGATCTCTCCGGCGCTGAGCAGCACAAGGTCCACGTCCGCCCCGTCCACTTGGGCCGCGTATTCCCGGTCCGACCCGCTGCGGCGCATGTCGATGCCCCGGTCGGCGAACCAGTCGAAGGTCTTTTCCATCAGCCGGCCCTTGGAGGGCACACCGAGTTTCAGGGTCATGCCAGACCCTCCCGCAATTGCTGCACCAGTTCGGGGCGGATCACGCCGCCAACGGCGGGGATTTCCTGACCGCGCCCCAGAACGCGGGTCAGCGCATCATAGCGGCCACCGGTGGCCACGGGGGGCAGGTCGGGGCGGCCCTCGGCGACGAAGCCAAAGACAAAGCCATCATAGTATTCCAGCGTCGTGCGGCCAAAGCTCGCCTCGAAGGGCAGGTCCTCGACCGTGATCCCGGCAGCAGCCAGCGCATCCATGCGCCGGGCCATGCGGTCCACGGAAGCGGCCATGCCGGGCAGATCGACGGTGATATCGCGCAGGTGCTGATGCGCGTTCGGCAGGGTTTCCCGCAAGGACAGGATCACATCCAGAACCTCCGCCTCGCTGCGGCTGATCGGGGGCTCTGCGGCATCGGCCTGAAGATGGGCAAGGCGGGCGAGCACGTCTTCGCGGCTGCGCAGGCCAATTTCGGGACCACCCGCATTCACCACCGTTCCGGCCCCGTCCTTGGCGACCCGGTCCAGCAGCGCTTTGCGGGCGGCGTCCATGTCGTCCCGTCCGGTGAACCGGTCCAGCAGGGCGCGGAACCGGCGGGGTCGCCAGATATGACGCATCAGCGCGCCCTTGCGGCGGTCGGTCGTGGTCAGGGTTTCGACGGCGGCTTTCAGAATGCCGATATCGCCCGTTGCGGGGCGCAACCCAAGCGGCGACAACACTTCGTTGAACAGCGAAAACACTTCGGCATCGGCGCGTTCCGGGTCTTCGCGGTCGAAAAGCTCATACCCAACCTGCAGATATTCCGTGGCGCGACCGGAATCGGCCTGCTGCTTCCGAAAGACCTCGCCCAGATAGGTGTAGCGCGCCGGTTCGCCGCCATGTTCCATATGGGTCTGCACCACCGGCACGGTGAAGTCGGGGCGCAGCATCATCTCGCCCCGGTTCGGATCCTGCGTGACATAGGCCCGCGCGCGGATATCCTCGCCATAGAGGTCCAGCAGCGTATCCGCCGGTTGCAGCAGATCGGCGTCGATGGCCATGGCGCCAGACGCCTTGAAAAAGGCGAAGAGCCGCTCAGCCTCGGCCCGGACGGTGATCTTGTCGGTCATTTGCCCCGGTCCAGGATGGCGCGGACTTCCTTGACGAGATCCTCGCGCGGAACCTCCCGCTGTGCGGGCTGCGATTTCCATTCCTCAAGGCTGGCTTCCTGCGCGATCTGTGCGCCAAGGATCAGGTCCTTGATCTGCACCACGCCACGCTCGGCCTCGTCGGACCCCTGGATGATCGCCACCGGGCTTTCGCGTTTGTCCGCGTATTTCAGCTGGTTGCCGAAGTTCTTGGGATTGCCCAGATAGACCTCGGCCCGGATGCCCGCATTGCGCAGCTCCGTCGCCATGCGCTGATATTCCGCCATCCGGTCGCGGTCCATCACGGTCACGACCACGGGCCCCTGCATAGTGCCGCCGATCCGGCCCTTTTCGCGCAGCGCGGCCAGCAGCCGGTCCACCCCGATGGAGACACCCGTCGCAGGCACCGCCTGCCCGGTGAAGCGCTTGACCAGATCATCATAGCGCCCGCCGCCTGCCACCGACCCGAACTGGCGCGGGCGGCCCTTGTCGTCGAGCACCTCGAAGGTCAGCTCCGCCTCGTAGACGGGGCCGGTGTAGTAGCCGAGCCCGCGCACGACCGAAGGGTCGATGACAATGCGGTCGGGGCCGTAGCCCTGCGCATCGAGAAGGGAAGCGATGGTTTCGAGTTCTTCGACGCCTTGGGTGCCGGTTGTGGACTCACCGATTGCGGCACGGAGATTTGCCAGAGTCTCCTCTGCGTTCGCTCCCTTAGATGTCAGGAACGCGATCACTGGTTCGGCTTGTGCGTCGCTCAGCCCCACTCCATCAATGTAGGCGCCAGAGGCATCTAGGCGCCCTTTGCCGAGAAGCTCGCGCACGCCCGCCTCACCCACTTTGTCGAACTTGTCGATTGTGCGCAGCACGGCGTTGCGGTTGTCCTCGTCGTCGCCAATGCCCATGGTTTCCAGAACGCCCGTCAAAACCTTCCGGTTGTTCACCCGCACGATGTAATCCCCGCGCGGGATGCCCACGGCCTCCAGCGTGTCGGCCAGCATCGCGCAGATCTCCGCATCCGCTGCCACTGAAGGCGCGCCCACGGTATCCGCGTCGCACTGGTAGAACTGGCGGAAGCGGCCCGGTCCCGGCTTTTCGTTACGCCAGACCGGCCCCATGGTAAACCGCCGGTAGGGGGCCGGCAGGTCGTTGCGGAACTGGGCGGCGACGCGGGCCAAGGGCGCGGTCATGTCATAGCGCAGCGCCAGCCATTTGCCGTCGTCTTCCTCCTGCCACGCGAACACGCCCGCATTGGGCCGGTCCACGTCTGGCAGGAACTTTCCGAGCGCCTCCACCGTTTCCACGGCGGATGTTTCCAACGGATCGAAGCCGTAGCGATGATAGACCTCGGCGATCCGGTCCAGCATCTCCTTGCGCTCGGTCACCTCCGCGCCGAAATAGTCGCGGAAGCCCTTGGGCGTTTCTGCCTTGGGGCGGGGCTGTTTCTTTTGCTTGGCCATGCTTGCCATCCGTTCGGATCCGGGGTTCACCGGGCGTTTAACTTGGGGGGCGCGTGGGGGCAAGGCGGCGGGCTGGCCTTTCGGGCAAAACCCTGTAGGAAGAACATATGAGTGACACAACCCATCTTGAGGAAACGCTGGCCCACCTGACCCGTCAGGTCGAGGACCTGTCCGACGTCATCGCCCGGCAGGACCGGGAGATCGCGGTTCTGACCCGCCGGGTCGAGATGCTGATGAACCGCGAGGCGGAGCGCGAGCTGGATCAGGGCGGCACGGTGCCGCTGGCCGATCAGAAGCCACCGCACTGGTAGGGTTTTCGGCCCGTTCAACTTGACGGGTCCGGGGCGGGCTGCCTACCTTGAAAGAGCAGATATTTAACGCGCGGTATGTTTGATGCACGTTTTTTGGGTCAGCCGCGTGATGCCCGGCCTGGGTTTGAAGGGAACGACCTGCCAATGAGCGACCGCAAGATCAGGAACATGGAAGAGTTCGCCGCCGTCAGCGGCATCTCGCGGCCTACCGTTTCCAAGTATTTCAACGACCCCGACAGCGTGCGCCAGACCACGCGCGCCCGGATCGAGGCGGCGCTGGAGCAATATGACTACCGCCCCAATGTGTTTGCCATCAACCAGAACCGGCGACTGACCAAGAATCTTGGGATCGTCGTGCCCTATCTGGCCGACCCCTTCTTTGCCGAGATTGCCCGCAATATCGAGAACCTGTGTATCGAGGCGGGGTTTCGCCCGATCCTGCTTAGTTCGCATGGCGAACAATCGCAGGAAATCGACAATCTCGACAGCCTTCGGTCGCTCAAGCCCGCCGGTGTTCTGCTGGCCCCCCTGGGAAGGGCCTCGGACAAATCCGCCATTGAGCGGTTTTGCGAGGACGTGCCCACAGTGCTTTTTGACAGCAATATCGAGGGGATGGGCGAGGCTTTTGTCGGGTCCGACAATGCCAGTTTCGTCAATCAAACGGTCGATTACCTGATGCGCAGCGGCGAACCGCCCTGTTTTCTGGAAATGCGCACCCCGGCAAACCCGAATGCCAACAAACGCCGTATTGCCTATATCGAGGCGATGAAGCGTCACAGGCAGGACCCTGTTGTGGTGGGAATGGAAGGTGACGGGTGGGCCTTTGAAGAGATCGGGCGGCAGGGGACGCATGCGGCGATCGCGGCGGGGGATTTCACCACCAACACCATCCTGTGTTCGAATGACCGGTTGGCCATCGGCGCTCTGTCCGCCTGCTACGAACGGGGGCTGAAGGTCGGGCGCGGGTCCGATTGCGATCTGCGCGTGGCGTCCCATGACGATCATCCGTTTTCACGCTTTACCTGCCCGGCCCTGACCACGGCGGCCCATGACTATACCGCCGTTGCGGGGCGCAGCGTGGAAACCCTGTTGGAACTCATCGAAAGCGGCGGGCGTTTCTCGTCCCGGCAGGAGACCCTGTTTCCCGCGCATCTGGTGGTTCGAGCTTCGGCCTGAATGGTCTAAAATTTACGCGCGTAAAAATTATGTTGACGCGCGTATGATTCTTTCGCATGGTGCGGCGCATTACATCCATCAAGGGAGGACAGGATGTCTTCGAAGACTCTTATTCGCACCACCAGTGCGCTTGCGCTGTGCCTGACTGCATCGGCAGCTCTGGCACAGGACACCACCATCACCATCGCGACCGTGAATAACGGCGACATGATCCGCATGCAGGGTTACACGGACCAGTTCACCGAGGCGACCGGCATCGCGGTCGAGTGGGTGACGCTGGAAGAAAACGTTCTGCGTCAGCGCGTCACCACCGACATCACCACCAATGGTGGGCAGTTCGACATCATGACCATCGGCATGTACGAAACCCCGATCTGGGGCGCCAATGGCTGGCTCGTGCCGCTGGATGGCCTGTCGGAAGACTACAACGTCGATGACATCCTGCCCGCCATGCGCGGCGGTCTGAGCCATGAGGGCACGCTCTATGCAGCGCCCTTCTATGGCGAAAGCTCCATGGTGATGTACCGCACCGACCTGATGGAGGCAGCTGGCCTCGAAATGCCCGACGCACCGACCTGGGAATTCATTCGCGAAGCTGCGGCTGCAATGACCGACCGCGAGAATGACGTCAACGGCATCTGCCTGCGCGGCAAGCCCGGTTGGGGTGAAGGCGGCGCCTTCATCACCGCGATGTCCAACTCCTTCGGCGCCCGCTGGTTCGACATGGACTGGAACGCCCAGTTCGACACGCAGCCCTGGCTCGACACGCTGACCTTCTTCGAAGGCATGATGAGCGAAAGCGGCCCGGCCGGCTATGCCACCAATGGCTTCAACGAAAACCTGTCGCTGTTCCAGCAGGGCCTCTGCGGCATGTGGATCGACGCCACCGTTGCGGCGTCCTTCGTGACCAACCCGGAAGATTCGGAAGTTGCAGACTCCGTCGGTTTTGCCCTTGCCCCCGACAACGGTCTGGGTGTGCGGTCCAACTGGTTGTGGGCCTGGGCCCTTGCCATTCCCGCAGGCACACAGCAGGCGGATGCCGCGCTGCAGTTCATCGAGTGGGCCACCTCTGCCGACTACATCGAGCTGGTCGCCGAGAACGAAGGATGGGCCAACGTCCCGCCGGGTGCACGGACCTCTCTCTACGAGAATCCCGACTACATCTCGGTTCCCTTCGCGCAGATGACGCTGGACTCGATCCTGTCGGCTGATCCGAACAACTCCACCGTTGAACCGAGCCCCTATGTCGGCATCCAGTTCGCGGCCATTCCGGAGTTTGCAGGCATCGCCTCCGAGGTAAGCCAGGAGTTCTCGGCCTTCTATGCCGGTCAACAGACCGTAGAAGAGGCCCTGGCGAACGCTCAGGCGATCACCTCTGAAGCCATGGAAGCTGCGGGCTACTAAGGCCGGTTTCTTCCTCCCGGGGGGCGGCCCTCATCCGCCCCCCACCCAATTCTCTCCTGTCTCGCCGGTGCCTCTGTTGCCCGGCCCCCATTCCCCTTGCCATTCTGCCTTGGACGCGTTGAACGCGCCGACAGAAAGAGAGGATCCCGTCATGGCTACCCAGCATTCCCGCTCCGCCGCGCGCTTCATGATGGCACCAGCGGTCTTTCTGCTTCTCGTCTGGATGCTTGTCCCGTTGTCGATGACGCTCTGGTTCTCCTTCCGGCGCTTCCTCCCGCTTCGTGGCGGCGATCAGGGATTTGTCTGGTTCGAGAACTATTCCCGCTTCATCTCGTCCAGTGCGTTCTGGCCATCGGTTCAGACAACGCTGATCATCGTTGGCGGCATCCTGCTGATCTCGGTCGTCTTCGGCATCCTTCTGGCGCTGCTGCTGGATCAGCCGATGTGGGGGCAAGGCGTCGTGCGCATCCTTGTCATCGCGCCCTTTTTCGTCATGCCGACCGTGTCTGCCCTGGTGTGGAAGAACATGTTCATGGATCCGACGAATGGCCTGTTCGCCCATCTTTGGCGCGCCTTCGGGGCCGATCCGGTGGTGTGGCTCAGCGATGCACCGCTGTTTTCCATCATCCTGATCGTGTCCTGGCAGTGGCTGCCCTTCGCGACGCTGATCCTGCTGACCGCCATCCAGTCGCTCGATAGCGAGCAACTGGAGGCAGCGGAAATGGATGGTGCCGGGCACCTGTCGCGGTTCGGCTACATCATCCTGCCGCATATGAGCCGCGCCATCACCATCGTCATCCTGATCCAGACGATCTTCCTTCTGTCGATCTTCGCGGAAATCTTCGTGACCACGGGCGGTGCCTTCGGCTCGCGGACCCTGACCTACCTGATCTACCAGCGTGTGCTGGAAAGCCAGAATGTGGGTCTCGGCAGTGCCGGTGGCGTTTACGCCATCATCCTCGCCAATATCGTTGCGCTCTTCCTGATGCGCATCGTCGGCAAGAACCTGGACGCCTGAGGAGGACCTGACCATGGCACGTGCCGTTTCCAACCCGCGCAAGGCGCTCAATACCGCAATCGCCTGGGGCATCGGTCTGCTGATCTTCTTCCCGATCCTGTGGACCATCCTGACCAGCTTCAAGACCGAGGCCGAGGCCATCGCGAACCCGCCGGTCTTCCTGGCCTTCGACTGGACGCTGGAAAACTATTCCGTCGTGCAGGAGCGGTCGAACTACATGCGCTTCCTGTGGAACTCTGTCTTCATTGCGGGGGGCTCCACGCTGCTTGGTGTCATCATCGCGGTGCCAGCCGCCTGGTCCATGGCCTTCGTTCCGTCGAAGCGGACCAAGGACATCCTTCTGTGGATGCTGTCGACCAAGATGCTGCCTGCTGTCGGCGTGCTTTACCCCATCTACCTGCTGTGCATTCAACTGGGGGTTCTGGACAACCGCTATGCCCTGGTGGTGATCCTGATGCTGATCAACCTGCCGATCATCGTGTGGATGCTCTACACCTACTTCAAGGAAATCCCCGGCGAGATCCTGGAAGCGGCGCGGATGGACGGTGCGGGGCTGAAAGAGGAAATCCTTTAT
This sequence comes from Nioella sp. MMSF_3534, assembly GCF_030732985.1. Taxonomy (GTDB): domain Bacteria; phylum Pseudomonadota; class Alphaproteobacteria; order Rhodobacterales; family Rhodobacteraceae; genus Nioella. Next base: position 28,912 of record NZ_JASHJX010000040.1, read on the forward strand.
GTCCTGACGCCCATGGCGGTGCCGGGCATCGCCTCCACCCTGCTGTTGAACTTCATCCTGGCCTGGAACGAAGCCTTCTGGACGCTGAACCTGACCGCCGTCGATGCCGCGCCTCTGACCGCCTTCATCGCCAGCTATTCCAGCCCCGAGGGCCTGTTCTTCGCCAAGCTCAGCGCAGCTTCGACCATGGCCATCGCCCCGATCCTCATCCTTGGCTGGTTCAGCCAGAAACAACTTGTCCGTGGCCTGACCTTCGGCGCCGTCAAATAAGGAACCAAGAACATGGGACGCATTACGCTTGATAAAGTCCGCAAGGCCTTCGGCGAGGTCGAGGTCATCCCGCCGCTGGACCTGACCATCGAAGATGGCGAGTTCGTGGTCTTCGTCGGCCCCTCGGGCTGCGGCAAGTCCACCCTTCTGCGCCTGATCGCCGGGCTGGAGGACGTCACCGCCGGGCAGATCCGCATCGACGGTGAGGACGCCACGATGGTGCCCCCCGCCAAGCGAGGCCTGGCCATGGTGTTCCAATCCTACGCGCTTTACCCGCATATGTCGGTGCGCAAGAACATCGCCTTCCCGATGAAGATGGCGGGCATCCCCCAGGATGAACAGAACCGCCGGATCGAAGCCGCCGCCAAGGCGCTGAACCTCACCGACTATCTCGACCGCAGGCCGGGGCAGCTTTCGGGCGGCCAGCGCCAGCGGGTCGCCATCGGGCGGGCCATCGTGCGCGAACCGGCGGCGTTCCTGTTCGATGAACCGCTGTCGAACCTCGACGCGGCGTTGCGCCACGGGATGCGGCTGGAAATCAGCGAGCTTCACAAGCGGCTGGACACCACCATGATCTACGTCACCCACGATCAGGTCGAAGCAATGACCATGGCCGACAAGATCGTGGTCCTGCAAGGGGGCGTGATCGAACAGGTGGGGTCGCCGATGGAGCTTTATCGCGCGCCGCGCAACATCTTCGTCGCGGGCTTCATAGGCAGCCCCAAGATGAATCTTCTGACCGGTGAGGAGGCCGCCAAACGGGGTGCACACACGGTTGGAATTCGCCCCGAACATGTCTCGATCTCGACCACCGATGGCGCCTGGAAAGGCACTGTCGGCGTGGCTGAGCATCTGGGGTCCGACACGTTCCTGCATGTCCACCGCGAAGGCGCGACCGACCCCATGACCGTGCGCGTGGACGGTGAGTTCAGCGCCCGGCACGGCGACACCGTGTGGCTGACCGCGCAGGAAGACCAGATCCACAAGTTCGACGCTGACGGGCTGCGGATCGCATGAAACGGCTGGCGGGAAAATCGGCCCTGATCACGGGGGGCGCTCGGGGGATCGGCCTTGCCTTCGCCGAAGCCTATGTCGCGGAAGGTGCGCGGGTTGCGATTGCCGATATCGACATCGCGCGCGCCCGCGCCGCGGCGGCCGATCTTGGCGCGGCGGCGATTGCCGTGGAGATGGACGTGACCCGGCAGGACAGCATCGACACGGCCGTAGCGGAAACCGTGGAAAGGCTCGGCCAGATCGACATCCTGATCAACAACGCCGCGATCTTTTCCGCCGCCCCGATCGTCGAGATCACCCGCGAAGACTTCGACCGGGTGTTCAAGATCAATGTCTCCGGTGCGCTTTTCACGATGCAGGCGGTTGCCAAGCACATGATAGAGCGCGGGCAGGGTGGCAAGATCATCAACATGGCCAGCCAGGCGGGCCGCCGGGGCGAAGCCCTCGTCGCGGTCTATTGCGCCTCGAAGGCCGCGGTCATCAGCCTGACCCAGTCGGCGGGGCTGAACCTGATCCGTCACGGGATCAACGTGAACGCCATCGCGCCCGGCGTTGTGGACGGGGAGCACTGGGACGGCGTCGACGCCTTCTTCGCCAAATACGAAAACAAGGCCCCCGGACAGAAGAAGCGCGAGGTCGGCGAAGCCGTTCCCTTCGGCCGCATGGGCACTGCACAGGATCTGACCGGCATGGCCGTTTTTCTGGCCTCGCCCGAGGCCGATTATATCGTCGCCCAGACATACAATGTCGACGGCGGCAACTGGATGAGCTGAGGGAGACCGGCCATGGCCAGCGCCGTGCACAAGACATTCTCGGATCTGCTCTCCCTGTCGAATGCCACTCTGGCGGCTTTGCCCGCAGAGGTGCGGCGCCCTGGCTATGACCGGTCTGGCCTGACCGCCGGCATTGTCCATATCGGCGTGGGCAATTTTCATCGTGCGCATCAAGCCTGGTATCTGAGCCGGCTGATGGAGATGGGGCTGGCGAAGGACTGGGCCATCCTTGGGGCCGGGGTCCGGCCCTATGATGCCGCCATGCGCGACAAGCTGCTGGCGCAGGATTGCCTGACAACCCTGATCGAGCTGGACGCCGATCACCGGGCGGCAGAGGTCATCGGCTCGATGATCGACTATGTGCCGGTTGCCGAAGGTCACGGCCCGTTGATTGCGGCGATGGCCGATCCCGCCATTCGCATCGTTGCGATGACCGTGACGGAGGGGGGGTATTTTCAGTTGGGTGGAGCGCTGGATATCGCTCACCCCGAGATCGTCCATGATGCGGCGAATCCCGACCGGCCCGGCACCGTGTTTGGCGCGATCATCGCGGCGCTGCGGCTGCGGCGGGAAAGGGGGGACGGACCCGTCACGCTGCTGAGCTGTGACAACCTGCAGGGCAATGGCGCGATCCTGCGGGGCGTTGTCATCGGGTTGGCGCGCCTTTCCGACCCTGCGCTGGCCGACTGGATCGAAGACAGCTGTAGTTTCCCCAATTCCATGGTGGATTGCATCGTGCCCGCGACCGGCGAACGCGAGCTGGATTTCGCGCGGGCCTTCGGGGTGAACGACGCCGCGCCCGTCTCGCATGAGGCGTTCCGGCAGTGGGTGATAGAGGATGATTTCTGCGCAGGTCGTCCGCCGCTGGAGAAGGTCGGAGTAACCTTTTCGGCTTCGGTTCACGACTACGAGATGATGAAGCTGCGTCTTCTGAACGCGGGGCATCAGATGGTGGCGAATGCGGGGGCTTTGCTGGGTCTGGAAACGATTGCCGAGGCGACGACGCACCCGGCCGTCGGGGCGTTCCTGCACAAGGTGTTGAGCGAAGAGGTCGCGCCGCATGTCCCCTCGGTGGCAGAGTTCACGCCGGACCAGTACATTACGCTGATCAAGCGGCGCTTTTCCAACCCGTCCATCGTCGACACCACGCGGCGGGTGGCGTTCGACGGCTCCAGCAGGCATCCCGGTTTCGTGCTGCCCTCGCTGCGCGATGCCCTGTTGTCGGACGGCGGGTTTTCCGGGCTTGCCCTGACCGAAGCGCTATGGGCGCGCTATTGTCTGGGAACGACCGAAGCCGGGGAGGCCATCGCCGCAAACGACCCGCAATGGGACCGGCTGACGAAACGCGCCAGAGAGGCCATGAACCGCCCTCAAGCATGGCTGGAGATGTCGGCAATCTATGGCGATCTTTCGCAGGACCCACGATTTGCAGCCGCTTTCGCGGACTGGATGGGCGTCCTTGCCCAAGACGGGGTAGAGGCCGCGATTGCGCTATATGTCGGCTAGCCCGTCATCCGTTGCATCAACCCGCTGAACGCCCGCCGTTCATTCGGGAAGGGAACCAGGCGTCCCTGATCCTCGTCCCACAGCTTCAGGGTGAAACTGCGGATCGCCTCTGGCCAGTTGATCGTCGGCAGGTCGAACTGGTCGCGGATGGCCCTGTGGCATTTGCGCAGCCTGTAGCTGGGGATATTGGCGTTGAAATGGTGGATGTCGTGATAGGCGATATTGCCGGTCGCAAGATCGAACCACCAGCCGAGGTCCAGCGCCGATGACCCCTGCAGCGCCGCCTGATCGTGGCGCAGGTCGGGGCGGCGGTCCCAGTAGGTGTCCTCGAAATTGTGCTGAAGATAGACGAGGAACACGCCCGAACAGGCTGCCACGAAGACGGTGGCCAGATAGACCATCAGCGCAGGCACACCGCCAAGCCAGTAGAGCAGCGCGATCCAGCCGAGCAACAGCGCGTCATGCATCAGCACCCCGGCGGCACCTACCCTCAAAGTGTTCTTGGGCCAGCGATAGCGCAGGGCATAGACGAAGACGCCGCCGATGGGGATCAGGATCAGCGGGTTGCGGTACAGCCGGTAGAACAGGCGCGTTTTCCAGTCGGCCTCGTTCCATTCGCGCAGGGTCATGGTGTGGATCTCGCCCGACCGGCGTTCTTCCAGATCTCCAAGGAATTTGTGGTGTTCGTTGTGATTGTACTGCATCGCCCTGTAGGGGGTCAGCGTGAAGGTCGACAGGCCGTAACCGGCCCAATCGTTCATCCACCGCTTGGAAAACAGCGAACTGTGCCCGCAATCATGTTGCAGCACATAAAGCCTGACACCCGACAGCGCGTTGATGACCACCAGAGGGGCCACCAGATACCAGGCATCGTAGAAATGGACGGCAAGGTAGAGCGTCAGGAAATAGACGGCGAATGTGCCGAAATAACTGGCCGAGGCAAGCGCGTCGCTGCGCTCGCAATAGGCGCGGGTGACTTCTCGTATCGACATTGAACCGGTCTCTTGTTCTGTCTCGCACGAGGTGCCGGTCTGGCCCGGTCCCTCGCATCAGGAAGATGTGGTCGTCGCGTAGCCATTTCAAATTTTGGTGACAGGAATTTAACGGAAAAATCCGTTCTGGTCGACTCCCGCCCCGCCGGTCGGCATCAGGCCGCCACCGGTGCCGCGCGGCGGGGCCGGGATTGCAGCAGGATCAGCGCCATGATTCCGATGTTCAGAACGTTGAAGGCGATGCCGTTGATGAAAGCCCATTGATAGCTGCCGGTCACGTCATAGATCCAGCCCGACATCCAGCCGCCGATGGCCATGCCCGCGATGGTAGACATCATCACCAGACCCACCCGCGCGCCGGCCTCTCTCGGGGGCAGGTATTCGCGCACGATGATGGCGTAGCTCGGCACGATGCCCCCCTGGCTGAGCCCGAAGACGAGGCTGACGAGATAGAGCGATGTGAGCCCCGTCGTCGGCAGATATAGGAACAACGCGATACATTGCAGGGCAGAGCCGATAAGCAGCGTCGTCACGCCTCCCAGCCAGTCGGCCAGCGCGCCTGAAACCAGCCGCGAGGCCACTCCGCCAAACAGCATCAGAGACAGCATCTCGGCCCCGATGGCCGGCCCGTAGCCAAGATCGGTACAGAAAGCCACGATATGGACCTGTGGCATCGACATGGCGACGCAGCAGCCGATGCCCGCAATGGCCAGCAGCATGGTCAGGGTCCGGGGCGAAAAGCTGACCGAGCGGGCGCGCAGGGCGGCGGAGGCTTCGGCCTCCACGCGCGCGGCCTCGGGCACGCGGGCGCGCAGCAGCAGCGACAGGGGGACCATCACCAGCAGCGTGACCACCGCCAGCACCAGATAGGCCGTGCGCCATCCCTGGGTGGCGAGGATATCGGCCAGGATCAGCGGCCAGATCGCACCGGAAAGATAGTTGGACGAGGCCGCGATGGCCACCGCAATGCCCCTTCGGCGCAGGAACCAGTGCGACACGTCGGCGATAAGCGGCCCGAAACAGGTTGCGGTTCCGAAGCCGATCAGCAATTGCAGGGCCGTCAAGGTCGCGATGTTGGGCGCCATGGCCGCCCCGGCGAAACCAAGGGCGATCAGACCGGCAGCGGCAATCATCGAGACGGTGATCCCCCACCGGTCCACGGCCCGCCCGATGAAGTAATTGCCAAGCGCAAAGCCCACCATTGTCAGCGTATAGGGCAGGGACGCATCGCCCCGGTCCACGTTGAACTCTGCCTGCACGGCGGGAAGGATGACGATGATTGCCCACATGCCGACATTGCCCACCAGTCCGATGGTCAGGGAAATCGCAAGGCGCATCCATGAAGCGCGCGAGTCGAGGGCGGAGGCAGGTGTCATGTCGGGGACGTTAGGGGCGGTTTCGGCGATTGGGAAGTGGAACGTTGCGATTGACATGATCTCTTGATCGCGCTGTCGTGATCTTTATCGAGAGGCGGCCGCTCTGGTCGCGGGGTGGCTTGCGCCCCATCTATGGACGGGTGCAAGATGCCGGAAGCGAAAGGGAGACGCGCGATGTTCGGATTCAAGGCAAAGAAGATGGAGATGATCTCGGCTGCCGAGGCGCTGCCGGGACGGGCAACGGCAATCCCGACGGCGGACACGCATTTCGTAAACGGCCGTCCCCTAACCCCCGATGTGCCCGAGGGCATGGAGGCGGCCATGTTCGGCATGGGATGCTTCTGGGGCGTGGAGCGGATGTTCTGGAAGCTCGACGGCGTCTTGTTGACCATGGTGGGCTATGCGGGTGGGCATACGCCCAATGCCACCTATGAAGAGGTCTGCACCGCGAGGACCGGCCACAATGAGGTGGTGCGGGTCGTCTATGACCCCAAAATCATCAGCTATGAGGCGCTGCTGAAGGTGTTCTGGGAAAATCACGACCCGACGCAAGGCATGCGGCAGGGCAATGACATGGGCACCCAGTACCGGTCGGGGATCTATACCTTCTCGGAGGCGCAGCAGAAGGCCGCCAAGGACAGTCTTCCGGGCATGCAGGCCCGCCTGACAGCGGCCGGGTTCGGCGCGATCACCACCGAGATCCTGCCCGCGCCGGAATTCTACTTTGCCGAGGACTACCACCAGCAATACCTGGCCAAGAACCCGTCCGGCTATTGCGGGATCGGCGGCACCGGCGTGACCTGCCCCATCGGGCTCGACGCCTGACGGCGCCGACCGGGGAACGGCCCGGCTCAAGCCCCCGTTCGGGGGCCCTCGCCGACCCGTGCTGCCGCGGGATATCTGTGAAGGCGGCGCGACCTCGGGCGGGAGGGTGACGCTGATAGGTCCGGGTATGAGTATTTGGACCAAGAAGAAGGCGCATTGTGTTTTTTGCAGCCTGCGCCTAAGGCGTGAGAAACCTGACAGGAGTTGACCGATGCCGACCTTCACCGCCCTCACCACCCTTGAAGACAAGGAACAGGCCGAGGCGCTTGGCCTTGCCCTGGAAGAGATCGAGCCCGAGGCGACGGGCGTCGGTGTCTTCGAGATGGAGGATGGGTCCGGCCTGTGGGAGGTGGGCGCCTATTTCGTGGAGGCCCCGGACGAGGTGGCCCTTGCTCTGCTGGCGGCGGCCCATGGCGCCAAGCCCTTCGTGGTGTCGGAACTGCCGGAAACCGATTGGGTTGCCCATGTGAAACGCGAGCTGCATCCGGTGGAGGCCGGGCGGTTCTTCGTCTATGGCAGCCATGACGCGGACAAGGTGCCGGATGGGTGTGTGCCCCTCTTGATCGAGGCGGCGATGGCCTTTGGCACCGGGCATCACGGGACGACCAAGGGTTGCCTTGAGGCACTGGAACGGTTGATCCAGGCCGGCGAAGTCAAGAAGAACACCGTCGATATCGGCTGCGGTACCGCCGTGCTGGCGCTGGCGGCGGCAAAGGTCTGGCCCGAGCCGGTTCTGGCTTCCGATATCGACGAGGTTGCCGTGGATGTGGCCCTGGCCAATGTGGCGGCAAATGGCGAGGCGGGGCGGGTGCGCTGCCTTGAGGCGGCGGGGCTCGACCACGCGGAGCTGCATGCCGCCGCGCCCTACGACCTGATCTTTGCCAATATCCTGAAAGGTCCGCTGGTGGAGCTTGCCCCCGACGTGGCGGCGCATTGCGCGGAAGGTGGCCATGTCATCCTGTCCGGCTTGCTCAATGAACAGGGCGACGAGGTTGTCGCGGCCTATGCGGCGCAGGGCATGACCCTGGAGCATCGGGCCGAGCTTGGCGAATGGACCACGCTGACCCTGCGCCGCTGACCGGCACAGTTTTGCCATAATTTGCGGATAATTTGTGCACGGGTGGGGCAGGCGCAAGAGGTGCCCCGATGGATGCGAATTACGACCGGTTTCAGGAACGGCTGCGCAGGATGAACCAGTCCGGCGCGGGCGAGGGACATGGCGTGGTGGTGCAGCCAGACGGGCTCGTCGTTCCGCGCCGCCGACGTGTTCGCCTGTCGTTTCCCTGGCGCAGCCTGGCACTCGCGGTAATCTGCTGTTTCCTGTTCAAGGGCTTCATGATCTGGCACCAGGGCGAGGCGGACTACGCCGCGCGGTTGGCGGAATTGTCGGACCAGTCGACCGGCCATCGGGCCGCGGCATGGGTTCTGTCCATGGATCCGGTATCCGTCTGGATCGGCACGACCCTGAGAGACGCGATCGGGCGTCCACCGGTCTGACCCCCTTGAAACGAAAGAAACCGCCCCGGGGTCGGAGCGGCTTCAATCGGGGAGAGAAGAGTGAGAGATATCTCAGCGGTAGATGCCATTGGCAATCGAGTCGATATCCCCGCGGTTCAGGCCCAGATCGTCCAGTTCACGATCGGACAGAGCCTCCAGCGCTTTGCGGGTTACGCGGGCGTCGTTCCAGGCTGCAATCCGACCCACGAAGATGGAGAGGATCGAGGCGACGCTGAAGCCGGCGTCAACGGTGCGGTTGGTCACGGTAGCCATCTGAATGTTCCTTCCAGATAAGAGGGTGGGTTGCGAAGTGTTCGCTTGCTGAACCGGCACTTAGGGGCCGGGGCTGGCCCGAGCAATGCCGATTTTCGCATGGGTCATATGCAATCTGCGCATAGGTCTGAATTGGACGTAACGACATGAATTTCGGGCAAAAATCCGCCACAATTCCTGTCGGAACAGGATCAGGAAGTTGTCCTGAATCGACATCCCCGCCGGTGCTTGTCGCTTTTGTTTCAGTGCACGCCGAAAACCGACTTTGTCTGGTCAATGTTCTCGTTTCGTGCTAGTGCTGCAAAAAAGTCGCAAGAATTTTACGGGGTCGGGCAGCATGAGGATCATCGGGATCGATCCGGGGCTCAGAAACATGGGCTGGGGCGTGATCGAGTCGCGGGGATCGCGACTCAGTCACATCGCCAACGGAACCTGCCACAGCGAAGGCAAGGACCTTGCTGCGCGGCTCTTGTCGCTGTACCGGCAGTTGTCCGAGGTGCTGGACCGCTGGCAGCCGGACCAGGCCGCCGTGGAACAAACCTTCGTCAACCGCGATGCCGTGGCGACCCTGAAACTGGGGCAGGCGCGGGGGATCGCGCTGCTGGTTCCGGCGCAGGCGGGGCTTAGCGTGGCGGAATACGCCCCCAATGCGGTCAAGAAGACGGTGGTCGGCGTGGGGCACGCGGAAAAGGGACAGGTGGCGCATATGGTCAAGATGCAATTGCCCGGAGCGAACCCATCCAGCCCCGACGCGGCGGATGCGCTTGCCATTGCCATCTGTCATGCCTTTCATGCGCAGACCGCAGGCCGGCTGGCCGCAGCAGTGGAGGCGGGGCGATGATCGGCAAACTGACAGGCCGGGTGGATTACAAGGGCAGCGACCATGTGCTGCTGGATGTGAATGGCGTGGGCTATGTCGTTTACTGCTCCGACCGGACACTGGCCGCTTTGCCGGGGCCGGGCGAGGCGGCGGCACTGTTCACCGAATTGCTGGTGCGTGAGGATCTGTTGCAGCTTTTCGGCTTCCCGACGCTTTATGACCGCGAATGGCACCGGCTGCTGATTTCCGTTCAGGGCGTGGGGGCCAAGGCGGCGATGGCCATTCTGGGCACTTTGGGGGCCGAGGGCGTGGCGCGGGCGATCTCGCTTGGCGACGCGGCAGCGGTCAAGGCCGCGCCCGGTGTCGGCCCCAAGCTGGCGCAGCGGGTGGTGAACGAGCTGAAAGACAAGGCCCCCGGCGTGATGGCCATGGGGGGCGAGGTGATCGAGGCCCTGGGGGATGCCCCGGTGGCGGTGGTTGCGCAGCCCGATATCGCGGCGCCAATCCGGGCACGCCCGTCCTCATCCTCTCAGGCCGAGGCTCTTTCGGCGCTGAAGAACCTGGGCTATGCCCCGGCAGAGGCCGCCATGGCGGTGGCGCAGGCCGCGGGGGACGCGCCCGACGCGGAAACCCCGGCCCTGATCCGCGCGGCCCTGAAGCTGCTGGCCCCGAAGGATTGAGATGACAGAGCCCGACCCCACCCTGCGCGCGACGCCCTTGCCCGAGGATCAAAGCCCCGACCGCGCGTTGCGTCCGCAGGAGCTGACGGAATTCATCGGCCAGGAGGAGGCGCGCGCCAACCTGCGTGTCTTCATCGAAAGCGCCCGCAGGCGGGAAGAGGCGATGGACCATGTGCTGTTCCACGGCCCGCCCGGTCTGGGCAAGACGACGCTCGCGCAGATCATGGCACGGGAGTTGGGGGTGAATTTCCGCATGACCTCTGGCCCGGTTCTGGCCAAGGCGGGCGACCTTGCCGCGATCCTGACCAATCTGGAGGCGCGCGATGTCCTGTTCATCGACGAGATCCACCGGCTGAACCCGGCGGTGGAGGAGGTGCTCTACCCCGCGATGGAGGATTTCGAGCTGGACCTCGTAATCGGCGAAGGCCCCGCCGCGCGGACGGTGCGGATCGAGCTGCAGCCCTTTACGCTTGTGGGGGCGACAACCCGGCTCGGCCTGCTGACCACGCCCCTGCGGGACCGGTTCGGCATTCCCACGCGTCTGCAATTCTACACGGTGCCGGAACTGCACGAGATCGTGACGCGCGGTTCGCGGATGTTGGGCATCCCGTCCGATCCCGAAGGCGCGCTGGAAATTGCCCGCCGTGCCCGTGGCACCCCCCGGATCGCAGGGCGGCTGCTGCGCAGGGTGGTGGATTTCGCACTGGTCGAAGGCGACGGGCGGCTGACACAGGCGATTGCCGACAGCGCGCTGACACGGCTCGGGGTCGATCACCTCGGCCTCGACGGGGCCGACCGGCGTTACATGATGCTGATGGCGGAGAACTACGGCGGTGGTCCCGTGGGGGTGGAGACCATGGCCGCCGCCCTGTCGGAAAGCCGCGACGCGATCGAAGAGGTGATCGAGCCTTATCTGCTGCAACAGGGCTTGATTGCCCGCACCCCGCGCGGAAGGATGCTGGCATCCAAAGGCTGGTCGCATCTGGGTCTTGCCGCCCCGATGCCGCCCGAGCAGGGCAGCCTTATTTAACCCTATCGGGAGCATTGCCATGATCCGATTTCTATGTGCCGCCCTTGTTGCCCTCTCGGCCAGCGCGGCAAGTGCCGATGTCGACTTCGGCAGTTACGATCAGTTTCAGACCCGGTTCGGCGCGGCCTCGGTCGTGGGCGCGCGTCCCAGCCAAGGGCTGATGGTTTCCGGTGCGACCCTGCCGGTGGAGCTGGACTATATGTGGGAAATCCTGGGGGCCTGGGCGCTTGAAGGATCGGACCATGACTGGCTGCTGGCCACCCATCACCACGGCGGCAATATGTGCGGTCCCGGCGTGACGGTGATCCGCGTCGGTCAGGGAACGGTGCAGGTGATGGGCGAAACAGGGGCCTGCGAAGGCGCGGTCAGCGATATGCGGATCGAGCCCGATGCGTTGGAGCTCGACATCTTCGTCGACGGCATACGCCAGCAATTCACCACCTACCGGTTCAGCGATGCGGGCATGGAGACCACGCCCGGCGAACAACCCTTCGCGGGCATTCCCGCTGGTCCCGGCGCGGATGCGACCCGCTGGATCGGGGAACATCCCTACGCCATCTTCCGCGACCCCGGCGAACGTGCCCGCTTCCTGACCATCATGACCGAAGACCAGATCCGCGACCTTGCCGACCGGATCGGCCCCGCAAACAGCGTGATCCAGCGGGGTGATTGGGTGCTTGGCGCGGGCTGCATGGCCCATGCCTGCAACATTTCGGCGGGCGCTTGGGGCATTCGCATTTCGGACGGGGCGGCGGCTGCTGCCATCTACGAAAGCGGCACCGCCCCGCAGGTCTATGGCCCTGCCGCCTATGATCCGGTATTCGCGGGCTGGATGGCGGAAAACAACCTGTAAGGAGCCCCCGGAATGGATGCCGACGCGGTCACGCGCCTTTTTACCCGCTCTGACGGAAACTACCTCTTTGCCCGGTGGGGACGCCCCATCGTGCCCGTGGTCTTCGGGGTGGAGGATGCGACCGTCAGCATCTTGAAAGGCGCGATCGAGGCGGTGGTGGCGCTGGCCGGTCACAAGATGGCCGAGACCGACCCGGAACTGGGCGCGAACCTGATGGTGTTCTTCTTCCGCGAGTGGGACGAGCTGACCGAGACGCCCAATCTCGACCGGCTGATCCCCGACCTGCCCGCCACGGTGGACCGGCTGAAAGCGGCGGATGCCAACCAGTATCGCAGCTTCCGGTTCGACGACACGGGGGCCATTCAGGCGGCCTTCGTCTTCATCCGCATGGATGAGGAGATGTCCAAGGTCCCGGCGGAAACCATCGCACTATCCCAGATGGTGCAGGTGATCCTGCTGTGGTCCGATACGGCCTTCACCGACAGCTCCCCCCTTGCCGCGGCCCCCGGCCAACCCGCCGTCCTGAAACCCGAGATCGCCAACGTGATCCGCGCAGGCTACGACCCGGTGATGCCCGCCAGCGCCAACGACCCGAGCCACGGGCTGAGACTGGCGGCACGGGTGGGGATGCTGTCGTGACCCACCATTTCCACACCCGCGTCTATTATGAAGACACCGATCTGGCGGGGATCGTCTATCACGCCAATTACCTCAAGTTCATCGAACGGGCCCGGTCCGAGATGGTGCGCGAGGCGGGGATTTCGCAGACCGCGCTGAAGGCCGATCAGGGGATCGTCTTTGCGGTGCGGCGGATGGAGATGGATTTCATTGCGCCCGCCCGATTCGAGGATGATCTGAGGGTCAAAACCCGTCTGATCGGCGTCAAAGGGGCCAGTTTCGACCTCGATCAGACCGTCTGGCGGGGTGCGGACCGGCTCTATGCGGCAAAGGTTCAGGTGGTCTGCCTTGCCGAAAATGGCCGCGCGGTGCGGATTCCGGCGGATATCCGCCAAAAGCTGGTTACGTTTCAGCAGTGAAACCGACCGTGACGCAAGCCAATGGTGTTTGCTCTTCCTCTTTGCTAGATTCCCCTCCAAATGAGATGCCGCGAACAAGATGGCATCCGACCAGAGGCCGGGCAGATAGGAAACGCACTTCATGGAAACCGAAACGCTGAGCATGGCGCAGGAGATGGATTTCTCGCTGCTGGCCCTGTTCTTCCGCGCAAGCTTTGTCGTCCAGATCGTCATGGTGATGCTCTTCGCGGCGTCGATCTGGGTTTGGGCAATCGCCTTCTCCAAATTCTCCACCTACCGGCTATCGCGCCGTAGGGCGGCGCAGTTCGACGCGGCCTTCTGGTCGGGTGAGCCGCTGGATGAGCTCTTCGACAAGGTGGCCGAGCGGCCCCGGTCCGCGTCGGAACGGGTCTTCGTCGCGGGCATGACCGAATGGCAGCGATCCTTGCGCGATGACGGGGCGCTCATTCCCGGTGTGCAGCAGCGCGTGGACCGGTCGATGGACGTGGCGATTGGACGAGAGGCGGAGCGGCTGACATCCGGTCTCAACTTCCTGGCCACCACCGGTGCGACCGCGCCCTTCATCGGGCTTTTTGGAACGGTCTGGGGGATCATGCGGTCCTTTCAGGAGATCGCGACCTCGGGCAACACCTCGCTTGCGGTTGTGGCGCCGGGTATTGCAGAGGCGCTGCTAGCCACCGGGCTTGGCCTTCTGGCCGCTATCCCCGCAGTTATCCTCTATAACAAGCTCTCTGCCGATGCCGACCGGCTGGTCGCGGGGTACGAGGGCTTTGCGGATGAGTTTTCCACCCTCCTCTCCCGGCAGTTGGACTGACCCATGGGGGCCGGAGTGAAACAGGGGCAGACGGGCGGGCGCAGCAGGCGCGGCAACCGCCGGTCCCGCCACGCCGCCATGTCGGAAATCAACGTCACCCCCTTCGTGGACGTGATGCTGGTGCTGCTGATCGTCTTCATGGTTTCTGCCCCTCTGATGACCGTGGGCGTGCCGATTGAGCTGCCCGAAACCGCCGCCGAGCCGCTGCCGGGCGAGCAGGAGGAGGAACCCCTTGCCGTGACGCTGACCGCCGACGGGCAGGTGATGATCCAGACCACGCCGGTTCCCATGGAGGAGCTGGTGACGCGCCTTCAGGGCATCGCCGCCGAACGCGACAGCAACCAGATTTTCCTGCGCGCGGACGGGGGCATTCCCTATGCCGACGTGATGCAGGTGATGGGCGCACTCAATGCCGGTGGATTCCGCGAAATCGGGCTGGTGACCGATGCGGGTGGCCCGCGTCTCGACGAACAGGCAGGGGAGTGACGGGCCGATGCGGCGTGCGCTCTATGCCTCCAGCGGACTGCATTTCGGGGTGCTCTTCTGGGCGCTGATCGGGGGTAGTCTGTTCAGCGATACGGAGGAAGAGCCGTTCGAACTGACCGGGGTCACGCTGATTTCGGCGCAGGAATTCGACGCCATGTTCGAAACCGTCGTGCCTGTGCCCGCCGTGGTGGAACAGCCCGCGTTGCCGACACCGCCCGCGCCCGATATCACCGAACCGACCCCACCCACGCCAGAGGCCGCCGCGCCGGACGCGACACCGCCCGAGGCCACGCCGGAACCGCCGACTGAAACGCAGCCCGACATGTCGGCGCTGGCCCCGCTACCCGATACCGAGGTGCAGGCGGAAGTGGCCGCGCTGCCAAGCCCGCCCGCACAGGACGTGACCGCGCCACCCTCTGACACGCCCGCGCCGAGCGAAGCGCCCCGTGTGGCCCCGCTTCCTGCACCCGCACCGCCGCCTGAGGCCGAGATCGCGCCCGAGGTGGTGACGCGGCCAGAGCCGTCCGAGACTCCCACACCGGTGCCCGACACGCCCCCGACCGCGCCCGAGGAAGCCACGACCGAGATCGTGACCGAGGCCGAAACGCCCGCCGCCGCCCT
>NZ_JASHJX010000041.1 GCF_030732985.1 Nioella sp. MMSF_3534
GGTGTACAGGGGGTGTACGGGGGGCACCCCCCTGTTTTCGGGGCAAACTCAGTCATGGGCGACCCCCAGATAGGCGTCGATCACTTCCTGGTTGTTGCGCACCTCGTCGGGCGTGCCGTCGCCGATCTTCTTGCCGTAATCCATCACCACGACGCGGTCGGACAGGTCCATGACCACGCCCATATCGTGCTCGATCAGCGCGATGGTGGTGCCGTATTCATCATTCACGTCGAGGATGAAGCGGCTCATGTCCTCCTTCTCCTCAACGTTCATACCGGCCATCGGTTCGTCGAGCAGCAGGAGCGAGGGTTCCGCGACCAGCGCGCGCGCCAGTTCCACACGCTTTTTCAAGCCGTATGGCAGGCGCCCCACCGGTGTTTTCCGAATGGCCTGAATCTCAAGGAAATCAATGATTTCTTCGGCTTTCTCGCGGTTCGCGACCTCTTCCCGCTCGGCCTTTCCCCACCAGATCGCCTGATCGAGGAAGCTGGCCGACATGTGGTTCAGGCGGCCGGTCATGATGTTGTCCAGAACCGTCATCCCTTCGAACAGGGCGATGTTCTGGAAGGTCCGGGCGATGCCCTGCCGCGCCACCTCGAACGGGCGCATCGGTCCGCGCTTTTCGCCCAGATACCAGACCTCGCCTTCCTGCGGCTTGTAGAAGCCCGAGATGACGTTCAGCATCGAGGATTTTCCAGCCCCGTTCGGGCCGATAATGGCGCGGATCTCACCCTCTCGGATGTCGAAGGAAATGTCCTTGATCGCCACCACGCCACCAAAGCGCAGGGTGATATTCTTCATTTCCATCATGGTGTTACCGATAGTCCGGCCATCGGCGGTCACATGGGGTTCGTAGTGCATCATGGTCATTCTGCGGCCACCTGCGCTTGGCCCGCGGCCTCCACGACTTTTGCGTCGCGGATCTCCAGCGTGGCGGTGATCTTGCCCTTGCGACCGTCTTCGTAGGTCACTTCGGTTTCGGTGTATTGTTCCGACTTGCCGGTGTAGAGCGCGTCGATCAGGTCGGCGAACTTCTCTTCCACGATGCGGCGACGCACCTTCCGGGTCCGGGTCATTTCACCGTCATCGGCGTCCAGTTCCTTGTGCAGCACGAGGAACCGATGCACCTGACAGCCCGACAGCATCGGGTCTTGCGCCACGGATTTGTTCACCTCTTCAACATGTTGCTGGATGGTATCCAGAACCTGCTTATGCCCGGCCAGTTCCTGATAGGACGCATAGGCGATGTTGTTGCGCTCGGCCCAGTTGCCGACGGCGGCAAGGTCGATATTGATGAAGGCGGTGCACATGTCGCGCCCGTTCCCGAAGACCACGGCCTCCAGAATGTTCGGATAGAACTTGAGCTTGTTTTCCACGTATTTCGGCGCGAACAGGCGGCCATCGGCCATCTTGCCCACATCCTTGGCGCGGTCGATGATCCGCAGATGCCCGCTGTCTTCCTCGATGAAACCCGCGTCGCCGGTCGCAACCCAGCCTTCGGGATCTTTGGTATCGGCGGTGCTTTCGGGGTTCTTGTAGTATTCCACGAAGGTGCCCGGGCTGCGGTAGTAGATTTCGCCGCTGTCCCCGATCCTGATTTCCACGCCGGGGCTGGGAACGCCCACGGTATCGGCGCGCACCTCGCCATCGGGCTGCTGCGTGATGAACACCGTCGCTTCCGTCTGGCCATAGAGCTGTTTGAGGTTGATGCCGAGCGAGCGGTAGAACTCGAAAATCTCCGGCCCGATCGCCTCACCCGCCGTATACCCGACCCGGACGCGGCTGAAGCCGAGCGTGTTCTTGAGCGGCCCGTATACCAGCTTGTCGCCGATCCAGTATTTCAGCTTGTCACCGAAGGAAACCGGCTTGCCGTCCAGAAGCCTGGGACCGACTTTCTTGGCGTGTTCCATATACTTGTGGAACATCTTGCGCTTGAATTCGCCTGCGTCCTCCATTCGGATCATGACAGTGGTCAGCGTCGTTTCGAACATGCGGGGCGGGGCGAAGAAGTAGGTCGGACCGATTTCGCGAAGGTCGGTCATCATCGTGTCGGGCGATTCCGGGCAGTTGGTGCAGAAGCCCGTCCAGTACGCCTGCCCGATGGAGAAGATGAAGTCGCCAACCCAAGCCATCGGCAAGTAGGCGAGAATTTCTTCCGAGGGGCGCAGATGATCGAATTCGGAGGACGCCCTGGCCGTCTCGATCACATTGCGGTTGGACAGCACCACACCCTTGGATTTACCCGTGGTGCCCGAGGTATAGAGCATCACGCAGGTGTCATCGTAGCCGATCGAGGCCTCGCGGTCGGCGAGTTCCTTTTCGAACCTCTCACTGGCCGCGCGGCCCTCTGCTTGCACGGAGGCCAGAGAGTGCAGCTTGGTGTGATCATATTTCCGCAGACCGCGCGCGTCCTGATAGATGATGTGTTCGATCTGGTGCACGGTTTCCTGCACCTCGATCACCTTGTCGACCTGTTCCTGATCGCCGCAAACGACGAAGCGGGCACCGGAATGATCCAGCGCATAGGTCATCTCTTCGGCCACGGCGTCCTGATACATGGGCACCGGCACGGCCCCCACCTTCATCGCGGCAACCATCGACCAGTACATGGCAGGGCGGTTGCGGCCGACAATGGCGATATGGTCGCCCTTCTCGACGCCAAGCGCCAGGAACCCAAAGGCAATTGCCTGGATCTCCTCGGCCGCTTCTGCCCAGGTCCAGCTTTGCCAGATACCGAATTCCTTTTCCCGATAGGCGGGCTTGCTTCCGAATTGTGCAACGTTCCGTGCGAGCAGTGCAGGAACGGATTCAGGCACGCCCGAAACCGCTTTCATCTCAGCCAAGTTCTGTCCTCCCTTCGCCGGTCATCCCGGCGGCCACGCGGTTCCATGACGAAAACGAATCCGCACCTCACCGTGTTGCCGCCATGGTTGAGCGTCAATTTTTACCTGACTTTTTCCCAATCCTAACGAATTGTAACACGCGGCTGGCAGGTCTTGGCGCGAGGGAACCAAGCGTGTAGCGGAAAGGCAGGAGGAGTTGACAGATGGCCAGATCGGACGCCACTGCGCATATGACCCGTGCCGGGTTGAACCTGATCCAGCAGGCGCTGACGATCTATGACCGCGACCTGAAGCTTGCGGTCTGCAACCGGCCCTTCCAGACCATGTTCGATCTGCCAGAATCTCTGGTCACCCCCGGTGCGACATTTCGTGACACGATCCGATTTCTTGTCCAGCGCGGCGAATATGGCGAGGTGGACGACCCCGAGGGATTCGTCACCGACCGTGTGGAACAGGCCCGTGCCTTTGAACCGCATTACATGGAACGCCGCCGGTCCAATGGCAGGATGATCAGTGTCGAGGGCAGCCCGCTGCCAGAGGGGGGCTGGGTCACGGTCTATACCGACATCACCTCGATCAAGAGCCAGGAGTCGCTGCTGCGCGCCCGGTCCGAGGAACTGTCCGATCAGTTGCTGACACATGCGGAGGAGCTCTCTCGCACCAACCGCCAGCTTGCCGCCACCATCGCACAGCTGGAAGAGACCAAGCGCGGGCTGGCCGAAATGGAGGCGCGCACCCGCCTGACCACCGAAATGACGCCCGCCCATATCGGCCATGTGGATACCGATGGCGTCTACACCTTCACCAACCGGCGCCTGTCTTCGGTTTTGCCGGGGCGATCGAACGAGATCGTGGGCCTGCATTTCTGCGAAGCGCTCGGGGTCAAGACATCGCGCCGCCTGCGCCCGCATCTGGACCGGGCGATGAAGGGTGATTCAAGCGTGCTGGAGTTCACCGACGAGGACTCTGGCCGCCGCATTCGCACGGCCTTTACCCCCGATCGGGTAGGCGAAACCGGTCCGATCAACGGCGTTTACCTGCTGTCCACAGATGTGACGGAAGAGGCGCAGGCGCGCGCGGTGCTGATCCAGACCAACAAGCGCGAACTGGCGGCGCAACTTACCAGCGGCATGGCGCATGACTTTTCCAACCTGCTGACCATCATCCTCGGCCTGCAAAGCCGCCTGTCCCGGATGGACCTGCCGGAGGCCGCGAAGGAGTTGACCAGCGCCACCACAGCCGCCGCCCGCCGCGGCGGGACGCTGCTGGACCGGATCGCGCGCATCTCCGGCCCGCGGGAACTGCACCCCGCCCCGGTTGATATGCGCCGCTTTTTCGAGACCTTCGAGGCGCTGGCCCGCGCGCCCCTGGCCGACAACATCCGCCTGTCGATCACCCAGAACGTGCCCGACCCGCTGTTGATGCTGGATGAAGGATCCTTGCAGGACAGTCTTCTCAACCTCGTGCTGAACGCCCGTGACGCGATTGGCCCGGAAGGAGGAGAGATTCGCATTCGCGCGCAGAAGGTGCGGGATACGTGGCTCGATATCGTGGTGGAGGATACCGGGCCGGGCTTTTCAAAAGAAGCGCTGGAATTCGCGCTCGACCCGTTCTTCACCACCAAGGGGCAGGCGGGGTCGGGGCTTGGCCTGTCGATGGTCTTCGATTTCGCCAAGCTGTCGGGCGGCAATGTACGTCTGGAAAACCATCGCGAGGGCGCGCGCGTCACCTACCGGCTGCCCTTCCGCGCGGTGCCCCTGTCCGAGGCCACACCGATGCTGATCCTGCTGGTGGAGGATATGCCCGATCTGCGCGTGTCGGTGCGGGAGATGCTGACCGATATGGGCCATCAGGTGATCGAGGCTGCCAGCTTTGCCGAGGCCGATGCGCTGGCCGACCTGCCCGCCATCAACATGGTTCTGTCTGATATCAAGCTCTCTGGCCATACGACCGGTGTCGATCTGCTGGCAAGGCTGGCCCGGCGGCGGCCGGAACTGCGGCTGGCGCTGATGACGTCCCTGCCCGAAACACACCCGCTGCGGCAACGGGGGGCGGCCTGCTGGCCCGTTCTGTCGAAACCCTTCGACAGCGGCCAGCTTCACGCCATACTGGCGCAGGAGGAAAGCGCATGAGCGAACCGCTGGTCACCATTCTGGACGACGAACCACAGATACGGCTGATGCTGTCCGAAGCGCTGACCGAAGCCGGGTTTCGCACGGCGGCCTATTCCCGCGCGACCGAGTTCGAAGCCGCCCTGCGCAAGACCACCCCCGATGTCTGCCTTGTCGATCTGGGCCTGCCGGACCGGGACGGGCTGGCCGTGGTGCACCGGCTGGCATTGGAATCGGGCGCGTCGATCATCATCATCTCGGGCCGCGCACAAGTACAGGACCGGGTGACCGGGCTGGAACTGGGGGCCGATGACTACATCATCAAACCGTTCGACCCCGCAGAGGTCGTGGCCCGTGTGCGCGCAAGGCTCAGGGATGTGCGCAGTCGCCCGGCGCAATCCGACACCGCCCGGTTCGAAGGCTGGACCGCCTATTTCGACCGCTACGTTATGGTCGATGAAGCGGGCGAAGAGGTCAGTTTTTCCCATGCGGAAGGCGAGGTTCTGCGGCTGTTCCTCGACAGCCCCAAACGCCTGATCAGCCGCCAGCAGATGCAGGAAGCGCTTGGCGGCGCGGCGGGCGAAAGCTTTGACCGCGCCATGGATGTCCGCATCTCGCGCCTGCGCACCAAGCTGAAGGAAGACCCGAAAAACCCGCGCCTGATCAAGACGATCTACGGCGCGGGCTATATCTTCCTGGGTGATGTGAAGTGGGACTAGGCGGCGATCCAGTCGTCAACTGCCCGGTCCAGCCCGGTCCAATCGGTATATTCCCGATCTGCGGTCAGGTCCTGACCGGGGTCTTTTGCGGCGATGATCCGGCGCATGGCGAAGCGTCGGATGATATCGTAGCGCGAGGGCGTGTAGGCCCCCGCCACCTGCTCCACCCTGTCGGGGGTCCAACCGGTGGCCTCGGTCATCTCGTTGGCGATTGTTTCAAGGCCGCGCCAGTCGTCGGCATCATGCCCCGCTGCGGACAGGGAAACCGACAAGAACAGGGTGGGCAGCGTTGCCAGCAATGGCGCAGCATCGGCCACAAAGTCCGATAGCGCCTGCTGGTAGTGGCCAAGGTGAACCGATGCGGCGAGGATGACCCTGTCGAACCGCGCAACGCCTGGGTCATCTGACTCCGAAAGAGGGAGCAATTCGACAGAGTGACCGCCATCAATCAAGTGATCTGCCACATGGCGGCAAATCTTGCGGGTCTGGCCCTCGGTCGTGGCATAACCGATCAGGATCTTCATGAGAACGCCTCCTTGCCTGCGATCCGCCGGGCAAGCGGCGATGCGCCCGACATCTGGCCGCAGTCTGCGCCCGAAGCCAGGCTGACGCCTTGACGAGAGTCAAAAAGCTCAGGAGGGCGCCAGATCCGCCGCCGCACGCGCCAGAACCCTGAGGCCGGTCACCAGGTCGGCCTCGGCGGTGTCTTCGGCAAAGTCGTGGCTGATCCCGCCGATGGACGGCACGAAAAGCATTCCCACCGGCATCATCCGAGACAGGTTCGACGCATCATGCAGCGCACCGGACGGCATCGACCGCCACTTGCCGGGCGCAATTTGTCCGGCGGCTCTCGAAAGCGCCTCTTGCATCCGCGCATCCATCGGCACGGGCACCAGATCGTGGCGCAGACGGTCGGCGCTGATGTTCAGGCCGGTGCCGTTCTCGACCTCCAGCAGGACGGAGTCGATCACCCGTTCCATCCGGTCCAGCCGATCCGCATCGCCATCGCGCCACTGGATGGTGAACACAGCCTTGCCCGGCACGATGGAAGATGCATTGGGCAGAAGCCGCATATGCCCGATGGTCCAGACGGTCTGCGGCGTCACCAGATTGCGGAACCGGTCATTCAGTAGCGTCGCAATCCGCACCGCCCCCTGAAACGCATCCTTGCGCATGGCCATGGGCGTGGTGCCCGCGTGGTTCTGTTCGCCGCTCACCGTGACCTGCAATTGCCTCAGCCCCACGATAGAGGTCACAACGCCAACCGCTTCGCCAACCTGATCCAGAACTGGCCCCTGTTCGATGTGGCATTCCAGAAAGCCGGTGAACCGGTCCGGGTCCACGAAATCGGGCTTGGCAAGATGGGCGACCGCCGCTCGGCCTTCCGCAAAGCTCTGACCGTCGGTGGCGCGGAACGCGTCCGCCTCGGCCAGCGTGGTGCTGCCCGACCAGATATCGCTGCCCGTGAGGGCGCCATAGCGGCCCTCCTCGTCCTGAAAGCTGACGCAGGAAATGGCAGGGCCACCGGCCTCTCGCGATGCACGAGCCACCTCCAGCCCCATGATCACGCCGAGCGCCCCATCGAGCCAGCCGCCTTCCGGCTGCGAATCGGAATGCGAACCGATCAGCAAAGACGGGCCGTCGACCAGCCCGAAGAGGTTGCCCGCCGGGTCCATATGCGGCGCAAGCCCCGCCTCCTGCATGCGCGCGGACAGCCATTCGCGTGAGGCCACATCAGCGGGCGAGAAGGCGGGCCGGACCACGCCGGACCCCTCTGCCCCGAAGCTGCGGAGATGATGCAGATCGGCCAGAAAGCGCGCGGAATCGATATCGAAAGTCTGTCCCATGTCCCATTCCTAGCCCGTTTTATGCTATCGTCTAGTCATGGACCCTGTAACGCTTACCTTTTACGCCGTGGTGTGTGGCCTTTTGGGCCTTGTCAGCCCAAACCTTGGCCGCCCGGCAATCCGTCTTGGCATCGGGACCATTGTGGGCCTGATCGCAGCCGGTGCCCTGCCCACGATCCGTGCCAGCCTCGGGCTCTGAGACGCTTCGCCCCTTTTCTTGCGCGCCCCGACGTCCTAAGCGGGGGGCAGACGGCGCGAGGAAATCCCCATGTCCTACATCACCCTCGTGCGCCACGGTCAGGCCAATACCGAAGCGCGCGACGAAGACAGCTATGACCGGCTGAGCGAGCTTGGCACCCGACAGGCCCAGTGGCTGGGGCAGCATCTGGCGCGCACCGGTGAGGTGTTTCCGCGACTTTACTCCGGCACGCTTCAGCGCCACCGGGAAACCGCCGCAGCCATCGGGCTGGACGGTCATGCAGAGCCCCAGATTGATGCGCGGTTCAACGAGATGGAGTTCTTCACGCTGGCCACGCTCTACCGCGACCAGCATGGCGTGCCGATCCCCGAGGACCGGGAGGATTTCACCGATCATCTGCCCCGCCTCTTCGCCGCGTGGCAGGCAGGCGAGATCGACAATCCGCCGGAAAGTTTTCAGGCATTCGAAGCCCGCGTTCGGGACGGCATGGAAGAGATTGGCGCCGGCGACGGTCGGGCTCTGGTCGTGACCTCTGGCGGGGTCATCGGCATGGCCATGCGGATCACCCTCGGGCTCGACCTGATGGGATATGCCCGCGCCTGCCTCGCCGTGGAAAACACCTCGCTCAGCCGCTGGCTGCCCCTGCGCGGTTCGCTGGCCCTGACCCAATTCAACGCGCTGCCGCATCTGGAGCACCCGGAACGGCAATTCGCGCGCACCCATCTGTGAGGAAACCGATATGACACATCTCTGGGTCCGGGCCGAACAGCGCCCGAACGAGGAACGCACCGGGATCACGGCAGAGGGCGTTCGCGCCCTGATCGCGGCGGGTATCCGTGTGACGGTCGAGGAAAGCTCCACCCGCGCCGCAGGTCTGACGGGCTATGCCGAGGCCGGCGCCGAGATCGCGCCGGAAAACAGCTGGCCAGACGCGCCTGCCGACGCGATCATCTTCGGGCTGAAGGAACTGCCAGAGGACGGCACCCCGCTGCCGCACCGTCACATCATGTTCGGCCACGCCTTCAAGGGGCAGTTTTCAGGCCGTGCGCTGCTGGACCGGTTCAAGGCCGGGGGCGGGACACTCTACGATCTGGAATACCTTGTGGACGAGACCGGCCGCCGCGTCGCCGCTTTCGGCTACTGGGCCGGGTTCGCAGGCGCGGCCGTGTCGCTGAAGGCCTGGATCGCGCAGCAATCGGGCGGCATCTGCCCGCCCGTCGAGGCCTATCCCGGCAAGGATGCGTTGCTGTCCGATCTGGCCAAGGGCATGGCGGGCCTGACCGCGCCCCGCGCCATCGTCATCGGCGCGCTTGGCCGCGTGGGCACCGGCGCGGCGGATCTGTGCGAGGCCATGGGGATGAGCGTGACCAAGTGGGACATGGCCGAGACCGCCAGCGGCGGGCCGTTCCCCGACATCCTCGACCATGACATCTTCCTCAACTGCATCTTCGCGCGCCCCGGAACGCCGGTCTTCGTCCCGCGCGAGGCGCTGACGCAGCCGCGCAGCCTGACCGTGATCGGCGACGTGGCCTGCGACCCCGACAGCGATTACAACCCCGTGCCGGTCTATGACCGCGCGACCACATGGGACGCGCCCGTGCTGCGCGTTCATGACATGCCGCCGATGGACGTGATGGCAATCGACAACCTGCCCTCGATGCTGCCGGTGGAGTCTTCGCAGGACTACGCGGCGCAGCTTCTGCCCTCTCTCCTGACACTGACCGATCTGGATAGTGGGGTCTGGGCGCGGGCGAAGGCGGAATTTGACAAGCACGTCGGCTGACCCGTCGGGCAAGGCCCTACATCAGGTCGTCTTCCGCCTCGGACGGATCGACGCCGAGCGCCTCCAACCCGGCTTCCAGATGGTCCGACAGGTGCGGGGTGCCGATCAGGTAATCGGCTGTCGGCGTCGTCGCCTCGTTGCGGGCGGTGGAAAGCGCCTCGGCGAAATCCTCGGGCTCGAAACTGCCGCGCCCGATCCACATGATGGCGACAACCTCGGCCTGCTCATCCTCGTTCAGGGTTTCGAGAAACCCGCGCAATTCACCCTCGGCCCGGTCGAGCTCGTGCCCCATCAGGATGATCTGTGCGACCTTGTGGGTGGAAATGGCCAGCATGTCGGGTCCTCCGGTTCTGTCCGAGTCTAGGATTGTTGCGCGCCCGGTTCAATCCTGCGCCGGTTTTGTCAGCCATGCAATGGCAGGCCGTGTCAGCCAACCGGGCAGGATATGCAGCAGCCGCACCACGGCCCCCGCCATGGCGGGAACCGTCCGGCGGAATCGCGGCGTGCCCATATGTTCGAAGATCTCGGCGGCGGCGGCGGCAGGGGCAACCGCCAGACGGCTTCCGGGCACCCCGAGCGTGACAAGCTGCACCGCCAGCGCCGACCCCTTCGCCTCGGCGCGCAGCGATTCGGCCATCAGGCGCACCCCGGCCTTGGATGCGGCATAGCCCGACTGACGGGGCGATCCGCCGATCCCGGCTAGGCTGTCCAGCAAAACGATATGCCCCCGCCCCTCGAAGATCGGCAACGCCACGCCAAGCGCATTTGCGATCCCGGTCAGATTGGATGAGATCATTCGTGCCACAACCGCAGCGCTCCACGCTTCCGCGCCGATCACATGGTGGTCATCTATGGCATAGACCAGTCCATCGACTGCACCCAGTTCAATGGCAATCTCGGCAAGCCTGTCTTCGTCCCTGACATCAATCGGGATGTAGCTTGCGCGCCCCGGCAGCGACACCACCAGGTCTTCCAGCTTGTCCTGATCGCACCCTGACAGGACAAGGGACACCCCGGCGCGGCTGAGCTTTTCGGCAAGCGCGGCACCGAGAGACGCGTCCGCCCCTACAAGCCAGTATCGCATCCCTGCCCAATCGCGCATGTCGACCTCCGGTTTCGCGTCGGAGGGAAGGTTTCACTTCGGCGCGAGCAGGTCCAGTACAGAAGGGACGTATAAATGTCGCAGCAATGCCCTGCCCCGCAGCATGTCGGGGCAGGTGAGGATCAGTCAGCCCAGAACACGGTTGCAGATGGTCCGGTCACGCATCTGAGCCTGCCCGCCAAGCAGCGACCAGATACGGAGCATGGTTTGCGCATCGCTGGCGCGGCCCAGTTCCTCTGGGTGGGTTTCCTTCAGTTTCAGGACGCGGATTTCCGAAGTTTTGTTGATCATGACGTTCACCTGCTGGTTCACGCCCCCACAGTCCGATCAGACTGCCCTCGCAGAAGTTACCCGGGACTTAACATCGGACGGGATAAAGCGTTCAATTGTAACGGATTCACGAAAGGCAACACCATGGACAGCGGCATTTTCATCCTTCTGATTGCGCAGGGACCATGCTTTGCGCTTTGGGCGGTGCTGTCCTTTCGGGCCGTGTTCCAGATCCGCGCCATCGCAGCGAGTCGCAGCGGACAGATGTTTCCCGGCCCCGTGTCGTTTCTGTCGGCCATGGGCGTCTGGCTGAAAGACCCCTCTCACCGGCTGACGCGGGGTCTCTGGACCCTGTCGCTGCTTGGGACAATGGCACCATCCCTCGTCATTGCCTTCGAAACCGGCGGCGTGGAATAGGCCTTTCGGAACCGCGCCGGAGCCAATAGACCAACCCCATGCAACCGCTCGACTACCGCCCCCCGCAGGAACCGCTTGAAATCCTGCACCACGACCATGAGCTCCTGCTGGTCAACAAGCCAAGCGGGCTGTTATCCGTGCCCGGAAAGGGCGATCACCTGTCCGATTGCCTGATCGCCCGAGTGAAAGAGGCCTTCCCGGAGGCGCTGCTGGTGCACCGGCTGGACATGGACACCTCTGGCGTCATGGTCTTCGGGCTGACACCCCACGCTCAGCGGCACCTGGGGCTGCAATTCGAAAAGCGCCAGACCAAGAAAACTTATGTGGCGCGGGTCTGGGGCGAAATGGCCGAGAAGACCGGTGAAGTGGATCTGCCACTGATCGTGGACTGGCCGAACCGGCCGTTGCAGATGGTCGACCACGAAAACGGCAAGCCTGCACAAACCGGGTGGCGGGTCATGCGAACCGGTAACGGGGAAACACGGGTTCGGCTCTATCCGCGTACCGGTCGCTCGCACCAGTTGCGTGTGCACATGCTTGCGCTCGGCCATCCGATTCTGGGCGATCCGTTTTATGCGAAGGGGCCAGCGCGCGACTTTCCCCGTTTGATGCTACACGCGGAATCGCTGCGCCTGCGCCATCCCGACGGGGGCAAGGGAATGAACTTCTCCGTCAAGGCCCCGTTCTGACCGGGGCGCGGGAAAGGATTTTGAAAATCCTTTCAACGATCTTTCAAGATCGTTCCAGCGCCCTCTACCCGCGCAGCACCCTGTCGGTGAAGTTCAGGCGCGTGGCCACGATCGGGCAGAGCAACGGCTCCAATTCCGGCTCTCTTCGCAAGACCTCTTCCAGATCGTCCAGCCGGTTGGTGGCGATCAGTTGCAGAACATCGCTTCGCACGCTTCCATCCTGCCGCCGGGGCAAGTCGGCCACGGGCTGAACCAGTTCGGCCCGCGCCTCGGGGATAAGGGCGCGTAGTTCAGCGGCATCCATGTCCGTTTCCGCAAAGACGTAAACCCCAACTCCACGCGCGGGCAGGGCGTAGGTGCACAAGGCCACATCGCGCAGGGCATCATGCCGGGCTGCCAGATCGCGGATCGCGGGACCGTCGCGGGCGATCCGGTCTTCGGTGCCTTCTCCGTCGGACCAGTTCATCAGCCGCCGGGTAATGAAGTTGTAGACAGGCTTGGCGGTCGCCATCCAGATGCGCGACGGCAGTGACTTGCGGGCCAGCAAGCGCTTTTCGGACGCGGTCAGCAGGTCCGGCGCAAAGGCGCGTTTCTGTTTCAGAAGATGCCGCAGATCCTCTCTTGCCATGGTGCGAAACATCACCCCGCGCCGCCGGTGGACGCTGGCCAGTTGAAAATCAATCACCGCCGCGCGGCCTTCGGGCGTGCGCAGCCAGTTCTGCGGTTTGGCTATATCGTTGTGAGTCACCCCGTGCCGCCGCATCTGACGCAAAAGCCGCTTGGCGTCGCGATAGAATTCGCGATCAACCGGGCGGGCCAGTTGCAGGGGTGTCCCCTCCGACCAGCTGCGCAGCAGCCCGACCTTGTCCACGCGCAGAAGCTCTGGCGTGCCCTCGATACCCTGCACCGCCCTAAGCCCCCGTATTTCCTTGCGGGCGAGATACCATGCGATCGGCCGCGCCCAGATCGGCACGCCATCGAGCTTGCGCAGGGCCACTTTGCGGGACGGATCTTCGGCCAGATGCCCGGCGATGGTTTCCGAGAACACATCGCGTTTGAGCACCGTATCCGGCACGAAGGTCAGGGGCTGGTCAGGCATGAAGGGCGAAACCCCCGAAAAGAAAGATCCGGGGGCGGTGATACCCCCGGATGCAAAGCTTTGTCCATGTTCACCGGTCAGGCGTCGTCAGTCGACCAGCCGGACACGGCCTTGACCTCGCAGAAATCCTCCAGCCCGAAGACACCGCCTTCGCGCCCATTGCCGGATTTCTTCATGCCACCGAAGGGGCTGCCCGCGCCGCGACCCTGGCCGTTCATTTCGACCATGCCGGACCGCAGCTTCCGCGCCAGACGGTTGCGCTTGGCCCCATCTTGCGTCTGGACGTAGTTCGTCAGGCCGTATTCCGTGTCATTGGCAATCGCCAGCGCCTCGGCCTCATCCTCGAAGGGGATGATCGACAGGACCGGACCGAAGATTTCCTCGCGCGCGATGGTCATGTCGTTATTCACATCGGCAAAGACCGTCGGCCGCACGAAATAGCCCTTGTTGAACCCCTCGGGCCGTCCAAGACCACCAGCGACCAGTCGGGCGCCTTCTTCGATGCCCTTTGCGATCAACCCTTGGATCTTGTCGAACTGCATCTGGCTGACGACCGGGCCGATATGACGCCCGGACTCGCTGGCCAAGCCAACGGTGGTGGCCTCTGCCGTCGCGGCGGCAATCTCTACCGCCTGATCGTAGACCTCGCGCTGCACCAGCATGCGCGTCGGCGCATTGCAGGACTGGCCGGAGTTGTTGAAGCAGTGGATCGCCCCACGCTTCACAGCCTTCTCATCGGCATCGGCGAAGATGATGTTCGCGCCCTTGCCGCCCAGTTCCAGATGCACAGGCTTCAGCGTGTCCGCCGCGTTCTTGGAAATCGCGATGCCTGCGCGGGTCGATCCGGTGAAGCTGATTGCGTCGATGCCGGGATGCGCGGTCATCGCAGAACCCACGCCCGCACCATCACCGTTGATCATGTTGAACACACCCGCGGGCACGCCCGCCTCATCAAGGATCTCGGCCCAGACAAGCGACGACAGCGGCGCGATCTCGGACGGTTTCAGGATCATCGTGCAGCCGGTGGCCAGAGCAGGGATCACCTTCAGCGTCACCTGGTTCATCGGCCAGTTCCACGGGGTGATCATGCCGACAACGCCAACGCCCTCGTAAATGATCCGGTCATTCGGCGCATGGTCGCCCAGGGGGCGTTCGAACTCGAAATCCTCCAGCGCCTTGATGAAATTCGAGATGTGCCACGTGCCCGCGCCGACCTGAGAGGACCGGGCCATGTCGATGGGTGCACCCATCTCGGTCGAGATTGCCTGCGCCATGTCCTCGCCACGGGCCTTGTAGACCTCCAGCACCTTGCGGATCAGGTCGAGCCGGTCCTGCTTGGACGTATAGGCATAACTTTCAAACGCCGTTCGGGCAGCGGCAACGGCGGCGTCCACATCGGCCTGCCCGCCAAGCGAAATCGTTGCGCAGACCTCCTCGGTCGAGGGGTTGACGACGTCGAAATCATTGGGCTGGCTCGGGGCCACCCATTGGCCGTTGATGTAGAAATCTGTGCTCTTGGGCATGATCTGTCTCCCTTGTTCGGCGCGGAGCCTGTCATCGACTGATGCCAAGGACAAGGCCCCCCGTTCGTGACGCGACGGAGTTGCGGGAACGCCTGTCACATCCTGCCGCAGTGCGGCGGAATGTCTGTCCCTATCTATAAGGATTCTAAATCTTGGCGGTGTAACTCCCCCTCGGAATACCCATATTATAATTGACGACTGCAACCGAATAACGAGGAGCCCGAGTATGGCCCTGCGCATCAACGACACCATCCCGAACCTTACCGTCGAAACAGATCAGGGCAGCTTTGCCCTGCATGACTGGATCGGCGACAACTGGGCGATCCTGTTCAGCCACCCCAAGGATTTCACCCCGGTCTGCACCACTGAATTCGGTGCCGTCGCCCAACTGGCCGACGAATGGGAAAAGCGCGGCACCAAAGTGCTTGGCATTTCCGTGGACAGCGTGGAAGAGCATGTGAAGTGGAAGGGCGATATTGAATCCGTGGGCGGTGCAAAAGCAGGCTTCCCGATCGTTGCGGACAAGGACCTGCAGGTTTCCAAGGCCTTCGACATGCTTCAGGCCGACTATTACCTGTCCGACAACCCGACACCCGCCGACAGCCAGACCGTGCGCACGGTCTTCATCATCGGCCCCGACAAGCAGTTGAAGCTGTCGATGACCTACCCGATGAATGTGGGCCGCAACTTCGCCGAGGTGCTGCGCGCGCTGGATGCGCTCCAGACCGCCGCGCGCGAAACCGTGGCAACCCCGGCCAACTGGACCCCCGGTGGTGACGTTGTGGTGCCGCTGTCGGTCAGCGACGAAGATGCCATCGCCAAATATGGCTCGATCGACAAGAAACTGCCCTATCTGCGTATGGCAAAGCTCTCTGCCTGATCTGCCTCCGGTCGCAGTAAAGAAGAGGCCCCTGGGATGGTTCCAGGGGCCTTTTGCGTTCCGGTCCGACGTTAGACGGGGTGCAACCGGACCGGCGTTCCCACATCCACCATGTCGTACAGTTGGATCACATGGTCATTCACCATCCGGATACAGCCAGAGGATGCCGACATGCCGATAGACCAGGGTTGCGGCGTTCCGTGGATACGCAAAAGCGAATCGCCATAGCCGGTATAGAGATACAGAGCCCGCGCCCCGAGCGGGTTGTCCGGGCCGCCCTCCATGCCACCGGCGAACTGCGAATAGACCTCCGGCTCGCGCGCGATCATGCTTGGTGTGGGTGTCCAGCTTGGCCATTCGGCCTTGCGGCCAACCCGGAAAGAACCGGATGCCTGACGGCCTTCGCGCCCCACGGCAACGCCAAATCTAAGCGCCGTGTCGTTCTCATGCACCAGATATAGGAAATGTGCGCCCATATCGACATGGATCGTGCCGGGGCGGAAGCCGGGGTTGATGTCAACCATTTGCGGCTCGTACCGGCTGGACAGCTGCCAGCTTTCGGTGGCGCCCGCGATGGTCGGTGTCAGGGCCAGCGCAGCCCCGGTCGAAATGAAATGGCGGCGGGTCAGCATCGGCAGCATCCCTCCCCTTCGGTAAAATTTCTGAACTCGGCAGAGTTTGACCGATCCTTTGTGAACCGGGCAAGTCTTTGTTTGATAACGTTTCTGTAATTCCACCCCCCGCGCAGGTTTCATATCGGTGATTCAAACCTGTCACACAGCTTTGACAGGCCCACGATAGCCACCACGCCAGTTGCAACCATCGCGCAAGAGGCCGCCATGAAAGAGTCCGATCTCAGCCACCTGTCCTGGGACGAATGGGATGAACACCACGACCCCCGCCCCGAGGAAACCGATTTCGACCGCGTGGTCGAGGCGGCCCTGTCGCGCCGCGGCTTCCTGTCTGGCCTTGTGGCCTTCGGATCGGGCGCTACTGCCATGGGCGCGGGCCTGCTGAATTCCACCGCGGCTATGGCCATGGGACATGGCGCGACGCGCTTTGCCTTCACCCCGATTGCCGCACAGACCGATTTCACCGTGCACGTGCCCGAGGGCTATTCCTGGGCACCGCTGGCCCGGTGGGGTGACCCCCTGTTTTCCGACGCGCCCGCCACGCTCGACCCCGCGACCGGCGTGACCGTCGAAGCCTCTGACCGCGTTTTCGGCGAAAACACCGACGGGATGGAGCTGTTCAGCGTCGATGGTCACGAGCTGATTGCCGTGAACCATGAATACGTGAACCCGGGCGTGAACCTGCCAGCCACGGGCGGCGAGATCGAAACCGCCGAGGCCGTTCTGACGCTTCAGAACATGCAAGGCGTCACGGTCATGGAAGTGGCAAGGGGAGAGGCCGGTTGGCAGATCGTCGTCGACAGCCCCTTTAACCGCCGCATCCACCACAACACCGAAATGCGCCTGTCCGGCCCTGCCGCGGGCGATGCGATGCTGCAAACATCGGCCGATCCGACTGGCACGATGGTTCTGGGCACACTCAACAATTGCGGGTCCGGCCGGACGCCCTGGGGCACCTACCTGACCTGTGAAGAGAACTTTAACGGCTATTTCGGCTCGACCGATCCGAACTTCGAGCGCCCCGCCGCCTTCCGCCGTTACGGCATCAACCTTGAAAGCCGCTACAACTACGAACATCACGATGCGCGTTTCGATATCTCGGTAGAACCGAATGAGCCGAACCGCTTCGGCTATATCGTCGAGATCGACCCGTCGGCCCCAGACAGCACCCCGGTGAAGCGCACCGCGCTTGGCCGCTTCAAGCATGAAAACGCCGCCTGCGCGATTGCCCCCGATGGCCGTGTCGCCGTCTATATGGGCGATGATGAACGCGGCGAGTTCCTGTACAAGTTCCTGTCCAACGGCGTTTATCAGCCCGGCGGCAACACCGATGGCCTGCTCGATGACGGGCAGCTCTACGTGGCCCGCTTCAACGAGGATGGCAGCGGTGAGTGGGTTGCCCTGACCCCCGAGGCAACCGGTATGTCCGAGGTCGAAATCCTGGTTCACACCCGTATGGCCGCCTCTGCCGTCGGTGCCACCACCATGGATCGTCCCGAATGGGTCGCCGTGAACCCGATCGCGGTCGAGGCCTATTGCGCGCTGACCAATAACAGCCGCCGCGCGCTGCTGAACGACGATGGCACCATGCGCGCCAATGCAGGCGGTGACGTGATGGAACTGAACGCGGTCAACCCGCGCGAGGGCAACCGCTATGGCCAGATCGTGCGCTGGCGCCCCGCGAATGACGACCACGCGTCGGACAGCTTCGACTGGGATCTCTACGTCATGGCGGGCAATCCCGAAGTGCATGAAGACGCCTATGCCGGATCTGAAAACGTCAACGCGGGCAACCTGTTCAACTCGCCCGACGGGATGATGTTCGACAGCGCTGGCCTGCTGTGGA
This sequence comes from Nioella sp. MMSF_3534, assembly GCF_030732985.1. Taxonomy (GTDB): domain Bacteria; phylum Pseudomonadota; class Alphaproteobacteria; order Rhodobacterales; family Rhodobacteraceae; genus Nioella. The sequence goes on from NZ_JASHJX010000041.1 coordinate 17,961, forward strand.
TCCAGACCGACGGGAATGACAGCAACGAGGGGGATTTCGCGGGCATGGGCAACAACCAGATGCTCTGCGGCGATCCTGAAACGGGTGAGATCGTGCGCTTCCTGACCGGCCCCAACGGTTCGGAAGTGACCGGCCTGACCTGGTCGTCGGACCGGCGCACCATGTTCGTGGGCATCCAGCACCCCTCTGCCCCGTTCCCGGATGGCGAAGGTCAGTTGGCCCGCTCGTCTGTCGTGGCGGTCTGGCGCAACGATGGCGGGCTTGTCGGCTAAGGCCAGCCCCGACAGGATTTCAGTACCTGATTATTTGTTTCAGCCCCGGCAGGCATTGCTTGCCGGGGTTTTTCCGTCAGGCCCGTGCCGCCATCAGCGGGTTGGACTTGCGGGCGATGGAATGCTCGGCCCCGATATGGCGGCAGCCGCCATCCTCCAGATAGCCCACATGCCGCCCTGCCGCGCGCATATGGCGCGAGATGTCCTTCTCCTTGCCGAACCGGCTGTAGCCGCCAAGATCCTGCCAGGTGCTGCGGCGGATCACATGCGGGTTGAAGGTGAACCCGTACCAGCGCATGTGCACGCGCGTCATGAGCGCGTAGGACACGCCACCGATCTCTTCGTATGTCACACGGGCCGCGCGCTGTGGCTCGATCGGCATGTCATCCAGCTCCCTGACGCAGACAGAGGTCATGGTCGGGTCGGAGTCCAGCAAGGCAATGGCTTCGGGCAGGAAGTCGGTGCGGGCGAAATGCCAGTCATCCTCGATATGGAAAATATAGGGGGTGTCCACGGCCTCATACATCGCGTCCACAGCGGCGTGATGGCCGACACGACCGCCAAGATCAATGCGCCGCCCATGGGGGCAGAGCCTGTCGAACATCCGGTTCGTGGGATCATCCCCGAAATCATTGATCGCCACGATCGGCAGCAGCCGCATCTGGGGCCCAAGACTTTCAATCGTCTGTTCCAGATAGTCGGGGCGCAGCCCCATCGTCATGCAAATCGTGATCTGCCCGCTCATGCCCTTGCCTCTTCTCTCTGCCCCCGGCGGTGTGCGCTCTTGCGGGCAGGTCTGCTCGTTATCCTTATCTTTACACAGTTTTTCCCAAAACTTCGGCAAAAAAATGACCCCGGAGAAATCTCCGGGGTCATGGGTATGTATCTGATGCTTGGGCTTACTCGCCAGCGTCCGGCGCTTCTTCCTTGCCGGTTTCCTGGTTGACCATCTTCATGGCCAGCCGGACCTTGCCGCGATCGTCGAAGCCCAGAAGCTTGACCCACACTTCCTGACCTTCTTTCAGAACGTCGGAGGGGTGGTTCAGGCGGCGGTTCTCGATCTGGGACACATGCACCAGACCGTCGCGCTTGCCGAAGAAGTTCACGAAGGCACCGAAATCGACGATCTTCACGACCTTGCCCTTGTAGATGTGGCCTTCTTCCGGCTCTGCCACGATCGCGTGGATCATGTCATAGGCCTTCTGGATGGCTTCCCCGTTCGGGCTGGCGATCTTGATGATGCCGTCGTCGTTGATATCGACCTTGGCGCCCGAGACTTCCACGATCTCGCGGATGACCTTGCCGCCCGAACCGATCACTTCACGGATCTTGTCGGTAGGGATCTGCATCGTCTCGATACGCGGCGCGTGGATCGAGAAGGACCCCGCTTCGGTCAGGGCCTTGGCCATTTCACCAAGGATGTGCAGGCGGCCAGCCTTGGCCTGTTCCAGCGCCTTGGACATGATTTCGGGCGTAATGCCCGCAACCTTGATGTCCATCTGCAGGCTGGTGATGCCCGCTTCAGTACCTGCAACCTTGAAGTCCATGTCGCCGAGGTGATCCTCGTCACCCAGGATGTCGGTCAGAACCGCGTAATCGCCGTCCTCTTCCAGGATCAGGCCCATGGCCACACCGGCAACCGGGGCTTTCAGCGGAACGCCCGCATCCATCATCGACAGAGAGCCGCCGCAGACGGACGCCATGGAGGAGGAGCCGTTGGACTCGGTGATCTCGGACACGACGCGCACGGTGTAGGGGAAATCGGTGGCAGCGGGCAGAACGGCCTGAAGGGCGCGCCATGCCAGTTTGCCATGACCGATTTCACGACGGCCCGGAGGGCCCACGCGACCGGCTTCACCGACCGAGTAGGGCGGGAAGTTGTAGTGCAGCAGGAAGTTCGATTTGAAGTTCCCATGCAGGGCGTCGATGAACTGCTCGTCGTCGCCGGTGCCAAGTGTGGTCACGACCAGACCCTGGGTTTCACCACGGGTGAACAGGGCCGAACCGTGGGTCCGGGGCAGAAGGCCGGTTTCGGACACGATCGGGCGCACGGTATCCAGTGCACGGCCGTCGATCCGCTTGCCGGTCTTAACCACGTCGCCGCGCAGAACGGCGGCTTCCAGCTTCTTCAGCGCGGTTCCGAGGTTCTCATCCTCGCGCTGTTCCTCGGTCAGGGCCTCGATGATGGCGGCCTTGGCGTCGGAAACGGCGGTGGTGCGTTCCTGCTTGTCGGTGATGGCGTAAGCGGCGCGGATCTTGTCCTCGCCAGCGGCCTTCACGGCGTCGTAAAGCTCCGAATAATCGGCAGGTTGGAAGTCGAAGGGCTCTTTCGCGGCATCTTCGGCCAGGCTGATGATCAGGTCGATCACCGGCTGGATCTGCTCATGCGCGAAGGTCACGGCACCCAGCATCTCTGCCTCGGACAGCTCGTAAGCCTCGGACTCCACCATCATCACGGCGTTCTTGGTGCCGGCCACAACCAGATCAAGACGCTGATCGGGGTTGTTGCGCAGGTCGTGCATGTCGTCGACTGTCGGGTTCAGAACGTATTCGCCATCCTCGAAACCAACGCGTGCGCCCGCAATCGGGCCACGGAACGGCGCGCCGGAGATGGTCAGCGCGGCAGAGGCGGCGATCATCGCGACGATATCGGGATCGTTGACCAGATCGTGGCTCAGCACCGTGCACATGACCAGAACTTCGTTCTTGAAGCCGGGCACGAAGAGCGGGCGGATCGGACGGTCGATCAGGCGCGCGGTCAGCGTTTCCTTTTCGGTCGGACGCGCCTCGCGCTTGAAGAAGCCACCCGGAACCTTACCGGCGGCGTAGTATTTTTCCTGGTAGTGCACGGTCAGCGGGAAAAAGTCCTGCCCCGGCTTGGGTTGCTTGGCGAAGGTCACTGCGGCCATGACCGAGGTTTCACCGAGCGTGGCGATGACACAGCCATCTGCCTGGCGGGCAATCTTGCCCGTTTCCAGTGTAAGCGTTTCCTCGCCCCACTGCATGGATTTCGTCGTAACGTTGAACATGTATCGTATCCTCGATGGGAGCACTCCCAGCCCCTGCCGGGTCTCCCGATTGCGTGGCGGCCCCATTGCCGCCGACCCCAATCCTGTTCATGCGCCCGGGGTCAAAGGCATCACGTCTCAGATGGCGGGGCCATACACGGATTTTCAGCGGTTTGAAAGCAATCTCTTTCATTTCGCGGCCCGTCCCCCTTGACCGGACCCCTTGATCGGCGCACCAAGCGCCCCGCAACCTATGCGAGAGCCTGTCCCGAAATGAACCCGCGCAATCGTATCCTGCTGCTTCACACTGGCGGCACCATCGGCATGGTTCCGACCGCGCGCGGCCTGAAGCCGGAGCTTGGGGTCGTCGAGTACGCCGTTGGTCGGTTGATGGCAGAACGCGGGAATGACCTGGATATTGAGATTGTCAGGCTGGAGCCGCTGATCGACAGCGCCAACGCGACGCCCGCAGACTGGAACCGGCTGGCCGCCGAGATCGTCGCGCGGGCGGACAGCTGCGATGCGATCCTGATCACCCATGGCACCGACACGCTCGCCTTCACCTCCTCGGCCCTGACCATGGCGCTTGAGGGATTGCACAAGCCGGTGATCCTGACCGGGTCGATGATCCCGTTGGGTGGGGACAACAGCGACGGGTGGGCCAATCTGCGCGATGCACTGGCGGCAACGCAAACGGCAGAGCCCGGCGTCTGGATCCAGTTCGCAGGCAAGCTGCTGCGCGGGCCAAGGGCGCGCAAGATCCACAGTTCCGCCCCCGACGCATTTTCCGCCATGCTGTCGGACAGGCCCCCGCGCCGCGAGGGTGAGACGCTGGCACAGCATCGCTTCGGAGAGGCGCGGATTGCCGTCGTCCCGGTGGCTCCGGGCTGTGACATGCGCGTGGTTGGGTTCGCGATGGACACCTGCGATGGTGTCGTCCTGCGTTGTTATGGCAGCGGCACCGTGCCCGACGATCCACTGCTGGAACAGGGGCTGGCGCGCGCCGCAGACCGCGGCATTCCCGTGGTTGCCGTCAGTGAAACGCTGGCAGGGGGCACATCGCTTGGCCACTACGCCGCCGGGGCGGTGTTGCTGGATCACGGGGTGATCGACGGGCGCGACATGACGCTGGAGGCTGCCTATGCCAAGCTGTCGCTTGCGCTGGCAACGGTCACCGGGCGGGCAGCGCTGGCGACGTTCCTCGAAACGCCCCTTTGCGGGGAATTCGGGGCGCCATTTCCGGTGCCCTGATCGTCACTCCAGGTGGTAGCCCTGAAATTCTTTCACCGTCGACAGGCTGAGCAGCGTTTTCATCTGAGTGACTGACGGGATCTCGGACAGGCGATCACGATAGAGCTTTTCGTAGGCTTCGGTGTTTCGCGCCGCAAGGCGGATCAGGTAGTCGAACTCACCCGAGATCATGTGGCATTCCAGAACCTCCGGCATGTGCCGGATCGCCTTTTCGAAAGCCGTGATGTGTTCCTTGCGCTGGCTCGCCAGCTTGACCTCGATGAAGATCTGGATTTCAAGCCCCACGGCCTTGCGACTGAGCCGCGCCGTGTAATTCGCGATCTTGCCGCTGCCCTCCAGCAGCTTGACGCGCCGGTGGCAGGCGGACAGGGACAGGCCGACCTGTTCGGATAGCCGAGCCATTGATATCTGCCCATCCCTCTGCAAGACGGAAAGAATTTTCACGTCCAAGTGATCCATCGGAAATTTTCCCTTTATTGAGCGAATTTTGCTCCATTTTTCGCAAATTATCTTCTTGTGCAAGAAATATGGGAATCTTTTTTGCCCCACCGATGGTATCTTTGAATTGTCTCGGAGGAGGCGAAAACAACCCAAGGGAGGCATGAATGTCCCAAAAAATCGTCGTCGGGTTCGACGGCAGCGAAAGCGGCCGAGCGGCCCTGACCTTCGCTGTCGAAGCGGCCCGCAAAAACGGGGGTGAGCTTCTCATCGCCCATGTCCTGGAATGGTCACCCTATTCCTTTCTGACCCCGACAGAGCTGGAAGAGCGTCACAAGCGGCGCGGGGAAGAGCTGGAACGCGCTGAAAAGGCGATCCTGGCCCCCGTGGTGGAAAGCGTGAAAGCCAGCGGCGTCGCGGTTTCCACCGCCCTTCGCTATGGCCATATCGCCGAAACGCTGATCAGCATCGCCAAGGAAGAAGGTGCCGACCAGATCGTCATTGGCCGGACCGGGCATTCCAGCCTGTCGTCCCGCCTGTTCGGATCAGTTGCGGGCAGCCTGGCGCAGGCCGCGCCGGTCGCCGTGACCATTGTTCCATAATCCTTAGTCAGGACACGTCATGAAAACGCATTACAAGGCCGCGGCAATCGCCGCGACGGCCTGGCTGGCTGCATCCGCACCCGCCATGGCCCAGTCCATCGACCAGCGCGTGAACGAGATTTTCGCGAATTCCACCGGCTGGTTCGTCAACTTCATCTTCAGCCCCTTCCCGGGTACGACCTTCCCTTGGATCGTGGCCTGGCTGGTGATCGCAGCGACCATCTTCACTGTCTATTTCGGGCTGATTCAGTTCCGCGCCTTCCCGCATTCCATCGCCCTCGTGAAAGGCGACTACTCCGACCCTAACGATGCGGGCGAAGTCAGCCATTTTCAGGCCCTTGCCACCGCGCTGTCGGGCACCGTGGGCCTTGGCAACATCGCAGGCGTGGCCGTCGCCATCGGCATTGGTGGTCCGGGGGCTACCTTCTGGATGATCCTCGCGGGCCTCATGGGCATGGCGTCGAAATTCACCGAATGTACGCTCGGCGTGAAGTACCGGAATGAATACGCGGACGGCACCGTTTCCGGTGGCCCCATGTACTACATGACCAAGGGCTTCGCGGAGCGTGGCATCCCCGGCGGCAAGGCCATGGCGATCCTCTTCTCGATCTTCTGTATCCTCGGCGCGCTCGGCGGCGGCAACATGTTCCAGGCCAACCAGGCCCATGCGCAGTTGACCAACGTCATTGGCGACTATCCCGGCTGGATCACCGGCGTGATCTTCGCGGGTATCGTGTTTGCTGTGATCGTCGGTGGCCTCAAGTCCATCGCGAAAGTGACCGAGAAAGTCGTGCCGATCATGGGCGTGATGTATGTGGTGACCGCGGTTGTCATCCTGCTGATGAATGCCAACATGATCGGTTGGGCCTTTGGCCAGATCTTCGAAGGGGCCTTCACCGGGCTTGGCGTTGCGGGCGGCATGGTCGGCGCACTGATCCAGGGCTTCAAACGGGCCGCGTTCTCGAACGAGGCGGGCGTTGGTTCCGCTGCGATCGCGCACTCGGCGGTTCGGACGAAAGAGCCGATCACCGAGGGCTTCGTGTCGCTGCTTGAACCCTTCATCGACACTGTCGTCATCTGCACCATGACCGCGCTTGTGATCATCATCACCGGGCAGCTGGTATCCGACCCTGAAACCGGGCTTTACCTGCTGAACGAAGGCGGCAGCGCGATCCAGACCGTTGACGGCAACTCGGGCGTGGCGCTGACCTCGGCGGCCTTCTCCTCTGCCTTTGGCTGGTTCAAGTATGTGCTGGCCATCGCGGTGATCCTGTTTGCCTTCTCGACCATGATCAGCTGGTCCTACTATGGCCTCAAGGCCTGGACCTTCCTGTTCGGCGAAGGCAAGACGACCGAGCTGGTGTTCAAGGTGATCTTCTGCATCTTCGTCGTTATCGGCGCGGCGGCCAGCCTTGGCCCGGTGATCGACTTCTCGGATGCGGCGATCTTCGCCATGGCCGTGGTCAACATCGTCGCGCTGTATCTGCTGATGCCGATCGTCAAGCGCGAGCTGGACAGCTACCTGTCGCGGCTGAAGTCCGGCGAGATCCGCAAGTTCCACTAACGGACCCGCATCATACGACATGATCTGCGCGCCTCCGGGGTATCGGGGGCGCGTTTTCAGTTCTACCCGCTGGCGGGTTTTCCGCGTGATTGCGGCGCGACGGCTGGCCGGCTTGACCCCTGCCCGCAAATGCCTAGGGTGCCGCCAAGCTGTGGCACCAACCCCCGAGGCCCCCATGACACAACGCCTGCACCTCGTCTTCGGCGGCGAGTTGATCGACCCGACCAAAAGCGCCTTCAAGGATGTCGACGCCATCGACATCGTCGGCATGTACCCCGATTACGCCAGCGCCTATGACGCGTGGAAGGACGCGGCGCAGCGCACCGTGGACAATGCCCATATGCGCTACTACATCGCCCATATTCACCGCCTGCGCGACGAAGAGCGTGAAGCGTCCCCGACCGAAGAACTCGACGGCTGAAAGACACCCCACAGATGCGGTTTTCCCTTGCGCTTTCGGCCTACATGGCCTTTTCGGCCCGCGCCTCGCGCTATGCCGAAAGGAAGCTGTCCGCGCGGCTGGATGCCGGCAAGGAAGACCCCGACCGCATCGACGAGCGCCGGGGCATTGCGGGGATGGAGCGGCCAGAGGGCGATCTGATCTGGTTTCATGCCGCCAGCGTGGGCGAATCCCTGTCGCTGCTGGAACTGATCCGCCGCATGTCCGAGGAACGACCCGATCTGCATTTTCTTGTGACCACCGGCACGGTGACCTCGGCGCAAGTGATGGCCGCGCGCCTGCCGTCCGCGGCCTTTCATCAGTTCATCCCGGTCGATGCCCTGCCCTATGTCCGCCGGTTCCTCGATCACTGGCGCCCTAACCTGGCCGTCTGGACGGAAAGCGAGCTGTGGCCCGCGCTGATCGTGGAAACCAAGGCCAGGTCAATTCCCATGGTGATCATCAATGCGCGCATGTCGAAAACCAGCCACGACCGCTGGCGGTTTCTGCGGGGCATGGTGCGCCGCCTGCTGGAACAGTTTGACGAGGCGCATGTTCAGGACGATCTGACCGCCTCTTACCTGCGCCATCTCGGCCTGCCGGGCGACCGGCTGCATGTTACCGGAACGCTTAAGGAAGGGGCCGCCGCCCTGCCCTGCGACGAGACCGTGCGCGCCAGGCTGGCCCGGCATCTGAACGGACGCCCCACATGGCTGGCGGCCTCGACCCATGAGGGTGAGGAACAGAAGATCCTCGACGCCCACAAACAGGCCCTCAAGGTCAATCCCCGGCTGCTGCTGGTGCTGGTCCCGCGTCACCCGCATCGGGGGGACGACGTCGCCGCGTTGATCGAAGCCCAGGGGTTCAGTTTCGCCCGCCGCAGCGCGGGGGAACAACCCGACCCCGATATTGCCGTCTATCTGGCCGATACGCTCGGTGAGCTTGGCCTTTGGTATCGCCTTGCCCCGATCAGCTTTGTCGGCGGCTCGCTGGAGCCCATTGGCGGACATAACCCGTTTGAACCCGCGGCGCTCGGCTCGGTCATTCTGCACGGGCCCTATGTCAGCAATTTCGTCGATATCTTTCAGCGATTGGCCGAAGCCAAGGCCTCGCGGCTGGTGTCCTCGCCGGATTCACTGGCGGCAGCTGTCAACGACCTGCTGAATCCCGATCGTGCCGCCGAGATGGCCCATGCGGCTTGGGAGGTCTGTTCCGCCGGGGCAGAGGTGACCGACAAGGCGCTCGACATGCTGTTGGACCATCTGGACCGCACCCCGCGGCTGACGGCGGACTGATGCAGGCGCCACGGTTCTGGCATGACAAACCGGGGCTGCTGAGCCTGCTGCTGTCACCGCTCGGGGCGATCTATGCAGGTGCCACGGCCCGACGGTTGCGCAGGGGCACCCCGCATCGCGTGGGGGTTCCGGTGATCTGCGTCGGCAACCTGAACGCGGGCGGCACCGGCAAGACTCCGACCGTGATTGCCCTGGCCGAGCGACTGACACAGCGCGGCATTGCCGCCCATGTGGTCAGTCGAGGATTCGGCGGAACGGTCGAAGGACCGCACCGCGTGGACGAAGCAAAAGACAGGGCAGAGGACGTAGGCGATGAGCCCCTGCTGCTGGCCGCCTTCCTGCCGGTCTGGGTCGCAAAGGATCGCGCGGCCGGGGCGGATGCCGCCGTTCAGGCCGGGGCCGAGGTGATCTTGATGGACGATGGGTTTCAGAACCCCGCCCTGCACAAGGACCTGTCGATCATCGTGGTGGATGCCGCGCGCGGCTTCGGCAATGGCAAGGTCATTCCCGCAGGCCCCTTGCGCGAACCGGTTGCGACCGGGCTTGCCCGTGCCGATCTGGTTCTGTCCATCGGTCCCGCAAAGGCGCAGGAAAGGTTCCGTCAGGACTGGGCCAGCGCAATCGACCTGCCGCATGTCACCGGCAGGTTGGAGCCGCTGCCCACGGGCATGCCCTTCGACGGGTTGCCGGTGCTTGCCTTTGCAGGCATCGGCCACCCGGGCAAGTTCTTCGCCACGCTTCGATCCATGGGGGCAGATGTTCGGCGCGCTGAACCTCTGTCAGATCACCAGCCCTTGACCGATGCCTTGCTGTCACGACTGGAACAGGATGCGTTCAACCTGGGCGCGCAACTGGTCACCACCGAAAAAGATGCCGTCCGCCTGCCCGACCGGTTCCGCCGCAAGGTGCTGACCCTGCCGGTCCGCCTGCGATTGGACAACCCGGACCCATTGGACGCAGCGTTGGATCGGCTGTTGGCCTAAGTCCTAAGCTTGGGCGAAGCCCGGTCCAGCTTAAGCTCCGCGTCAGAGAACCGGAACGGCGACCGCACGCCCGGCACGCCTTCGGGATCAATCCGCATCCCGCGCGCCTGAACCTGCGGGTCGGCAAAAACCTCGGCCATGTCGTTGATCGGCCCGGCGGGCACGCCCTCGGCCTCGCAGGCGGCCAGCAGGTCGGCCTTGCTGCGCTCTCGGGTGCGCGCCATCAGGCGGGCGATCATGGTCTCACGGTTGGCGATGCGATCGGCATTGGTCAGGAACTCTGGCGCCTCGGCCATCTCTTCCAGACCCAGAATGCCGCAAAGCCGCCGATACTGGGCATCATTGCCAGTTGCGATGATGATGAACCCATCCGCGCAATCGAAGACCTGATAGGGCGTCAGGTTCGGGTGATAATTGCCCGTCCGCCCCGGCGGCGTACCCGTCGCCAGATAGTTCATCGCCTGATTGGCCGTGATCGACACGGCGCAATCCAGCAGCGCCATGTCGATATGCTGGCCCTTCCCGGTCCGCTCCCGCTGATACAGCGCGGCAAGGATGCCGTTGACGGAATAGAGCCCGGTGAAAAGATCGGTGACCGCCACGCCCACGCGCTGCGGTTGGCCATCCGGGTCGCCTGTGATCGACATCAGCCCGGACATGCCCTGAATGATGTAGTCATAGCCCGCGCGGTGCGCATAGGGGCCGGTCTGCCCGAACCCGGTGATGGAACAATAGATCAGGCGGGGATTAATCTGCGACAGGCTGTCATAGTCCAGCCCGTATTTCTTCAACCCGCCGAGCTTGAAATTCTCGATCAGGATGTCGGACTCGGCGGCCAGCTTGCGGACCAGTTCCTGACCCTCGGGCGTGCGAAAATCGGCGGTGACCGTCCGCTTTCCCCGGTTGCAGGAATGGAAATAGGCGGCTGTTCTGTCGCCATCCCGCTCGATGAAGGGCGGGCCCCACTGACGGGTATCATCGCCCGCGGGGCTTTCGACCTTGGTCACTTCGGCCCCAAGATCCGACAAAGTCTGACCGGCCCAGGGGCCGGCCAGAATCCGTGCAAGCTCTAATACCTTGAGCCCTTCAAGCGGCGTGCTCATCCCTCGATTTCGGCCAGCAGCCCGTCAAGCACTTCGGAAAAGGCCGCGTAGCTCATGTTGGAATACGTCTCGCCGTTGATCACGAAGCTTGGGGTGCCCTGAACCTCATCGGCTTCCGCCTGTTCCTGCGACAGGGTCACCATGGCCTGCGCCATGTCGTTATTGGTCAGGCAGGCGTCCAGCGCCTCGTTGGACAGGCCCGCGCGCAGACCGAGACGGCGCAGGTTGGCGGCAACCTCGGCCGGTTCGCCCTGAACCCATTCGCGCTGCTCTTCCATGATCATCTCGGAGATACCGAAATAGCGCAGCGGGCCACCACAGCGGGCGACCATACCGGCCCACAGGCCATAGCGGTCGAAATACACCTCGCGCATGATGAAGCGGATATGGCCCGTTTCGACATAGTTCGTCACGAGGTCATGGTAGACTTCTTCGTGAAAGCGGGCGCAGTGCGGGCAGGTGAAAGAGGCGTATTCGATCACCGTGATCGGCGCATCCTCATCGCCCATCACCATCTCGATCACTTCAGCGGCGGCCTCCTCGACCGAATCGGCGGGGGCGGTATCTGTGCTGCCTGCCTCTTGCGCGCTGGCGGCCATCAGCGGCTGGCTGAGGGTCTGGTTCACCGACTGCGAGGCGGTCAGGTAAAGATACCCGCCCAATGCCACCATCGCAGCGGACAGGGCGGACAGAATAAGGGTGCGGGACATGAATGCTCTCCTCAATGGCTGTTCTTGGTTAAAACGTTACGGGCCAGACGTTCAAGCGCCTCTTTCAGACGTTCGTCGTGAATCGAGGCGGCGGCAGCTTCGGCGGCCTGCATGATCTCGGGGCTCGGTGTCGGTTTCGGCTTGGGCCGGGCGGTGAACTGAACCTGCCCCTCGGCAAAGCCGGTCGGCGCGGTCTGGGTGATTTGCACCTTGCTGACGGCGTTGTAGCCGTAGCAGGCATTGACCTTCTGGCGGATTGCGTCCTTCTGCATTTCCAGCAGCGGCGCATGGCCCCCGGTGGTCAGCAAAACCAGCGTCGTACCGATCCCGCCATGGGCGTGGCGGATCTTGACCGGCATGGCGCTGGCGGCGATTTCCTCGCCCACGATCTCGGGCCAATGGGTGATCAGCTTGGCCTCGGAAAACCCGCGCTTTTCCAGCGGCCCGCGCAGATGACCGGCGACCAGTTTGGACGCGGCCTCGAACCCGCGCTTGCGGCGGGGCGGCTTGGGCGGCATTTTGGGCCGGGCTGCGGGCATCGGGTTTCCTTTCATCCCTGTCAATCTATCCTTCCCAGGCGAGGGAACCAATGGGGCAGCAACGGGCGGAGAGATAAAACTTGCGTGACGAGGATTACAGCGCCGTCCTGCTGGACTGGTATGACCGGCACGCGCGCGTGTTGCCGTGGCGGGTTGCGCCCTCGGATCGTGCGGCGGGTGTGCTGCCCGATCCCTATGCGGTCTGGCTGTCAGAGGTCATGCTGCAACAGACGACCGTGGCCGCCGTGAAGGATTATTTTCGCCGGTTCACGACCCGTTGGCCGTCAGTAGGGGCGCTGGCGGCGGAAGAGGATGCCGAGGTCATGGGCGAATGGGCCGGGCTTGGCTACTACGCCCGCGCGCGGAACCTGCTGAAATGCGCCCGCGTGGTGGCGGATCAGCATGGCGGCGTGTTTCCCGACACGGAGGAGGGTCTGCTGACCCTGCCCGGCATCGGCCCCTATACTGCCGCCGCCATCGCCTCCATCGCCTTCGACCGGCCCGCACCGGTGATGGATGGCAATGTGGAACGGGTGATGTCGCGCCTCTTCGCGGAAACAACGCCGCTGCCAGAGGTGAAACCGGTCCTGAAAGCACATGCGACACGGCTGACTCCGGCGCTGCGCCCCGGCGACCATGCGCAGGCGGTGATGGACCTTGGCGCGACGATCTGCACGCCCCGCAATCCTGCCTGCGGCATCTGCCCCCTGCGCGATCCATGCCGGGCGCGCGCCGAGGGTATGGCCGCCGATCTGCCGCGAAAGTCCCCAAAGAAGGCAAAGCCGACCCGGTTCGGTATTGCATACTTGGCCCGCCGCAGCGATGGCGCTTGGCTGCTGGAGACCCGGCCGGACAAAGGGTTGCTTGGCGGGATGCTCGGCTGGCCCGGCACCGAGTGGACCGAGGACGCCCAACGGGAAGCGCCTCCTATAAAGGCCGATTGGCACGATCCGGGGTTGGAGGTGCGCCACACATTCACCCATTTCCACCTGCGCCTGTCGCTGCGGCTGACCACGGTAAGCGGCGCCGAACCCGACCGGGGCAGTTTCCTACCACGCGATGCCTTCCGCCCCGCCAACCTGCCCACGGTGATGCGCAAGGCCTTTGACCTTGCGCAAGGTGCGTGGCCAGAGGATTGAGATACGCTGCCGCTTGCGCAAGACTGCGTTCAACTCGTTTTCAGCAATCCGTGTCACCAGTTCCCGACGCTCTGTCACAAAGGCCCCCGCGATGATCCCCGCCTCTCAGGTTGCCAAACTGCAAAACGCCCTGCCCTTCTGGATGTCGGTCCTGCTGGTGCCGCTGGCGGTGTTCGGGGCCTGGGCCGGGGGGCTGGCGCTGCTGCTGCTGCCGCTCTACGCCATCGGGCTGACGACGCTTCTGGATGCCATCTCCGGTCTCAATCAGGAGAACCCAGATCCCGATACACCCGAAGACGGGCTGTTCTGGTATCGGCTGGTCACGCTTATCTGGTTCCCGGTCCAATTCGTCACCGTCCTGTCGCTGATCTGGTACGCGACCCACACGGACCATCTGGCGACATGGGAGAAGCTGCTGCTGTTCTATGGTGTCGGCGTCATGTCAGGCGGCATCGGCATCGTCTATGCGCATGAGCTGATGCATCAGAGAAACAACCTCGAACGCTGGTTGGGCGATTTGCTGATGGCCTCGGTCCTCTACAGCCATTTCCGCAGCGAACATCTGCTGGTTCATCACATCCATGTGGGCACCCCGCGCGATCCGGTGACGGCGCGCTATAACGAGGGCTTCCACCGGTTTTTCTGGCGGGTGCTGCGTGACTGCCCGAAATCCGCCTTCCGCGCCGAGAAGGCGATGTTGGCGCGAAAGGGGCGGCCCTGGCATGACGCGGCCAACCCGTTCTGGCGCTATTGGGCCTTGCAGGGGGCGATGATCCTGCTGGTGCTGATCGTCGGCGGATGGGCCGGGCTTGGCCTGTTCCTGTTCGCAGCCTTCATCGCCGTGTCGCTATTGGAGCTGACCAACTACATCGAACATTACGGGCTGACCCGAAAGCACCTTGGCAATGGCAAATACGAACATGTCCAGCCGCGCCACAGCTGGAATGCCTCGCATCGCGTGTCGAACTGGCTGCTGATCAACCTGCAACGCCATTCGGACCATCACTACAAACCGAGCCGCCGCTTCCCGCTGTTGCAGACCTATTCCGAGGCCGAGGCACCACAACTGCCACTTGGTTACCCGGCCATGACCCTATTCGCGCTGTTCCCGCCGCTCTGGCGCAGGCACATGAACCCGCGCGTGCGCCGCTGGCGGCAGATGTACTACCCCGAGATCACCGATTGGCGGGCCTATAACAAAGGCGAAACGCCCATGCCGCGCGGGGCTGCCTAGACATCGTTCAGTCCGGATCCACCGCATCTTGGACAGGTCATCGGTTGTGTTCCAGGCTGAACGACGCCGCGTCCACCACACATGTTGCAAGGCACTTTAACCATTGGTTTTCTCCACAGAACGATGAATCCAACAAGACCCTAGGCTGACCTAGCCTGTCAAACTCCCTAGTGGATCGACCTAGGCCGCCATCTCCGGCAGGTGCCCGGTCTTCACATAGATCAGGCAGCCCTCGTCCGACCACGGGTTGTGACGCGACAGGTGCGGGCTGCGGATCCAGGTGCCGGCGGGATAGTCGCCATGCTCGTCCTGAAAGGTGCCTTCGATCACGAAGATCTCTTCCCCGCCCCAATGGGCGTGATCGGCAAAGCGGGTTCCCGGCGCCCATCTGACGAGCGCCACATTCTCCGCCTCATGCGAATGCAGCGGCAGGACCGTCAGGCCGGGTCGCGAGCCTGGCTGGAATGCTGCATTGCGCGTGTCGATGGCCTTCTGTTCGGTATCCGTTTCGGAAAACTGGCACAGCTTTACCAGAGTCGTGCAGCCTTCCGGCCCGATATGCGGGCGGTGCGCAGTGCCGATCGGATTGCGCACATAACTGCCCGCCGGGTAGTCGCCGTGTTCGTCCGAGAAGACGCCCTCCAGCACCAGAAACTCCTCTCCTCCGCCATGGGTATGGGGATCGAACTGGCTGTTGGGGGCAAAGCGCACGATGGTCGTTGCGCGGGCGACCTCTTCCCCGATCCGGTCCAGCATCATCCGCTGCACGCCCGATGCGGGGGAATCGACCCAATCGTAATCCTCGGGCCGGATGACGACGCGTTTGGAGAAGTCGGCGTTGAGTTTCATGGGCGGTCTCCCTGTGATCGGTCGGCTTGTCGCGCTGTTGCTGCATCTAAGGCGATATCATCCACATATCCACTCGGGGGAAACGAAAAAGCCCCGCCAACGCGTTGCCGCGGGCGGGGATAGGTGTCGTGCCGCGACCTTTCAGACCACAGGCACGGGCGGTAATTTCTTGGTGTTCTCAGCCGCTGAGTTCCGACCGGACCTGCTGGCGCAGGATATCGATCGGCACGGTTTTGCCTTCACGCCGGAAATGCCAGTAGGTCCAGCCATTGCAGGACGGTGCGCCTTCCAGCTTGGCCCCGACCTGATGGATAGAACCCTTGGTGTTGGACACCACAAGCGTTCCATCGGCGCGGATCTTGGCGACCTTGCCCCGCGGGCTGACCAGCTCTTCGCCGGGGTTCAGCAACCCACGTTCGACGAGCTGCCCAAAGGGGATACGCGGCTCGGCCCGTTTGGAGGTGGTGACCTCCAGCGAAGACCGGTCGAACCGGCGGATGGACTTCAGGCGTTTCTCGGCTACGTCACGATAGGCCGCTTCACGCTCGATCCCGATATAGTCGCGGCCCAGTTTCTTGGCGACCGCACCAGTGGTGCCGGTGCCGAAGAACGGGTCGAGCACGACGTCGCCGGGATTGGTCGTGGCGACCAGAATGCGGTGCAGCAGGCTTTCGGGCTTCTGCGTCGGATGGGCCTTGTCGCCCTTTTCATCCTTCAAACGCTCATGCCCGTTGCAGATCGGCAGAACCCAGTCCGATCGCATCTGCACACCTTCGTTCAGGGATTTCAGCGCCTCGTAGTTGAAGGTGTATTTCGCGCCCTCGGATTTCGACGCCCAGATCATCGTTTCATGGGCGTTGGTGAGGCGCTTGCCGCGAAAGTTCGGCATCGGGTTCGACTTGCGCCAGACCACGTCATTGAGAATCCAGTAGCCCTGGTTCTGAAGCTCTGCCCCCACGCGGAAAATGTTGTGATAGCTGCCGATGACCCAGATCGCACCATTGGGTTTCAACAACCGCTGCGCCGCCTTCAGCCATTCCTTGGTGAAGCGGTCATAGACGGCGAAACTGTCAAACTGGTCCCAGTGATCGTCGACGGCATCCACCATGGAATTGTCGGGACGGTGCAGGTTACCTTTGAGCTGCAGGTTATAGGGCGGGTCCGCGAAGATCAGATCGACGGACGCTTCGGGCAGACTGTTCATCACATCGATGCAGTCCCCGGACAATATGGTGTTCAGCGGAAGCGCGGACGCCCCCGTGTCTTGCGTTTTCTTGGTCATTACTGCCTCTGACTTGGCGCCTCTTTCGGGCACTCATTTTGTGCCCCAAGGATGAGTCAAAGGTGATTCGCCGTCAATTTCTTTTTTGAATCAGGAGGTTATAGATTTTTCTTGATACAAGATATTGTGGACGGGCTTGAAGCTGCGTCTATGGTGAGGGGTCACCCCCAAATCTAGAAGCGCCTGTTTGTGGTCGGCTGTGGGGTAGCCTGCGTTCCTCTCCCAACCATAGCCCGGAAATTGCCTTGAAAGCGCCATCATGTGCGCATCTCGCCCCACTTTTGCCGCAATTGAAGCCGCCGCAATCGACAGGCTGCGCCCGTCGCCCTTGATGATCGTGGTGGCGGGACAGGGCAGATCGGGCGGCAAGGCGTTGCCATCCACAAGCGCGTGATCGACGGGGGCAAGTCCGGCCAGGGCGCGGGTCATGGCAAGAAAGGTGGCATTGCGGATGTTGAGCGTGTCGATCTCCTCGACACTGGCCCATCCGAGAGACACCTCGGCACTGGCCAGCAACGTTTCCAGCAGCGCCGTGCGCTTGCGGGCGGTCAGCTTCTTGGAATCGTTCAGCCCCTCGGGGATCGCGGCAGGGTCCAGCACCACGGCGGCGGCAGTCACTGGCCCGGCCAGCGGGCCCCGCCCCACCTCGTCCACGCCGGCCACGCGGCCGCCGATCTGTGTCTCGAAACTGAAATCCGGTCCCTCTGCCATGCGGCCAGAAACCATGGCAGAACTGCAGACACAACAAAAAGGCGACGGGGCCAAAGCCCCGCCGCCTTCCGTCGCACTGCTCGACGAAAGCTGGTCAGCCGTTACGACCGAACCCAGCCATGGCGGTAAAGGCATTGCGCATCATAGACATCGCGCCAGCCCTGATAGGTGAAGATGCGTTCGCGGCAGCTGCCGGGCAGGGCTGCATAGTGGGGCACGTGCTGCTGCAAACAATGGGCACCGAAAGCGCGCATATCGACATTCGGACCCTCGAAACGGCGGTGGCAGGACCTTGGGGCCACGAGGTTCGGCACGATCACCTGCGGCACCACATAATGCGTGGAGGGCGGGGCAACGTAGCGCGTGACCGGCGCGGGCGCATAATGGTGGGTACGGTTGTGACGGTCATTCAGGATGTTGCCGAGAATCACGATACCGGCAGCGGCACCCAGAAAGGTGCGCAGGTCATCGCGGTCGGCGCGGGCTTCGGTGGTGCTGGCGAAGGTGCCCGTCAGGGCGACGGTCACGGCCAGCCCCACGGCGGCAAGGGATTTGGGAAGGGATCTAAACATGGGTTGGTCTCCGGGTAGATGAGTGTTGGGGGCACGTCATGAAACACCGCGTGCGTGCGCGGCTGGTGCGTCCAAAATCCCTCCGACCCGGTCAGACAGGCAATATCAGCCCCGCGATATCGGATAACAGGCTGTTTTTGGGCGTCTGATATTGAATGACAGGGCCATCTGACACTAACTCAACCTCATGAAACAGCTTCTTCTTTCCCTCGCCCTGATGGGCCTCGCCACTACGGCCAACGCAACTTGCTTCGCCGATTACAAGGCAAAGATGGATAACCCGCTCCGCCTGCATTACGGTGTGATCGAGTTGCCGGATTCTGCCTGCTCTGTCGGCGCAGCTGCGTCCAACATCGCAGGTCGCCTGACGGGCGGCTGGCAGCTCCTGGAAGTTATGTCGGTCTTCGACGAGACCGGCCTCGATTCGAGGAGAGACCGTGCAGGACAATACTACCTCCGCTTCTGAGTCGCGGATCACCGGTACCCGGGTCGTACAGCTCGGGATCGTGGCAGTCGTCGCCATCCTCGCGGTGGCGGCGTTTTTGCTGTTCTCCTACCTGCCCGATGCAGGTGCGTTCAACGACGCGGTGGAGGAGATCTTCGTCGTCAACGATGCGTTGACCACCACGGAATCCATCAGAATCCTTGAGATTCTGGCGCAATCCGGCACCACCTTTTCCAAGGTTCTGGCCAGCTACCGGGCGATCATCTTCGTGCTGATCGTCTTCGCCACGGCGCTGCTGATCGCCTGCCTGGTCTTCCTTGTGACCATCATCACCCTGAACCGCCGGATGCATGAGATTGAACGCTCGGGCATTCAGGTGTCTTCGCTGGTCGTGAGCCGCGAAGAGGGTGTCGTCTACCTCAACAACATGGAATTCAAGCTGACCGCCGCCGCCATGGAAACCCTGTCGGTCCTGGCCGAGGCGCGGATGGATGACGACGTACTGTCGGGGGCGGAAATCGAATCAATGGTGTCGGGAAAACCGGCATCGGATTGCGAAGAGGCCGCAGGCGCCACGCGAATCAAACGCCTGCGCGATACGCTTGGCAATCAGATGGTCAGCGAATTGCTGGTCAAGAACATCGCCCGCCGGGGCTATATGCTGGCGATCGACAAGGACGTGATCAAGATGATCTGACCGGGGTCCGGCCTAGCAATTGTTGGGCCGCCCGCGACCATAGCCGGACCTGTCCGAGATGCTGCCATTGTCGCTGTCGGTATAGCCGGTGCGGGTGCCGCCCGGCCCACGCGGGCAGGCGTTGCCATCGTTCCACGATCCGGTATCGCCATCAGCGGCCTGCGCCTGACCCGGTAGAATCGCCACCGTGCCACCGGCAGCAGCCAGCCCAAGGAACCGCCGCCGTCCGCTGCGGCCCACCTGAATATCGCTATCCGTCAGGGTCTTGTCGGATTTGTCGGTCATATTGGCGGTCCAATCCTTTGGTCTGATGAATGCACGGGCCCCGAAGGACCCGCTGTGAACTATATCAGATGTTGCGCCGATATCAGCAGTAAGGCGCACCGCGCCCATATCCGCCACGATCCGTGATGCGGCCATTGTCGCTGTCGGTGTAGCCGGTATAGGCCCCACCACCGCCACGAGGGCAGGACCCGCTGTCGGTCCAGTTTCCGTTGTCCACGTCGCTGGCCTGTGCAGTTGTCGGGGTCAGCGCCACGACGCCACCCGCTGCCATCAGGCCAAGCACGGCCCGCCGGGCCGGACGCGCGGTTGAAATATCGCTGTCGGTCAGCGTCTTTTGGCCGGTCTTATCTTTTTTAGACATGGTGGCCTTCCTTGCTGCCAAATCATGTGTAATACTCACACGAACTATATGGACAACAGGTAAGCCCGTCAATGCCCGCCTCCGTCCATCGGCCAATTCACGCCGGTTGCGGCCCCTCCGGCACGATGCAGAGCTGACGCTCCAGTCAGCAGATGGGAGAGCGGACAGATGTCCATGAGTTTCGACAAGGCCATCGCGCCGGTCACCCCGCAGGAGTTTTTCGAACAGTCGTTTGAAAAGAAGCATCTGGTCATTCGCAGGGGGCAGGCGGATTACTATTCCAGCCTGCTGACGAGCGCCGATATTGACTGGGCGGTCTCAACGCTCGGCCTGTCCGTGCCCGAAGTGAACGTTGTCCAGGCGGATCGGGAGATTTCGGCCACCGATTTCGCCTATGACAGCGGCTTCATCGACCCGGTTGCTGTGAACCAGCTCTTCGCCGAGGGCGCGACGATCATCATGTCGAACCTTCAGGAACGGCTGCCGAAGCTGGCCATGTTCTGCCGGGAGCTGGAGAAGGTCTTTTCCGCCCGCGTGCAGACAAACATCTACATGACACCGGCAAACAGTCAGGGCTTCAAAGCCCACTACGATGGCCATGACGTTCTGGTGCTTCAGGTCGAGGGCACCAAGGAATGGCGCATCTACGACACGCCCGTTCACCTGCCGCTGGAGGAACAGGCCTTCAACCCCCATGACGTCCCGATCGGCGAGATGACCGACAGTTTCATTCTGGAACCCGGCGACATGGTCTATGTGCCCCGCGGGCTGACCCATGATGCCGTGTCGACCGACCAGACCAGCCTGCATATCACGACGGGGCTGATGATGCGGTCCTGGGCGGATGTGATGGTCGAGGCGGTGCGGAAAATGGCCCTGAGTGACGCCGAATTCCGCGAGGGACTGCCGCCGGGCTTTGCCAATGAGGGCTTTGACAGCAGCGGGGCCGAGGCCAAATTCGCGGCCCTTCTGGGCAAGCTGTCAGGTGCCACGCTGGACTCTGTCCTGAACGAGTTCCGCGAAGATTTCATCGCCACACGCCTCCCCCGCGCGCATGGCCAACTTGCCCAGATGGCGCGGCTTGACGGGCTTGGCCCCAATAGCGTGATGGGCGCCCGCCCGACGTTGATCTACCGCCTGACAGATGTGCCCGCAAAGGGCGACCAGCCCGACAGCGTTGCTCTGTCCTGCCAAGGCACCGTCATCACCCTGCCCGCCTATGCCCGCGAGCCGTTGGAATACGCGATCTCCACCCCAAGTTTTACGCTGGCTGATCTGCCGGGTGATCTGGATGATGCCGGCAAAACCGTCCTGCTGCGCCGATTGGTGCGCGAAGGGCTGGTTTATTTCATCGAGTGATCTGGTGACCCCGGCAGGATTCGAACCTGCAACCTGCCCCTTAGGAGGGGGCTGCTCTATCCAGTTGAGCCACGGGGCCGACCTTTGCCCGTTCTGGCCAATTCCGTCCGCGCTGGCAAGCGCTTGGCCGTGAAAAAACCGTCTGCGACGTTCTGGTTTGGACAAGCCGCCCGGAAGTGCGTAACAGTCGTGTTATCGCAATCAACCGGAGCCCGCCGCCTTGCCCCCCAGAAGCCAAGACCCAGGTCGACCTCAACTGACCCTTCGTGATGTGGCCGAGGCCGCGCGCGTGTCGGAAATGACGGTCAGCCGTGTGTTGCGCAACCGGGGGGACGTTTCGCAGGCCACAAGGGCACGCGTTCTGGAGGCAGCCCGATCGCTCGGCTACGTGCCCAACAAGATCGCCGGGGCCCTGGCCTCTTCACGCGTCAATCTTGTCGGCGTGGTCATCCCGTCGCTGTCCAACATGGTGTTCCCGCAGGTCTTGGCTGGGATCTCGGATGTGCTGGACGATACGCCCTTGCAACCGGTCTTCGGGGCAACCCACTACAAGCCGGAACGCGAAGAGGAAGTCATCTACGAGATGCTGTCCTGGCGGCCTTCGGGCATGATCGTGGCCGGGATCGAGCATTCCGAGGCGTCGGTTGCCATGCTTGCCAATTCCGGCATTCCCGTGGTCGAGATCATGGATGCCGATGGCGACCCGATCGACGCGATGGTCGGCATCAGCCACCGCGCCGCCGGGGCGCGCATGGCAAAAGAGATCCTGTTGCGCGGCTATCGGCGGATCGGCTTCATGGGCACCAAGATGCCGCTGGATTACCGGGCGCGGAAACGGCTGGAAGGGTTCGAAGCCGTTCTGAACGAGGCCGGAGTCGATCTGGTGGATCGCATCTTCTATTCCGGCGGTTCGGGCCTGGGCAAAGGCCGCGAGATGACGCAAGAGATGCTGACGCGGCACTCCGACCTCGATTTCCTCTACTATTCCAATGACATGATCGGCGCGGGCGGGCTTCTTTACTGTCTTGAGAAGGGCATTCGCATTCCCCAGGATTTGGGGCTTGCCGGGTTCAACGCGGTCGAAATCCTTGACGGTCTGCCGATGCGCCTGGCCACGATGGACACCCGCAGGCTGGAGATCGGCCGCGCGGCGGCCCAGATCATCGCCGCGCGCGTGGCCGGTGAAAGCTGCGACCAGATCATCACCATGGATGCCGGTTTCGACCCCGGAGATACCATGCGCGACCCCGTCTGACACATTCCGAACCCCTTCCAAGAAAAGGGGATTCATTTTTTCGTCATCTCTGCTACGATTCAGGAAAACCGGGCACAAAAGCCCGGATCGAGCAGAAGGTACAAGATGACCAAACTATTGGACCCGGCCGCGGTGACCAAGGCGGCAGATCGTGTGGCAGGCAACGAATCCACGAAAGAGGGACGTGTTCACCAGACATGGTTCCGGGGATCAAAGGGCAGCCGCCCGCCCAAGGCCATGCAGATGATGCCGGAAACGGCTGTTCTGGATTACGTGCTGAAAGGCTGGGAACCGCCTGCCCCCTGCATCAACGAAACCACGAAAGTGACGGCCTTCGGCAGCTGCTTCGCCGCCTATATCTCGGACTGGCTGGCCTCTCGTCATTACAACGTGCTGACCCGCAACAAGGAAAGCAACGCCTATGTGGTCAGCTGCGGCGAGGGTATGGTCAACACCTTCGTCATCCGCCAGCAGTTTGAATGGGCGTTCGAGGCCAAGAGCTTCGACGCGCCCCTGTGGCATGGCTACAAGTCTGAAGAATTCGGCTATGATGAAGAGGTGCGTCAGGAAACCCTGCGGCTCTTCAATGAAACCGACGTCTTCATCCTGACCCTTGGCCTGTCCGAGGTCTGGTATGACGAACCGACCGGAGGTGTCTTCTGGCGCACCCTGCCGAAGGACAAGTACGACCCTGAACGCCACAAGTTCCGTGTTTCGACCGCCCAGGAAAACGCCGACAACCTAAGGGAAATCTACCGCCTGATCCGCAAGCATCGCCCGGATGCCAAGATCATCCTGACCCTGTCGCCCATTCCGCTGATCGCCACCTTCCGCGATGAAAGCTGCATCAGCGCCAACAGCGTATCCAAGGCCGTGCTGCGCGTTGCCATCGACGAGGTGATGCGGGAATTCAAGGACGAGGGGCATATCTTCTATTGGCCGTCCTACGAAATCGTGGCCGACATCTTCAACTACCCCTTCAAGGAAGATCGCCGCCATCTGTACAAATCCGTACAGGATTTCATCATGATGACTTTCGAGCGCGTCTGGTGCGAACGGGCCCCGACCGATCACGAATACCTGCGCCAGTGGCTCCGCGCCAAGTCAGCCGCCGGGCAATTGAACGAAAGGCTCGACGGCGCGCTCGGTGCCCGCAACCTGCCCAAGCTGCGGCATATGCTCAACCGCAACCGGATCAGCGATTTCAAGGTCACGGACGAGGCGGCGAAGGAAATGCTGCTTCGATACATCGAAGAGGAAGAGCGGATTCAGGCGGCAGAAGCCACGGCAGCGGAGTAGTCAGATGTTCTCAGCATTCCGGAATATTCACGGCAAGGCCGCCACGGCTGGTCTCCTTGTAGTTCTCGCTCATGTCGATCCCGGTCTGGCGCATAGCCTCGATACAGTTATCGAGGGGCATAAAATGCTGCCCGTCGCCGCGCAAAGCCAGCGAAGCGGCGGAGACAGCTTTGATCGCCCCCAGGCCGTTGCGTTCGATGCAGGGCACCTGTACCAGGCCCGCGACCGGGTCGCAGGTCATGCCCAGATGGTGTTCGAGCGCGATTTCGGCGGCGTTCTCGATTTGCTCGTTCGTGCCGCCCAAAGCGGCGCAAAGCCCGGCAGCAGCCATCGCGGCGGCGGACCCGACCTCGCCCTGACAGCCGACCTCCGCGCCCGAGATCGAGGCATTATGCTTGATCAGGCCGCCTATCGCCGCAGCGGTCATCAGGAAGGTGCGCCGACCCTCTTCGGTGGCGCCGATGCAATGATCACGGTAGTAGCGCAGGACAGCCGGGACGACCCCGGCAGCTCCGTTCGTGGGCGACGTCACGACCTTGCCACCAGCGGCGTTCTCCTCGTTGACGGCCATGGCATAGACGCTGAGCCAGTCATTGACAGTGTGCGGCTGCGCCAGGTTCGTGCCACGCTCGGAGAGCAGCTGTTCGTGGATCGCCTTCGCCCGGCGTCGTACCTTCAGCCCGCCGGGAAGGATCCCCTCCTGGGAGAGTCCCCGGTCGATACAGGCGTCCATAGTTGACCAGATCGCATCCAGTCGCGTTTTGACCTCGGCGCGGCCACCATGTGTGGCCTCGTTTTCCCATTTCATCTCGGCAATGGATTTGCCCGAGATCTGCCCCATGCGCAGCATTTCCTCCGCCGAACCGAACGGATAGGGATACCCGTGTGCGGCTTTCTCCGCATGGAACTCCTCGGCCCCGCCCTGCTTGTGGCGATCAAGTTCTGCCGCGGTCATCACGAAACCGCCGCCGATGGAGTAATAGGTTTCCTCCATATAGAGGTTCCCGGCCGCATCGAAGCCCCGCAGGATCATCCCGTTGGCATGGCCCGGCAGCGGCGGCCCGAAATCGAACACCACGTCCTTTTCCGGATCAAATGACAGGGGGGGCAAACCTTCCGGCGTCAGGGTGTGGCTGTCTTTCAGCGCCGCTTCCGCCACTTCCGCCTTGTCCGGGTCGATCGTGGCCGGAAGAAACCCCAGAAGCCCCAGGATCACGGCCCTGTCCGTCGCATGGCCCTTTCCGGTAAACGCCAAGGACCCGTGCAAAGAGCACATGACCCGCGCCACATCGCCCGCGCCGGGTTCCCGCAGTCCGGTGCGCAGCTGTCCGAGGAACTGCGCCGCCGCTGTCATTGGCCCCATCGTGTGGGACGAGGACGGGCCGATACCGATCTTGAAGATGTCGAAAACGCTGAGGAACATGGAACCGCTTCCTGTTGGGATTGCCGCCTGTTTACCCTGTTTGCGGGCATCACGCCGGGGGAAACCGACATTGCGATCCATGCGACCGACGCACGTCCCCGTCAATGACAAAGCACGCTCCCCTTGGGACGGGGGAGCGTGCAGGTTTGGCGAGGGATCAGCCCGGGTCCAGGAAGGGCGTCTCCCTGCCGAACGGGAATTTCTCAGTCGAGTCCGAACTGGAAGAGGAGTCCTGTCTGGCATCCGTTTCCTTGTGCGACGTTTGCGTTTGCGCCGTTT
>NZ_JASHJX010000042.1 GCF_030732985.1 Nioella sp. MMSF_3534
GGTGGGCAGCATGTGATTCATGCCCGCCTTCCTAGCCGCAGTTTGCCCCCGTGACAACGCGACCTGCTTGACACCGGGGGCCGCGCGTAAAAGGGTGCGCCGACTGTGACGGAGGCCCAAGATGACCAAGACCCTGCTGCGCGCCCTTGCCGGAGAAACGCTGCCCACACCGCCGATCTGGATGATGCGGCAGGCGGGCCGTTACCTGCCGGAATACCGCGCGACGCGGGCCGAGGCGGGGGATTTCCTGTCGCTGTGCTACAATTCCGATCTCGCCGCCGAAGTCACGCTGCAGCCGATCCGGCGCTATGGGTTCGATGCCGCCATCCTGTTTGCGGATATTCTGCTGCTGCCGCAGGCGCTTGGGGCCGATCTGTGGTTCGTCACCGGCGAGGGTCCACGCCTGTCGACCATCACCGGCCCCGAAGGGCTGCGCGGCCTGAAAGGCAAGGACGACATCCACGATCACCTCGCGCCGGTCTATGAAACTGTCCGCATCCTGTCGCGGGAACTGCCGTCGGAGACGACGCTGATCGGCTTCGCCGGGGCGCCCTGGACGGTGGCGACCTACATGATCGCGGGGCGCGGTACGCCGGATCAGGGTCCGGCCCATGCGCTGCGCGAAAGCGATAACGCGACGTTTGAGGCGCTCATCGACCTGCTGACGGAGTCGACCATCGAATACCTGTCCATGCAGGTCGAGGCCGGGGCAGAGGTGATCAAGCTCTTCGATTCCTGGGCCGGGTCATTGAAGGGCGATGCCTTTGCCAAATACGCGCTCGCCCCCGCGAAGCGCATCATCTCGGAACTCAAGGCCCGCCATCCGGGCCTGCCCGTCATCGCCTTTCCGCGAGAGGCAGGTGACAACTATATCGGCTTCGCAAAGGCGGTCGGGGCCGATTGCCTGGCCATTGACAACTCGGTCTCGGCTGAATGGGCCGCAGAGCATCTGCAGCCCGACAGCTGCATCCAGGGCAACCTCGCACCGGGCCACATGGTGACGGGCGGTCAGGCGCTGGTCGATGAAACCCGCCATATCGTAGAGGCCTTCCGGGGTGGTCCCCATATCTTCAACCTCGGCCATGGGATCACGCCGGATGCAGATCCCGAGAATGTGCAACTGATGATCGATACGGTGCGCGATACGCCCAAGCGCTAACTCATTTCTGACGTTGAACCATTGTCGCCGCGGCGGTTTCCCCGCCATATCCCTTGCAACCTGTCGGACAGGAGTCTTTCCGAGAAACCTGCAAGGGTGGCCCAGATCAACAGCTTTGCGAAAGCGGAAGAGAAGAGGTTGATCTTGGTGTTACGTTCAGTGGTACCGGCGTCGCCGCTCGTGTCTGGCGCCGGTTCAGGCAGAGTTGGAGATGAGGCCTCGGCAATGGCATCGCCGGTCTGTTCGGAGAGCAATTGATCCTCGGATTCGGATGCGCCTTCGATCTTAGGCTGGCCAGCGCCCTCATCATCGAGCAGCACTTGATCGGCGCCATCCGGGCCCCGCGGTTCCCGGAAAATATCTCGATCTACGAGAAACGGTTCCTCCGCCAATTCCGGAAAGAATTCTCCACCCACGAGGTCGCCCAGAATAAGCAGATAAAAGATAAGTGCGGCCAACGCCCCCACGATCAGGCGGACCCCGAGTGACATGAGAGAAAAATCTATTCTCAAGCTTGAATGGTCGAGTTGGCGAAATGCCCCCTGAAAAGCAATCATTCGCGACAGGTAGGCCCCAAGCATCCCAAACCACATGACCAGCAGGAAGCTATGATGCGCGAAGATATCCAGTTTGTTGGCAAGTGTCAGAACAAGAAACGCCAGCGCAGTCACCAAGACGACAATGACCCCGAACCAATTAAGCGCAAAAGCCGTATTCGTTCTGGTTTCATCCTGCAGCATGCGTTGGTAGTGGCGATAGTGCAGGCTGTCCAAAAGCTGATCATAATAGGCCCGCTGCGCCTTTGGATCTTCCTTTGAGTTTTCGAGCTCGACCGCCAGATCTTCAACTTCCGGAACCCCGCAAAGCCGAGCCTGTGCAAGGCTGCTTACGATCTCGGCCTGTATTTGCTCAGGCTCCATATGCTGTACAAGCAAGCGCTTTGCTTTGAATAGATTCTTCCAGCTTCTGACACCGTCCTCGGGATCGGACAAAAGCTTGTTGATTTCTTCGTTCTTAAACGAGCCATCTTCAAGCTTATTGAGCCGCTGATTGAGAACGTCGAGTCCGATCTTGTATGATGACCACATACGAGAGGACGAATTCTGCAAATTTCCGTTGCGATGAAAAAGCATGGATGCTCTCCCGTCAATTCATGAAAATTATCATCTCCGATAACTGACCAGAAAACACATAAATTTGCCCTTCGTCACGTTTTTTCATAGATCGGCACTTCCTTCCAGATAGTACCGATACAATTGGGCAGGCAATTTCCGCGTGTCACACCCGGAGCGACGGCAGCCCGATCCCGGTCGACTGGAACCCGCCATCGACGGCAATGACCTGACCGGTCACGTAGCTTGCTTTGTGGGAGCACAGGAACACGATGACATTGCCAATCTCCTCCTCGCTGCCATAGCGGTTCAAGGGGATCGCGTCGTGATAGGCGTCGATGATGTCCTGCGTATGCACCGCCATGGCCAGCTTTGTCGCCACCGGGCCGGGGCAGATGCAGTTCGCGCGCAGGCCGAACTCACCCCATTCCGCCGCCTGCTGCTGCGTCAGGTGCATGACGCCCGCTTTCGACGTTCCGTAGGCCACGCGCAGGGTCGAGGCCCTGAGCCCCGAGATCGAGGCGATGTTGACGATGGTCCCCTTGGCCGCCTTCAGCGCCGGGGCGCAGGCCTGAGAACACAGGAAAACCCCGTCGAGATTGGTTTCCATCACCCGGCGCCAGCGCTCGAAATCGGTCTCGTCGATGGGGCCGAAATCGGCCACGCCCGCATTGTTGACCAGTGCATCGATCCGGCCGAACTGCGTCTGCACCTCGGCCACCATGGCGGTGACCTGATCGGGCTGCGACACGTCGCAGACAACCGGCAGGACGTTGTCCAACCCAGACGCGGCCTCCATCAGCGCAGGCACGTCCCGGTCAATCATCGCGACGCGGCGACCTTCCTCCAGAAAAAGCTTCGTGGTGGCGAGGCCGATGCCGCGCGCAGCCCCGGTGACGATAGCGGTTTTTCCGGTCATTCCGGCTCTCCTTCCCGTGCAAGGTCCAGCGTCACGCTCTCCACCCCGACAACGGTGGGTGCGATCACCGCGATGGTCAGCGCTTCGGATGCCCTTCCATTCACGCGGATATCCCGCCCGAACCGACCGGCGAGCGTCAAGGCTATAAGCACATCCTCGGCCCAGCTTTCCCCGGAAATCGCAGAGGTAAACCGCGCGATGTGACCACCTTCGGGATGTGGGGCTGTGTGCACCTGGGCAAGAGCCAGATCTTCGGAAAGGCGTTCGGCAATCCGTGCGGCCGTCAGGGCTTTCTCCGTCGGCAGGAACGCCTCGATCTGGATGCAGCGTGCTATACCCATTTGGCCAGCGGCGGCAGGCTCATCAGCACCGCGTTCGCGTCATGCCCGGTGGCCAGCCCGAACTTGGTGCCCCGGTCATACACAAGGTTGTATTCGGCATAGAGCCCCCGGTGCACCAGCTGCGTGTCCTTGTCGGCCTCCGTCCAGGGCGTGTTGCGGCGCTTTTCCGTCACCGGCAGGAAGGCGGGCAGGAAGGCGCGACCAATGTCCTGCGTCAGGGCGAAATCCGCTTCCCAGTCGCCACTGTTACGGTCGTCCATGAAGATGCCGCCCACGCCCCGCGCGCGGCCCCGGTGCGGGATGAAGAAATACTCGTCCGCCCAGGCCTTGAGTTCGGGGTAGAGCGTGTCCCCATGGGGATCGAGATGCGCTTTCTGCACGGCGTGAAAATGCGCGGTATCCTCGTCATATTCGACGCAGGGGTTCAGGTCGGACCCGCCTCCGAACCACCAGGCGTGCGGCGTCCAGAACATGCGTGTGTTCATGTGCACGGCGGGGGTGTGCGGGTTTTGCATATGCGCCACCAGAGAAATGCCCGAGGCCCAGAAGCGCGGATCGTCCTCCATCCCCGGCACACCGCGCGCGGCCATGGCCTTTTGCGCTTGCGCGCCGAGCTGGCCGAAGACCGTCGAGACATTGACGCCCACCTTCTCGAACACGCGCCCGCCGCGCATGACGCTCATCAACCCGCCACCCGCATCCGATCCATCCTCCGAGGCACGCTTGGTGTCTGTCACCTCGAACCGGCCCGCGGGCTGGCCTGCGAAGGGTCCCTCGGACTGGCTGTCCTCCAGCGCTTCGAAGGCGGCGACGATCTGGTCGCGCAGCTCTCGGAACCAGGCCGAGGCGCGGGCTTTTCTGGGATCAAACGGGTCGCTCATCGGGGTCTCCTTTCGCGGTCGGCGGGACTGTGCCCAATCGGCCAGCGCAGGTCCAGAGGCGCAGGTGCAGATATTGCGGCCAGATCGTCGCGCGCCCCGACATGTCGATTGCCTCAAAATGACCACAAATTGAATCACGGTTAATGATGGATTCTTATGAAATTATCCCCTAGTCTCGTCTCAAAGCCGCAACAGACGGCAACAGAGGCAGACAGAGCAGTTTCGTGATCCGAAGAACGCTCCTTTCGACCCTGACGGGTCTTGTTGTGCTATTGGGCACACTCCTGGCCGTGGTTTCCCCGGCACAGGCGG
This sequence comes from Nioella sp. MMSF_3534, assembly GCF_030732985.1. Classification (GTDB taxonomy): domain Bacteria; phylum Pseudomonadota; class Alphaproteobacteria; order Rhodobacterales; family Rhodobacteraceae; genus Nioella. Next base: position 4,725 of record NZ_JASHJX010000042.1, read on the forward strand.
CCCCCTATGCGGCCATGGTCATCGACGCGCGCACTGGTGAAGTCCTTCATTCGAGGAACGCCGACACGCGGCTGCACCCGGCCTCGCTGACCAAGATGATGACGCTCTACATCGCGTTCGAGGCGGTCCGTCTTGGCGAGATCACCCTGGATACGCAGGTGCGGATTTCCCGCAACGCGGCGGCAGAGCCACCCTCCCGGCTCGGATTGCAGGCAGGCAGCACGATCCGCCTGCGCTACCTGATCCGGGCCGCTGCGGTGCGATCCGCCAATGATGCGGCCACCGCGATCGGTGAGGCGATTTCCGGCTCGGAAGCGGCCTTTGCCCGGCGAATGAACCGGACCGCCGAAGCGCTCGGCATGACACGCACGACCTTCCGCAATGCGCATGGCCTGACTGAAGACGGCCACCTGTCCACGGCCCGCGACATGACCACGATGGGGCGGCGGCTGTTTTTCGATTATCCGCAGTATTACAACCTGTTCTCGCGCCGCACGGCGGATGCCGGGATTGCCACCGTGCGCAACACCAATCGCCGCTTTCTGGACGCCTATCGCGGGGCGGACGGGATCAAGACGGGTTACACGCGCGCGGCGGGCTACAATCTCGTGGCATCGGCAGAGCGGGGCAATGTCCGCATCATCGCGACGGTGTTCGGCGGCAGGTCCACAGCCAGCCGGAATGAACGGATCATGGAACTGCTGGACATGGGATTTGCCCGCGCTCCGGCGAATGCCACGATCCGACGACCGGAACTCCCCTCTTATGGTCCGGGGGATGGCCGGGCCGGGCATACGATCCGGCCGAATGGCCTGGTGACAAGCAGCCTGAGGCCGCTTCCCCGTCCGCTGCCGGTGGCGGAGCCCGAAGAGATTCCCGAGGTTTCGCCAGACCTGATCGCTGCTGTCGAAGACGCGGTAGAAGACGCATTGGCCGAGCCACCGCAACAAGACCTGAGCGAGATCCCCATACCCGAACCACGCCCGGAAGAGATTGATGACGCGGGCACCGAAGCCATGGCCGAGGCCGAGGTGCTGGAGACGGAGACAGAGATCGAACAAGGGAGCGATGACTCGCTTCTGGCAAGCGTGACGCCTGTCCAGCGCCCGGAAATCGTAGCCTACGACTCGACCGAAATCGAACTTGCAGTCATCGACCCCGACCCGGAACCGCCCGTGCAGGAGATCGTCACGCGGGCCTCGTCGAGCGGAAGCAGACTTTACGGTGTGTCACTCGGGCGCTACCCGTCGCGCTTTGCCGCCGAACAGCTGCTGCTGCGGACCGCGCTGGCGGAACTGGGCACCTTTGACGAGGCATTGCGCAACGTCGTGCAACGCACCGGCGGCTTCGAAGCGCAATTCGCGGGCATGGGGCAAGAGCAGGCGGAGCGGGCCTGCGCACGGCTGATGTCGCGGAACATCACCTGCACGACTTACGGACCCTGAGATTCCTTTGCCATGTGGCGCTGGAAGGATCTTGCAAGATCCTTTGAAGGTTTTTGCAAAAACCTTTCCCGCGCCTAGCGTTTCGGGTGGTCGTCGTAGTCGCCGCTGAGAATGCGGTTGGCGTCGCCCTCGGGGTCGTCGAACTGCCCCCGCTTCAGCAGCCAGAAAAACCCGACCAGCCCAAGCGCGCCCAGAAACAGGGACACGGGGATCAGTATGACGAGAACATCCATCGGGGGCCTTCTTTCGGATCAGCGCAGGCGCAGCGCATTGAGCGACACGGTAATCGAGCTTGTCGACATCGCCAAGGCCGCCATCAGGGGCGTCGCGAACCCGGCAATGGCGAAGGGCACGGCGATGATGTTGTAGACCGTGGCGATCGAGAAGTTCTCGCGGATGCGCGCGCGGGCCTTGACCGAGGTTTCGAACGCATCGGCAATCGGCGCCAGATCCTTGCCAAGCAGAACCATGTCAGAGGCAACGCGCGCTGCATCCAGAGCCGAGGCTGGAGAAATCGAGACATGCGCCGCGGTCAGGGCCGCCGTGTCGTTCAGCCCGTCCCCCACCATCAGCACCTTCGCTCCGCCGGAGGCCAGTTCCGCCACGCGGGCGGCTTTCTGATCGGGCAGCGCTTCGGCCATAATCTCGTCGATCCCGATGTCTGCTGCAAAGCGTTCCACCGCACCCCTGGCGTCGCCTGATATCAGGATCACGCGCAGACCGTTCGCCCGCAGCCCTTCAACGGCCTCTTTCGCACCGGGGCGCATGGAATCCGTGAAGGTGATGGGCAGAGGAGGCTCATCCTCGATCTGAAGGAACGTTGCCGTCATGTCGGGCGCTTCGGCCCCCACCCATGTGGCGCGGCCAAGGCGGACGGTCTTGCCATTCCAGCGGCCCTCGACGCCATAGCCCGGCACTTCACGCACGTCGCTCAGTGTCTCTGGCAAACGGCCCAGGTCACGCAGACCGCGGGCCAGCGCTTCGGCCAGCGGGTGTCCCGAAACCGTTGCAAGAGCCAGGGCCACGCCCTGCGCATTTGCGGGCAGATCGGACAGTCCCACGGGATGCGGCGCGCCCATGGTCAGGGTGCCGGTCTTGTCGAAGACGACCGTATCGACCTCGGCCAGCCGCTCCATGGCGGTGCCGTCCTTGATCAGCATCCCCTTGCGGAACAATCGGCCAGAGGCGGCGGTGGTCACCGCAGGCACGGCAAGGCCCAGCGCACAAGGACAGGTGATGATCAGAACCGCCGCGGCGATGTTCAGCGACACGCGCAGGTCGAAAGTGTAGAGATACCAGCCCACGGCCGCGAGGGCCGAGAGGATATGGACGCCGGGCGCGTAGAGCTTCGCCGCCTGATCGGCGAGCGAGGTGTAGTTGTTGCGCCCCGATTCCGCGATGGCGACGAGATCGGCGATACGGTGCAGCGCGGTGTCTTCGCCTGCCGCCGTCACTTCGACGGTAAGCGGCCCGGTCAGGTTGACCTCGCCTGCCGACACGGCCGTGCCGGGCCCCGCGAAGGCGGGCAGGCTTTCGCCGGTCATCAGGGCGCGGTCGATCTCTGACGTGCCGTCGCGCACCACGCCATCCACGGGCACACGGCCACCGGGCTTGACCAGAACGATGTCGCCCACAGCCAGTTCCGCAACACCCACGGTTTCGGTCTCTCCATCCCCTGACAGGCGCAATGCGCGCGGTACTTCCATTGCCGCCAGTTCCTGAGCGGCGGAGCGGGCCGAGGCGCGGGTGCGATAGTCGAGATAGCGGCCCGCGAGCAGGAAGAAGGTCAGCGAAATCGCCGCGTCGAAATAGGCATGTTCGCCGGAATGAATGGTTTCATAGAGCGACGTGCCCACGGCCAGCAGGATCGCCAGCGTGATCGGCACATCCATGTTGAGCCGCCCGTTCTTCAGCGCGGACCACGCGTTTACGTAGAAGGGCTTGCCGGTGAACACGATCGCGGGCAGCACGATGAAGGCCGAGATCCAGTGCATCATGTCGCGGGTCACGCCTTCGGCCCCCGACCAGACGGCAACCGACAGAAGCATCACGTTCATCATCGCAAAGCCCGCCACGGCCAGCCGCATCAGCAGGTCCTTGCTGGCCCTGTCGGCCTCGGTCGTGGCCAGCACGCCGGGGTCGAGCTCGTGCGCCTCATACCCCACGTGATCCAGCACCTGCACGAGATCCTCTGCCGTCACGTCTGCATCGGCCTCGACCATCGCGCGTTTGAGCGTCAGGTTGACCCGAGCGGAATGCACGCCCGGTGCCTTGGCCAGTGCCTTCTCCACCGTCGAGATGCAGGCCGCGCAATGGATGCCCGGCAGCGACAGCATCAGCCGCGCGTCCTGCGGCACCGCCGCCAGCGCCTCTGCCGCCGGGGTGACGGAACAGGCGGGGCAAACGGCGGGGCTTGGATGCTCGAACGTGGCAGTCATGGCAGGCCTATCCCCGCACGGTGAAGGTGATGTTGTGGCGGTAATCGGTGCCGTCGCGGGCGGTGCCGGTCAGGCGCAGACGCCAGCGGCCCTCGGACACCTCAACCGGTGCGGTAAAGGCCCCGGCGTTGCGGGTCAGCTCCAGCAGTTGATCTTCCTCGCGGTTGGTGGGGCGGGTCAGAAGCGCCTCGAATTCCGCAGGCGCGACAGGCTGGCCGCTGTCATCGACCAGATGCAGGGTCAGCACACCGGACTCGGCATCAACCTCGACCGAAGCATTCCAGCCAAGCGCCTCCTGCGCATCGCGCCTCAGATTGAAATCCTGACTGTCCGCGTAGGAAGACGACACCTCCAGCCCCGGAAATGTGCTGACTGCATTGAACGCCATGAACAGGTTCACACCGATGATGATGCCGAATCCGGCAATGAAGATCATCAGAACCTTGCGGCCGGTCAGTTCCCGCCCCCCCGATTGTTGGTCTGCATCGCTCATGTCAGTTCTCCCGTCCGTTGAACACGGTGTCCTCAAAGGTCCGTGTGCCGCTGCTCTGGTCTTCCACCCAAAGGCGGAAATCGGTGCGGTCCAGGCTTGCTGCCGGATCGCCCGGGCGTGCCAGGACATAGACCCGCTGCAACTGGGTGGTGTCGGCGGGCACAGTCACGGTCAGGAGGTCGGTGCCCTCCAGTTCCACCCGCAGGATCTCGTCCGAAGTCAGCGAGATGTGGAAGTCCGTTGCATCGTGCTGCATGTTTCTGATCCGCACATCATATGTGTTGCGGATGGTTCCGTCCGACAGGGTCACGTAGGTCGGATTGCGCACCGGCGACACGGTGATGTCGATGTCGGAACGGATGAACAGCATCACGGTCAGGCCGATGCCGATTGCGGACCACAGCACGGTGTAGATGATCGTGCGCAGGCGGAAGATATGTTGCCAGACCGGTTTCTTGGCATTCCCGGCTCGCTCATTCGCCTCGTCCGTAAGGGCCATGTAGTCGATCAGGCCGCGTGGCTTGCCGATCTTGGCCATGATGTCGTCGCAGGCGTCGATACACAGCGCGCAGGTGATGCATTCCAGTTGCTGACCATCGCGGATGTCGATGCCCACCGGGCAGACATTGACGCAGGCCATGCAGTCGATGCAGTCGCCAAGCTGGTCGGCATCCGCGCCCTTGCGGTGCTTGCCGCGCGGTTCGCCCCGCCAGTCACGATAGGCGACAGTCAGCGAGTCTTCATCCATCATCGCCGCCTGAATCCGCGGCCAGGGGCACATGTAGATGCAGACCTGTTCGCGCATGAAACCGCCGAACACGAAGGTGGTGAAGGTCAGGATGCCGATTGTGACATAGGCCACGTAGGGCGCCTGCAAGGTGACCAGATCAACCAGCAGGGTCGGCGCATCGGTGAAGTAGAACACCCAGGCCCCGCCGGTGGCGACCGCGATCAGGAACCAACTGATATACTTGAACACCCGAAGGCGGATCTTCCTGCCGTCCCACTTGGCTTTCCACAGGCGCAGGCGCGCGTTGCGGTCGCCTTCAATCCAGCGTTCCACCGTATAGAAAAGGTCCGTCCAGACGGTTTGCGGGCAGGCATAGCCACACCAGACCCGGCCAAGCGCCGACGTGAACAGGAACAGGCCAAGCCCGGCCATGATCAGAAGGCCCGCGACGAAGTAGAATTCATGCGGCCAGATCTCGATCCAGAAGAAGAAGAAGCGGCGGTTGGCAAGGTCCAGCAGCACCGCCTGATCGGGCAGCGAGGGGCCGCGATCCCACCGGATCCAGGGCGTCAGGTAATAGATGCCCAGGGTGACGATCATGATGATCCACTTGAGGTTCCGGAAATTGCCACTCACGCGCTTGGGAAAGACAGGTTCACGGGCGGCGTAGAGCTTTTTCGGTTGTTCTGTGGAACTCATGACGGGATCGTCCCTTTACGTGCGGATTGCCTTGGCTTGTCTGGTGTTTAGGCGCGGGGGCGGTTGTAAACTTTGACGTGGATCAAGAATCGCCGCTGCACTGCAAAAAAGATGAGTTGCCGGAATAGGTTTTGCAGTCTGATGCGACAATTCACCCGTAGAAACGCAACAACCGGCCTCAGGGAAAGGTTGGCATTTGACAAGCGCAACGGGATCGGACCTGCGGGTGGATCAACCCACGCGAGATTGCTGCGTCCTGCACAAGGGATAAGGTGTCACGATAGGTGCCGCGCGGGACAAGGGAGGTGTCGGTTCTGCAGGAAACGCGCGAACAGGACCAGAACCGACACCCTTTCCATCGGCCGGGAGGGGCCTCCGGATCTCTTGTCTCTTGTGGTGTCGGCCCTGCAGGAAACGCGCGAACAGGACCAGGGCCGACACCAGTCCCGCCGGCCGGGAGGGGCCTTTGGGATCTCTTGTCTGTTTTGGTGCCGGCCCTGTAGGAAACGCGCGAACAGGACCAAGGCCGGCACCGTGCACCGAAGACCGGGAGGGGTCTTCGGATCTTGTGTCGGGGATTACTCCCCGCCGCCCAGAGAATGGACGTAGATGGACACCGAACGAATCTCGGCTTCGCTGAGACGACCGGCAGCGCTGGCTTCCGCCGACCACGGCGGCATGACGCCGAACCGCGAGAAGCGAACGGTATGCTCCAGCGATGCCTCATCCCCGCCATAGAGCCAGATGGCATCGGTCAGGTTGGGGGCACCGAGGAACCGGTCGCCGGTGCCGTCATCCATGTGGCAGGATGCACAGTTGTTGAGGAACACCTCTTCGCCTGCGGCGGCAAGCGTCGCATCATGTTCCTGGTTCGACAGGTTGCGGACATACTGCACCACGCTCGTGATTTCCTCGTCCGACAGGATCTCGTCGAAGGCGGTCATCTCGGAGTAGCGGGCATCGAAGTCGTCCTCGTTCCGGATGCCGTGGCTGATGGTATAGTGGATCTCGTCGACCGATCCGCCCCACAACCAGTCATCGTCCAGCAGGTTGGGATAGCCGACCGCACCAGCCGCGCCAGAACCGTGGCACTGCGCACACCAGGTGCGGAAGATCGCGCCGCCGCCCTGGATTGCGTAGTTGTAGAGGTCGGGGTTCTCGTCGGCAGTGATTGCCGCAAGCTCCACCTCTTCGATCTGCGCGCGGATCGGGGCGTTCATCTCTTCGAAGGTTGCGATATCGGCAGCCACTTCGCCCCGGGTCGAGTACCCCAGAACACCGGATGTCGCGGAACTGACCAAGGGCCAGGCCGGATAGAGCACGGTATAGACCACGCCCCATGCGATCGTGGCATAGAAGGTCCATAGCCACCAACGCGGCATCGGGTTGTCGAACTCCTTGATCCCATCCCAGATGTGACCGGTGGTATTCGGATCACCCTCTTGCAGGATCTGTTCTTCGGGATGTTTTTCTTCGGTCATTGCCGCGCCTCCGTAAGATGGGCGTCCTGGGCGCCGGGCAAAGGCGCCCGGGCCGGCTTGTCGTCGTGGCGGAAGGGGATGTTCGCGGTGTCCTGATGGACCTTGCGGCTACCCGGCCGCAAGGTGAACAGGATCACAACGACGAAGACGAGGAACATGAAAACCAGTCCCCAGCTTCCCGCGAAGACCCGCATGATGGTGTAGGTATCTTCCATCTGTCAGGCCCCCATTACCGGCTTTCGTCGGGCGTGAAGGTCGAGAAGTCGACCAGCGTGCCCAACATCTGCATGTAGGCGATCAGAGCATCCATCTCGGTCACTGCCGGATTTCCGTCAAAATCGCGCACCTGCGCCCCGGGATAGCGTTCCGCCACCGCGTCATCACCGAAATCGGTGGCCTGTTCGACAAAGTCGTAGGCCGCCTGTTCGATCATGTCGTCGGTATAGGGCACACCCACGATCCGGTGCGTCGCCATGAGATCGGCGATATAGCCGGGCTCGATCTCGGTCTCGGCGAGGTAGCCGTAGGACGGCATCACCGATTCCGGCACCACCGACTGCGGATCGGTGAAGTGATCCACATGCCATTCGTCCGAGTAGCGGCCACCGACGCGGGCAAGGTCGGGCCCCGTCCGCTTCGATCCCCACTGGAACGGGTGGTCATACATGGACTCTGCCGCGAGGCTGTAGTGCCCATAGCGTTCCACCTCGTCCCGCATCGGGCGGATCATCTGGCTGTGGCAGACATAGCACCCTTCGCGAATGTAGATTTCGCGCCCGGTCAGTTCGAGCGGGGAGTAGGGGCGCATGCCCTCCACTTCCTCGATCGTGTTGTCCAGGTAGAACAAGGGGGCGATTTCCACGATCCCGCCGACGGTGACCACCCCAAGGCTCAGCACCAGCAGGAGGGTCGCGTTGGTCTCGATCTTCTTGTGTCCGTCGAGAAAAGCCATCTTGGTTCCCTCCTTATTCTGCGGGTGCCGCAACGGTGGTGTCTGCCTTGGCAGCCCCTTTCCGCACGGTCATCCAGAGGTTGTAGGACATGATCAGCGCACCGCCGAGGAACATCGTCCCACCCAGGCCACGGACCACATACATCGGGAACTTGGCGGCCACGGTGTCGGCGAAGCTGTTCACGAGGAACCCTTGCGCGTCCACTTCACGCCACATCAGGCCTTCCATGATACCGGTCACCCACATGGATGCCGCGTAGAGCACGATGCCGATGGTGGCGAGCCAGTAGTGCCAGCTGACCATCCGCAGGCTGTAGAGGCGCTCTTTGCCCCAGAGCTTGGGAACCAGGTAGTAGAGCATCCCGAAGGTGATCATCCCGTTCCAGCCGAGCGCACCGGAATGCACGTGACCGATGGTCCAGTCGGTGTAGTGCGACAGCGAGTTCACCGCGCGGATCGACATCATCGGGCCTTCGAACGTGGACATCCCGTAGAACGCGACCGAGGTCACCATCATCCGCAGGATCGGGTCCGTGCGCAGCTTGTCCCATGCGCCGGACAGCGTCATCAGACCGTTGATCATGCCACCCCAGGAGGGCATCCACAGCACGACCGAGAACACCATGCCAAGGGTCGAGGCCCAATCTGGCAGCGCGGTGTAGTGCAGGTGGTGCGGACCGGCCCAGATATACAGGAAGATCAGGGCCCAGAAGTGGATGATCGACAGCTTGTAGGAGTAAACCGGACGCTCAGCCTGCTTCGGAATGAAGTAGTACATCATGCCCAGGAAGCCCGCGGTCAGGAAGAAGCCCACGGCGTTGTGGCCGTACCACCACTGGGTCATGGCATCCTGAACGCCTGACATCAGCGAGACGGAGCGCGAGCCGAAGATCGACACCGGCACGGCCAGGTTGTTGACCACGTGCAGCATGGCAACGGTGACGATGAAGCTGAGGTAGAACCAGTTAGCCACGTAGATGTGGGGTTCCTTCCGCTTCAGCAGCGTACCGAGGAAGAGCAGCAGGTAAGCCACCCAGACAATGGTCAGCCACAGGTCGATATACCACTCGGGCTCCGCATATTCGCGGCCCTGCGTCCCACCCAGCACATAGGCCGTTGCGGCCAGCAGGATGAAGAACTGGTAGCCCCACAGCACGAACCAGGCCAGACCACCGCCCCACAGGCGCGCGGCAGAGGTCCGCTGCACGACATAGAAGGACGAGGCCAGAAGGCCGGTGCCACCGAATGCGAAAATCACCGCTGACGTATGCAGCGGGCGCAGACGACCGAAGTTGAGATACCCTTGCGCCCATTCGAAGTTGAGCTCGGGGAAGGCCAACTGAAACGCGATGAAGACCCCCACAAGGAAGCCCACAACGCCCCAGAAGGCGGTCAGCGCAACACCGACCCGAACCGGGCCATCCATGTATTCCGCTTCCAGTACCGCAGCCGGAACCGGTTCATCTGTGCGGCGCAGCTGCCACAGGAAAAGCCCTGCCGCTGTCACCATGACCAGGATCATATGGATCATATAGATCATGTCCCGGGCATAACTGGCCGCGATCGCGGCCAGCACCGCAACCAGGCCAAGGATCAGTAGCTTTACGTAATCAAGCATCGATCGTCCCTTCGTCGTGCCCCGGTACCGACTCGACTCGAGCCATCCGGGACTGTTCCATCTGCTCCCCAAATCGCGCAGCTGCAGCATTGGGGCCTTGATCCATGTCAAGTTTGACGAAGGTTCCTGTTGATGCAGGTCAATGTGTGCCCGTGACGTGCACGATAATGATTAATCAGCAGCCACGGAGGACCAATCATGGCCTATAAAACCGTTTTCACCGTCATCACCGATCTTGCCGATGTGGGGCCGGTGCTGGAAGCCGCTCTGCCCTTCGTTCGGGCCGAGGGGGCGCATCTGAACGTGCTTTGCCTTGGCATCGACCGGACTCAGACCGGGTATTATTTTGCAGGGGCCACTGCCTTGATGCATGAAGAGACCCTGATGCAGGCACAAAGCGAGGCCAAGGATATCGAAGCGGCCGTGCGCGAACGGCTTGGCCGCACCGAGGTCAGCTGGGGTGTCGATGCCGTGGTTGCCCAGACCGCCACGGTCGCGGGGCTTGTGGCACGGCGTGCACGCTTTGCCGATCTGGTGATGCTACCCAAACCATATGGGCCGAACCGCACGATGGATGCGCCGGTGATCGTCGAATCCGCCATGTTCCAGGGGCAAGCGCCTGTGATGGTCCTGCCCGGCGACGCAGCGCCCGGCACCACGCCCTCCAAGGTCGTCATCGCCTGGAACGAAAGCGCCGAGGCGATGTCGGCGGTACGCCGTGCCCTGCCCCTGTTGGTTGCGGCGGGCGAGGTCAACATCCTGATCATCGACCCGCAGACCCATAGTACGGACAGTGCCGACCCCGGCAGCGAGCTGTCCGAGATGCTGAACCGCCATGGTGTGAAGGTCGAGGTTTCGATTGTCGCCAAGACCCTGCCGCGCGTGTCTGACATGATCCTGCGCCATGTGTCCGATCAGAATGCAGAATTGCTGGTGATGGGGGCCTACGGGCATTCCCGCTTCCGCGAGGCGATTCTGGGCGGGGCAACCCGCAATCTTCTGGAGCAGGCCGAAGTTCCGGTGCTGATGGCTCACTAGGCTGCGTCGATCCAACGGCATCGGTAGGAGGGGCATCCGCAGGGTGCCCCTTTCCTTTGGGCAACAGGCTGAACTCAAACGAAAATTGAAGGAAGCTGAATTTCCTGTTGTGTAAGTGTTTATTTTACACTATAGTGAGTCGTACAGACCGACCACAAACCCATAGGACCCAAACCCATGTTCTGCACCGCCCATCACCAGCCCCGCCCGCGCCCCGCCACTGCCGACATCGCCCGCACCTCCGACCGCCGCGTCCGCGTTGCCGCCGACAAGCCCCGCGCGCCCGGTCAGATCTTCACCGATTTCGCCAGCATATGAGATTTCAGGATCCGGTCAGATATAGACGCCGCCATCCGCGTCATCGCCGGTTTCATCCATCAGCGCCTCGACATCCGGCACGATGATATGGCGCTTGCCCTTCAACTCGATCACGCCGTCGCGCTTCAGCGCAGACATCTGGCGGCTCACGGTTTCCAGCGTCAGGCCAAGATAGTCGGCCATTGCCTCACGGGTCAGGGGCAGATCGAACGCCAATTCCATAGCATTTTTCGAGTTCTTCAAACTCGCATCGCGCCGCGCGATAATCGACAGGAAGCTCGCGATCTTTTCCCTTGCGGTCTTGCGCCCCAAAAGCAGCATCCATTCCCGCGCCGCGTCCAATTCATCGAGCGTCATTTCCAGAAGCCGCTGGCTGAGATGCGGAGTTTCTTCGATCAAACCCTGAAACGGGACGCGACGGAAACAGCACAACATGACATCGGTCGCAGCGGTCACATCGTAGGACACTGATTCGCGGTTCGGACGACCCAGGAAATCGCTTGGCAAAAGCAGGCCAACCATCTGACGGCGCCCGTCTTCCATGGTCTGAGTGAGCGAGGCAACGCCCTCGACCACAGAGGCCACGAAATCCATCTTGTCACCGGCCCAGGCAATGGTCTGCCCGGCCTCGAAACGCCTGTAATACTTGATCGCGTCAAGTTTTTCGAGTTCATCGCTTTCGCAACGGGCACAAACGGCGCGGTGCCGGATCGGGCAATCCGCACACGCCATTTCTGTAACGGCCAGCGATCGATTGGGCATTTGCGTTTCCTTGAGCTCCGCTCGAAATTTCGACATTTGATCTCGATCAAATACAGTCTGTCCTGCGCCCCCTAAAGCTATCGCAATGGAAAATCTTGCGCAACTTCGTCGCCTCGGACTCTTCGAGGCAAAAGTCCCGCGTTACACGAGCTATCCGCCTGCCACGAAGTTCTCGAACGACGTGGATTCAGGCGTGTACGCGGACTGGATCAATACAATCCCCGCCGGAACGCGGGTTTCATTGTATCTGCACGTGCCCTTCTGTCGCAGGCTGTGCTGGTTCTGTGCCTGCCGCACCCAGGGTGTGCGCAGCGACGAACCTGTCCGCGCCTATCTGGAGACGTTGAAGCAGGAAATCCGCAAGATCGGCGCAATGCTGCCCGAAGGGGTCGAGGTCGCGCGCCTGCATTGGGGCGGGGGCACCCCGACGCTGCTGTCGGACGCCATGATCACCGATCTGGCCGAGGAACTGGCGCGCGCATTCCCCTATTCCGACGGCATGGAGTTTTCCGTCGAGATCGACCCGAACGAGATCGACGCCGCGCGGCTGGACGCGCTGGCCGGTGCCGGGCTGAACCGCGCCTCGATCGGGGTGCAGGATTTCGACCCCGGCATTCAGAAGATCATCGGCCGCATCCAAAGCTACGAGGTCACCCGCGATGCTGTGGAACAGCTGCGCGCACGTGGCATCGCCTCGCTGAATGCCGATATCCTGTTTGGCTTGCCGGAACAGAACCAGAAGCGGATTTCCGATTCAGTCCAGATGCTTCTGTCGCTCTCGCCTGACCGGGTGGCGCTCTACGGCTATGCGCATGTGCCGTGGATGGCGCGGCGGCAGGCGATGATCCCGACGGATTCCCTGCCCCGCCCGGAAGAACGGCTGGAACTCTTTGAAACCGCCCGCCGCCTGTTCAAATGGGATGGCTATCAGGACATCGGCATCGACCATTTCGCCAAACCCGATGACGGGCTGGCCGTTGCCGCGCGCACCGGGCATCTGAGGCGCAATTTCCAGGGCTATACCGACGACACATGTGACGTGCTGATCGGCCTTGGAGCCTCGGCGATTTCAAGGTTCCCGCAGGGCTTCGCGCAGAACGCCTCGGGCACTGCCGACTATCAGAAAGCCGTGCGCGCCGGGGAACTCGCCACCGGCCGGGGCCATTGTTTCAAGGGCGAAGACCGCCTGCGCGCAAGGCTAATCGAGGCACTGATGTGCGATTTTCATATCGACACTGCCGAAATCCGCCGCGATTTCGGGATCGGAGATCAGCAGCTGGAGGCTCTGTATCGCACGGCAGAGCAGGCATTTCCCGCCATGGTGACATGGGATGCCAAAGGCTTTCACGTCCGGCAGGAAGGCCGTGCGCTGACCCGGCTGATCGCGCGCGCCTTCGATGAATACGAGATGCGCGAAGAGGGCCACAGCTCGGCCATCTGAACCGGGCGGCCCATCTCAGACGCGGGTCTGCCCGAAGGCTGCTGCCATCAGTTCCCGCGTGTAGGCCGTTCGGGGGTTACGGAAGATCTCGGCATTCGTGCCTGCCTCGACGATATCGCCCTGCTTCATGACGATCACCTTGTGGCTCAGGGCGCGCACCACCTTCAGGTCATGACTGATGAACAGATAGGCCAGGTTGTGCCGCTTCTGCAGCCGTCGCAGCAGGTCGACGATCTGCACCTGCACGGTCATGTCCAGCGCGCTGGTCGGTTCGTCCAGCACAACCAGTTTCGGGTTCAGGATCATCGCCCGCGCGATCGCAATGCGCTGCCGCTGGCCGCCCGAAAACTCGTGCGGGTAGCGGTGCATCATGTCGGGGTCCAGCCCCACTTCTGTCAGGATATCGGCCACAAGCTCATAACTATTGTGATTGCCCGCAACCTCATGAACGCTCAGCCCCTCGGCAACGATCTGTTCAATGGTCATTCGCGGCGACAGCGACCCGTAAGGGTCCTGAAACACCACCTGCATATCCTTTCGCAGCGGTCGGATGCGGGTGGAATTCCAGCCAGCGATCTCATTTCCCACAAAGGAAATCCGCCCCTCGGAGGACAGCAGTCGCAGAATCGCCAGCGCCAGTGTGGTCTTGCCGGACCCGGATTCACCGACGACCCCGAGCGTCTCGCCCTGACGCACGGAAATCGTGGCCTCATTCACCGCCTTCACATGGCCGACCGTCTTGCGCAGCAACCCGCGCTGAATCGGGAACCAGACGCGCAGGTTTTCCGTGCTGACAATCTCCTCTGCGTTGTCCGGCACCGGGTCGGGTTCGCCCGAAGGCTCTGCCGCCAGCAGGGAGCGGGTATAGGGATGTCGCGGGTTGGCGAAGATGTCTTCGGTTGGGCCCGCCTCCACGATCTCGCCGCCCTTCATGACGCAAACCTTGTCGGCGATGCGCCGCACGATGCCAAGATCATGGGTGATGAACAGCAGGCTCATACCTTCGGACCGTTTCAGATCGGCCAGCAATTCGAGGATCTGCGCCTGAATGGTCACGTCGAGCGCCGTTGTGGGTTCGTCCGCCACCAGCAGATCTGGCCCGTTGGCCAAGGCCATGGCGATCATCACCCGCTGCCTCTGCCCGCCCGACAATTGGTGCGGATAGGCGCGCAGGCGGGTTTCGGGGTCGCGGATGCCAACCTTGCGCAGCAATTCCAGAATACGCGCTTCGGCCGCGGCGCCGGTCAGGTTCTGGTGCAGGGCCAGGCTTTCCCCCAACTGCTTCTCGATCGTGTGCAGCGGGTTGAGCGAGGTCATCGGCTCCTGAAAGATGAAGCTGATGTCGTTGCCCCGCACCCGGCGCAGATCGGCCTCCGGTGCGCCGATCATCTCGGTGCCTTCGTACCGAACCGATCCCGACACCTCGGCGCTTTCCGGCAGCAGCGACACGGTTGACAGCGCCGTGACCGATTTACCCGACCCGGATTCGCCCACCAAAGCCACGGTTTCGCCTTGGCCGACCTCGAAGCTGACATTCTTCACGGCGTCGGTCGTGGCACCGTCCTGGGTGAAGCTCACCGACAGGTTTCTGACCTGAAGCAACGTCATTGGAAGGTCTTTCTGGGGTCGAACGCATCGCGCACGCCTTCGAAGATGAAGACCAGCAGCGACAGCATGAAGGCGAAGGCTGTGAAGGCGGTAAAGCCGAGCCACGGGGCCTGAAGGTTGTTCTTGGCCTGAAGCGTCAGTTCCCCGAGCGAAGGGGCCGAGGATGGCAGGCCGAAGCCCAGGAAATCGAGCGCGGCCAGCGATCCGATGGTGCCCGTCACGATGAAGGGCAGCATGGTCAGCGTCGCTACCATCGCATTGGGCAGCACATGGCGGAACATGATGACCTGATTGGACACGCCAAGCGCCCTAGCAGCGCGGACATATTCGAAATTCCGCGCCCTCAGGAATTCGGCCCTGACCACGCCCACTAGCGCTGTCCAGCCGAAGAGCGTCATGAGGAACACCAGCAGCCAGAAATCCATTCGGAAAATCGCCGCGACGATGATGATGATGTATAGGCTTGGGGTCGCCCCCCACAGCTCGATCACCCTTTGGAACAGCAGGTCCACCAGCCCTCCAAAATAGCCCTGAACCGCGCCTGCCGCGATGCCGATGACCGACGTGAGGAAGGTCACGATCAAGGCGAAGGCCACGCTCAGCCGGAAGCCGTAGATCACGCGGGCCAGCACGTCGCGCGCGGTGTCATCGGTGCCAAGCCAATGGTCCGCATCGGGTGCGGACGGGGCCGCACCGCCGATATCGTTGACCGTGTTGTAGCTATAAGGCACCGGCGGCCAGATCAGCCAACCGCGATGGAAATCCTCGATGCTTTCGGCCAGTGCCCCGTTCCGGGCGGCTTCGATCACCGTATCGGGGTCATCCCAGCAATCCTCTATGCCGCCAGAGATGATCAGGCATTGCACCTCGATATCGCGATAGACGGCCTCGGTTCGGAAGTCGCCGCCGAACTCCGTTTCCGGGTAGAAGGCGAAGATCGGGGTATAAAGCTCTCCCCGATAGCTGACCAGAAGCGGGCGGTCATTGGCCAGAAGCTCGGCAAAGAGCGACAGGACAAACAGGATGCCGAAGATCCACAGCGACCAAAACGCCCTGCGGTTGGCCTTGAAATTGCGCCAGCGGCGCCGGTTCAGGGGGGAGAGGCGGGGAAGACGCATGGTTCAGGTCTCCCTCGATTCAAAGTCGATCCGGGGGTCGATCCAGATATACATGAGGTCGGAGAACAGCCCGACCACCAGCCCGATCAAGCCGAAGACGAAGAGTGTTCCGAAGATCACCGGGTAGTCCCGGCTGACCGCCGCCTCAAACCCAAGCCGCCCAAGGCCGTCGAGCGAGAAGATCGTCTCGATGATGAGCGACCCGCCGAAGAACACCGACACGAAGACCGCCGGAAAGCCCGCGATTACGATCAGCATGGCGTTGCGGAAGACATGGCCATAGAGCACTTTGCCCTCGCTCAGCCCCTTGGCCTTGGCGGTCATAACGTATTGCTTCTTGATCTCGTCCAAGAAGCTGTTCTTGGTCAGCAGCGTCAGCGTCGCAAAGGCCGAGATGGTCGAGGCCAGAACCGGCAACGTTATGTGCCAGAAATAGTCCAGCACCCTGCCGATCAGGCTCAACTCCTCCCAGTTGTCGGACGTAAGGCCCCTGAGCGGGAACCATTGCCAGTAAGATCCGCCTGCAAACAGGACCAGCAACAGGATTGCGAAGAGGAAGCCGGGGATCGCGTAGGCGACGATGATGACACCGCTGGTCACCGTGTCGAACCGGCTGCCGTCCTTTACCGCCTTGCGGATGCCAAGCGGGATCGAGACGATATAGGCAATCACCGTGGACCACAGGCCAAGCGTGATCGACACGGGCATCTTTTCCAGCACCAGATCAACGACGGAGATGGACCGGAAATAGCTTTCTCCGAAATCGAAGCGCAGGTAGTCCCACATCATCAGGAAGAAGCGTTCCAGTGCCGGGATATCCTCGGTCGTGCATTCTTCAACTTCGATATCGGGTTCACCGGCATAGCCGTCTTCACAGACGATCCGGGCGAAGTGGAACTCCACCTCCAGCTCGGCGATGAAATCGGGCGGCAGCCCGCGGGCGCCAAGGTAATTGTCTTCGCCCGCAAGCTCTGCGCCTCCAGCCTCGGCCCCACCGCCAGAGATACCGGCAAAGACGTCTCCTTCGCCCTCCAACTCGGCCATGATCTGGTCAATCGGGCCACCGGGCACGAATTGTACGAGGGCGAAGTTGATCACCATGATCCCGATCAGCGTCGGAATCATCAGCAACAGCCGTCTGAGAATATAGGCGCCCATCTTGGCTTAGAACGCTCCTGCGTCGCGCAGGGCGGCCTCGGCATCCGGGTCGATCCACCAGAAATCGAGGAAGCCGAGCGAATAGGGCGGCAGGTTCTCGGGGTAACGGTACATGTCGTAATAGGACACCCAGTGGTTGGGGTTGTACCACTGCGGGACGCGGAACCGTTCCCACCGGAGGACGCGGTCCAGCGCGCTGACCGCGACATTCAGCTCTTCTTGCGTTTCCGCATCGACAACGGCCTCGACCAGCGCATCCACGGCCGGATCGGCCACACCTGCGGGGTTGAAGACGGAATCATTTGCCGTGGCAGACCCGAAATACTGGCGCAGGCCCGATCCGGGTTCATAGCTCATCGGGAAATGGTCGGTGATGATGTCGAAATCATAGTCCCGTTCCCGCTGGCTGAACTGGGCATTGTCGACCCGGTTCAGGCGCGCATCAATACCGATGGCCTGAAGGTTTTCCACATAAGGGTTGATGATCCGGTCAAAGAGCGGGCTGGCATTGAGAAATTCGATCTCCAGGGTTTCACCCGCCGCGTTGCGCAGCATGCCGTCATCGCCGGGCGTCCACCCGGCCTCTTCCAGCAGCGCCAGCGCCTGCCGCGCGCGGCGGCGGTCGAAGGACCGGTCCGGGTTCGCGGGCTCAATTGTATAGACCGGCTCGCTCAACACCTCGGGGCGCAGCATGTCGGCCAGCGGTTCCAGCAAGGCAAGCTCCGCGTCAGAGGGCATGCCGGTCGCGGACAGATCGGTGTTTTCCCAGAACGACACGTTCGGCGTGTAAAGACCGTAGAACAGGGTCTGGTTCGTCCATTCGAAGTTGAACATCAACGAAATGGCCTCGCGCACGCGCACGTCCTGAAACTGCGGGCGGCGCAAGTTCATCACGAAGCTCTGGCCCGAGGAAATGGTTCCGTCCGGGATTTCTTCACGCACGACCAGCCCCTGTTCCAGCTTGGGGAAGTCATAGGCCGTGGCCCATTGGGCGGAACTGCTTTCCTGACGGAAGGTATATTGGCCCGCCGTGAAGCCTTCGAATGCGGCAATGGCGTCGCCGTAATACTCGATTCGGATCGCATCGTAGTTATGGCGGCCCTGGTTGATCGGCAGATCATTTCCCCAGTAATCGGGATTGCGGCGGAACACGGTCCGCTCGCCCACTTCGATACGGCCCACAATGTAGGGGCCCGATCCGATCAGCGGCTCCAACCGGCTTTCATCGAAATCCAGCCCGGATGCTTCATGGCTGGCGCGGCTGAAAACCGGCAGGCCACCGGCATTGTCGATGCGGCCGCGCAGCGGGGCCTCGGGGTTGAAATCGAAACGAACGCGGCGATCATCCAGCACTTCCGCCCCGGCAATGGTCAGCCCGATCGAGGCGCGGAAGGATGGCAGCCCCTCGTCGCGCAGGATCTCATAGCTGAACACCACGTCATCGGCGGTAACTGGTGTGCCGTCGGAAAAGCGCGCTTCCTCGCGCAGGGTGAAAATCACGTAGGACCGGTCCTCGGGGTAAGCGATGCTTTCGCAAAGAAGGCAGTAGGAACTGCCGATCTCGTCCGACGTGCCCTCCAGCATCGACTCGAAGAAGATCGAGGCCAGAACCGCCGGGCGGCCCTGCCGGGTATAGGGATGCATCGAATCGAACGATCCTGACCACGCGAAGGAAAACTCTCCGCCCTGCGGGGCATCAGGGTTCACGTAGTCCAGATGTTCGAAATCGGGGCCATAGCGCAGATCGCCGAAGGTCGAGACGCCGTGGGTGACGATCAGATCGTCCTCCTGCGAAAAACCGGGAGTGGCCAGAACGGACGCGGCCAGCAGGGGCAAAGCCATCCACCAGGAAACGGCGGGTCGGGTCGCTTGGCGGGTTCGGGTCATGCTGCGCTCCACTGCGAAATATCCTGCTTTGTATAGTTATGGGTGCAGATACCCTAAGGACCAGCCCCACCTTCGTTCAAGGCGAATTACAATTTCGTGACCCTGAAATGAAAAAGGCCGCCCGGAAGGCGGCCAAATCCTGCGCATCTGTCACGAATCAGTCGTCAAGCGAGTCCAGGTAGGCCACCATCGCCGCGCGATCTTCCACGTCGCGCATACCAGAATAGGACATGGCGGTACCGGGCGCATATCCGCGCGGGTTTTCTAGGAAACCATTGAGCGCTTCCGGGGTCCAGTTGCCTTCCAGCCCTTCCAGGGTGCCGGAATAGCCAAATCCTTCGACCGATGCGATATCGCTGTTGACCACGCCATAGAGCGACGGGCCGGTTCCGTTCTGGCCGGGTTCGACCGAATGGCAGCTACGGCAGGCCCGGAACGCGCCTTCGCCATCGGCGGGGTCAGCGGCGGCGAGGTATTCGGAGAAGGGCACTGCCTCCACCTCTTCCTCTTCCGCGTGATCGCCGTCGCCGGTGTCGATCACATAGCCGGCGAGATGTTCGCCATGAGCATCGTGTCCGCCACCGACGCTATAAAGGCCGTCAGCAGCCCAACCGCCAAGAAGCAGAACAAGCCAGGCTGCGCAGACGCCGCCAACGGCTTTGGTGAGGGTCATCGTGTCAAACATGGTTATCCCATCCACATTTCGCGTTGGCGGGTATCTACCGGCTTTCCTGCCCGGCTTGCAAGGTGTAGTCAGCGCGACAGAACGCCCTTGTTGAAGAAAGTCAGTGAAATGACCGCTCGTATCGCCTTTCAGGGAGAACCCGGAGCCTATTCGCATCAGGCCTGCCACCAGGCACGCCCGCATCTGGAGGCCCTGCCCTGCGCCACGTTCGAGGACGTGATCGAGGCCGTGCGCAGCGGCGCGGCGGTCGAAGCGATGCTGCCGGTGGAAAACTCCACCTATGGGCGGGTCGCCGATATCCACCGCCTGTTGCCCGATAGTGGCTTGCATATCGTCGACGAGGCCTTCGTGCGGGTACATATCAACCTGCTCGGGGTTCCCGGCAGTTCCATAGCCGATATCACCGATGCCTGGAGCCATCTGGTGCTGCTGCCGCAATGCGCGGGCTTCCTGCGCAAGCATCAGATCAAGGGGCGCGTCAGCCCCGACAATGCCCGCGCGGCCCGCGATATCGCGGAAAAGGGCAATCCGGCCCATGCGGCCTTGGCCTCGGAACTGGCGGGCGAGATCTATGGGCTCGACGTTCTGGCGCGGCATATCGAGGATCACGACCAGAACACCACGCGTTTCCTGATCATGTCGCAGCAGCCCGACATGACCCGCCGTGCCGATCACATGATGACGACCTTCGTCTTCCAGGTGCGCAACATTCCGGCAGCGCTTTACAAGGCCATGGGCGGGTTCGCCACCAACGGCGTGAACATGACCAAGCTGGAAAGCTACATGGTCGGCGGCAGCTTCACCGCGACGCAGTTTTATGCCGATATCGAAGGCCACCCGGATGACCACAATGTGCAACTTGCGATGGACGAGCTGAAATACTTCACCTCGCATCTGCACATTCTGGGCACCTACCCGGCGGACCGGCTGCGCGACTGACGCCTAGCCGCGCCCCTGCTGACGGCGGTATTCGTCTTCATACTGGTTGGCCAGCGCCACGATCCGCGAATCGATCTTGCCCTGGATCTGGCGCCGCGCCAGCTTGACCGTTTGCAGGATCAGCCGCGCCGCCAGCGTGGTCGCCTTCAGGTGAGCCGTCACCCGCACCTGCGTTTTCTCTGGCCCCAGGTCATCGAAATACAGATCCACGTCGACGGTCATGCCGCCGACGGTGGTTCTCATCTGCGCATGTTCCGGGCGATTCAACCGGGTGACCGTGGCCTCAACCCCGCGCGCCTTGCCGCGGATTACGGCGGAACCGCGCCACGAACACCCCTCGGCCACCTCGGTGAACCCGTTCACGCGGCGGATATCGGCCCCGTATTGGCGGGCCGATGCCTCGTAGCGGGTGAAATCCGCAAAGCGGCTGAACGCGAAATCGCGGGGGACATCAACGTCTTCTTTGGTCTCGAAAATCATACTGGTCCGTCCCCGTTACAATCGTCAGTCTGTCAATGTTTGCCCGTCAGTCCAGCCTGTCCGCAAGCCAGTTTTCCATAAGAAACTGCGCAATCGCCCCTTTTCGGGCCGGCAGCAGGGTCGGATGGCGGCCCGCAAGGGCCTCGGCCAGGTCTTCCCGGCTGATCCACATCGCGTCTTCCAGCTCTGCCGGATCAATGGTGATGTCCCGGCTCAACGCCTCACCCCAACATCCGAACATCAGCGACGAGGGATAGGGCCAGGGCTGGCTGGCAAGGTAGCCCACGCGCCCCACCTTCACCGCCGTTTCCTCCGCCACTTCACGGCGCACGGCGGCCTCCATCGTCTCGCCCGGCTCGATGAAGCCCGCCAGCAGGGAATACATGCCCTCGGGCCAGCCCGGCGAGCGGCCGAGCAGCAGGTCGTTGCCATGGGTGATCAGCATGATCACCACCGGATCGGTGCGCGGAAAGTGATGTGCGCCGCAATCGGGGCAGGTCCGTTGCCAGCCCGCCTGGGTCATCCGGCTTTCGATCCCGCAGCGCGCACAGAACCGGTGCGACCGGTGCCAACTGAGCATCGCCTTGGCCGTCGCCGCCAATTCCGCATCGCGCGGGGTCAGCAGGGTCATGGCAAGGCGCAGTTCCCGGAAGAGCTGACCGTCTGAGGCGGCGGGATGGGCCTGCAGGCTCTGATCCGCGAAGGAATTCAGCTGGTCCGTATCCAGATCCTCCGGCTGCCAACGAGAGATATCGGCGGCAAAGCGCAACGCCCCGTCGTCATTTCCCAAAAACAGCCGTTCGGCAGACGCATCGGCCAGCATCGGGTGCTGCCCCGGCAGCCAGACCAGCCGCTGGCCTCCCGCATGCTCCTCCATCAACGGTTTGCCGCGCCAGATGGGCAGAACGCTGCCGCGCCCGTTTTCCAGCGCCGCAGCAAGCCCGGCCTCATCCGCGCGCATCAGCGCCGACCGATCGAGGCCCGATCCCCCGAAGGTCACTGTCTCCGCAAGCTTCATATCCCTGCTTCCCGCTTGAATCCGTTAACCTTTTTTAAGGTTGCTATGGCAGGAATGTCGCAGATGCATGAAACAGGCGCAAACCGTAAATCCGTATCCGCGCGTCGCTGGTAATTTCCCGGCCAGTTGGTCTAATTGGTCCGAGGACAGGACGAGCAGAAAAGACATCTCATGCGGACTGAGGCAGACCGGCCAGCCATTCCGGCAGAGGGACGGCAGTTGCGGCTCGTGGTGCTGGCAACAACCGACCTGCACGCGAACCTGCGCCCTTATAACTACTATCTCGACGGCGAGGCGGACGACCCCTGCCTGGCCCGTATCGCAACGCTGGTCGACAGGCTGCGGGCGGCGGAACCGAACTGTCTGCTCTTCGACAATGGCGATACGCTTCAGGGCACCCCCCTGGGCGATGTGGCGCAGGAACGGGGCCTGACCGCCCCGCACCCGATGATCGCCGCGATGAACCACATGGGCTATGACGCCGCGACAGTGGGCAACCACGATTTCAACTACGGGCTGCCGTTTCTGGAGGCGTCCGTCAGAGGTGCGGATTTCCCTGTTGTGCTTGCGAATGTCGATCGGGCCGACGGCACATCCCTGATGCCCCGCTCTGTCATCCTGAACCCAGAATTGCACGCAACCGATGGCGGCACCGTAAACCTGCGCATTGGCGTAGTCGGTCTGACACCGCCGCAGGTCACGAAATGGGACAGCACGCTATTGACCGGGAAGGTCAGGACATCCCCGATAGTCGAGACCGCGAGGGCAGAGGCAAAGACCCTGCGAAAAGCTGGGGCCGATCTGGTCGTCGCGCTGTGCCATTCCGGGCAGGGGCCGGACCAGGACGCGCCCGATCTGGAAAACGCCCTGCTGCCCCTGGCCGCCTCGGGCGCGGTGGATGCCATCGTCGCGGGGCACACACATCGGGTCTGGCCCGATGGCGCGGACAAGGGGCTGATCCACGGCGTGCCCGTCGTGCAGCCGGGGTTTTTCGGGTCGCACCTGGGGCAGATCACGCTCGATCTGATCTACCGGGACGGCTGGCAGATCAACGATGCCTGCTCCTGCGTTCATCCGGTTTTGCCAAAGGAGGGGCCGGTTCCGGCCTCGCCTGCCATCCTGTCTCTGTCAGAAGATCGCCACGAACTAACGCTTGCCCACACAAGACGGCCAATCGGGGAAACCCGTGCACCGCTGGAAACCTATTTCGCGCTGGCCGGGGACAGCCCGACGCTCGCTTTCATGGCAGAGGCAACCCTGACCCATGCCAGCCGCGCGCTGGAAGGGCACAAGCTGGCCGGTCTTCCCCTTCTGTCCGCCGTGGCCCCGTTCAAGGGTGGAGGGCGAGGCGGGCCGGGATACTACACGGACATCCCCGAAGGCCCCCTGACCATCCGGAACGCAGCCGATCTCTACGCCTTTCCCAACACGTTGCAGGTGCTGCGCGTGACCGGCGCGGACCTGACCGACTGGCTGGAACGCAGCGCCAGCGCCTTTCTGCAGATCACCCCCGGCGCGCAGGGTCAGGCGCTGCTCGACCCCGGCTTTTCCAGCTACAATTTCGACGTGCTGGTCGGGTTGCGCTATACCATCGACGTCTCACAACCCGCGCGCTATTCGGCAGACGGGGAGCAGGTCTTCCCCGGCCCCGGTCGCATCCGTGACCTGCGCTACAATGATCGGAACTTGGCACGTGGGGATGAGTTCCTTGTCGTCACAAACAGCTATCGCGCGGCGGGGGGTGGGCACCATCCCGCAGCGGCGCGGGGCGAGACTGTGCTGCAAAGCCCGCTTGCGGTGCGCAAATTGCTGGCTGACCATATCGGCGACACCTCTCCGATCCATCCGCACGCAAAACCGACATGGCGTTTCGCGCCCCTGGGCGGGACGGACGTCACTTACGACACCGGACCCGGCGCGGTGGCGCATTCCGACCGCGCGGCGGCTTTGGGCCTGCGCCCGCTCGGGCCCGCCCCGAACGGGTTCTACCGCTTTGGAATGACGCTCTGACGCGCCTATAGCTGCGCGGCGCTGAACGTGTCGCAATCCGCCACCGCGCCAGACGCACGACCGTTCTGGAACCACCGCATCCGCTGCGCAGAGGTGCCGTGAGTGAACGTATGCGGGTTGGGCTGACGACCGGCGCGGGCCTGAAGGTAGTCATCCCCGATCCGTTCTGCGGCATTCAGCGCCTCCTCCAGATCGCCCGTCTCGAGCAGGTCCGAGACGTGATAGGCCCAGACCCCGGACAGGCAGTCGGCCTGAAGCTCTACCCGCACCTGCAGGGCATTCGCCTCGCGCTCGCTCATGCTGGCGCGCAGCTGGTGGACCTGCCCCAGAATGCCAAGCTCGTTCTGCACGTGATGGGCGACCTCATGGGCAATCACATAGGCGGCGGCAAAATCGCCCCCGGCCCCGAGCCGCTGAGACATGAAGCCGAAAAACGCGGTGTCGAGATAGGCACGCTGATCGGCCGGGCAGTAGAACGGCCCCGATGATCCCGAGGCCCCGCCGCAGCCGCTTTGCGTGACCTCGCTGAACAGCACCAGCTGCGGCGCACGGTAGCTGCGGCCAAGCTGGTCGGGGAAAACATCGGTCCAGACCGTTTCCGTCGTGGTCAGCACCCGCGCAACGAAATCGCCCGCCTGCTCCTCTGCCTCGGTCAATTCACGCACTTCGGACGATTGCTGCGACGGGGCCGCCTGATCCAGCAGGCCCGTCACATCCACGCCGGTGAAATAGCCGATGGCCAGCACCACCAACAGCCCCACGCCACCGATGCCGCCCGCGGTCCGGCCACCCCGGCCACGCCTGTCGATCACGTTGCGGCTGCGGGTCACTCCTCGAAGGCGCATGGGAAATCTCCTGTCTCAAATACCGTGCGGCAGTCTAGCGCCATGGTGCGCAATC
The DNA here is from genome assembly GCF_030732985.1 of Nioella sp. MMSF_3534. Lineage (GTDB taxonomy): Bacteria > Pseudomonadota > Alphaproteobacteria > Rhodobacterales > Rhodobacteraceae > Nioella. The sequence continues at coordinate 29,943 of NZ_JASHJX010000042.1, forward strand.
GGGGAAGCCCTGCCCTTGCGAAACGATCTCAGATCGCCTACATCCCGAGTCGAGAGGTTGGCGCGGGCAAGCGCCTCGCCAACCTGGTCAGGACCGGAAGGTAGCAGCCACAACGAGCCCCGCTTGGGTCGATGTCCAGCCTCTCACCACCACACCAGCCGCCGGAGGATTCATGGATATTGTCACATCCCTCCGGGCCCGCGCTGCCTGATCCGTCAGACGATCTGACCTAGGCACCGTCCGCCCGGCCGTAAAGCGAACCGCCCCTTGGGGCTTGTCTTACGTGTGTTCCGGGAACCAGATCATTGAAACACCTGACTCTTGCCGACCTCGGATGGTCGGCCCATTTCGCCGCGCAGATCGCCGATGATCCTGCGCAACCCGCCCTTGCCTGTCGCCTGTCCTCGGTCGCGCGTGACCGGCTGACCGGCCTATCCCCTGCGGGGGAGCACCTTCTGGTGCCACCCTCTGACATGACCACCGGCGCGTTCGCTGTTGGCGATTGGGTCCTGACAGACCCGACCGGCCAGAAGGTGACCCGCCGCCTCGATCCGCTGACGGAACTGACCCGCCGTGCGGCAGGCACCGGGGCGGAAAGGCAGCTGATTGCCGCCAATGTCGATACGCTCGGCATCGTCACGTCCTGCAATGACGATTTCAACGAGGCGCGGCTGGAACGCTATCTCGCGCTTGCCGCCAGTGCCGGGTGCCTGCCGCTGGTGATCCTGACCAAGGCCGATCAGACGGACGACCCCCGCAGCTATGTCCGGCGGGCCGAACGCCTATCCCCGCTCGTCACGGCCGTGGCGCTGAATGCCACCGACGCAGAGGATGCGGCACTCTTGGCGCCATGGTGCAAAGGCGGGCAGACGCTGGCCCTTGTCGGGTCGTCCGGCGTTGGCAAATCGACCCTGTCCAATGCGCTGACCGATGATCTCGTCGCCACCGCAGGCATTCGGGAGGATGACGCCAAGGGCCGCCACACCACTACCGCGCGAGGCCTGCATCGGACTCTCGCAGGCGGATGGCTGATCGACACGCCCGGCATGCGCGCCTTGCGCCTGTCTGATGCGCGCGACGGCGTGGACGCGGTTTTTGCCGATCTGGATGATCTGGCACAGAGCTGCCGCTTCTCCGATTGCGCGCATGAGACCGAGCCGGGCTGCGCCATCAGGGCGGCCATCGAGGAGGGACAAGTGGATGCGGAGAGGTTGAATCGCTGGCGCAAGCTGCAAGCCGAGGACGCCCGCAATTCCCGAACGCTGGCTGAGGCTCGCGCACGGGATAAAAGCTTCGCCAAGCTCGTCAAGAGCGTGAAGCAGGAGAAAGACCGATACCGGCGCTGACCTGGGTCAGAGCATATCGGCAGAGGCCGCAAGATACATGACCACGAAGGCCAAGACCTGAGCCCCCGCCACAAGGGCCGGCACCAGCGCGATCCAGCGCAGGGGCCGGCCCCATTCTACCCGTGCCCTCAAAAACAGGCAGATCAGCGCGATGATCAGCCCGGCGAATTGCCAGCCGACGAACGCCAGCACCCGGTTCAGGCCGCGTGTGAACCCGTCGCCCGTTTCGGCTGTCAGCTGAAAGGCCAGGAACGATCCCGCCATGACCGCAAGCCAAAGCAGCAGCAGGAGTTTCAGGCCGGTATGTCGTCGCGTTCCCGTCATGGCGACAGCCTACCCCGCCAACCCGGTTTCCACCAGCGGCAGCAAGCGCGCGTCCTTTATGGCGGCTGTCCGGTGGCCGATCCCTGCCATGATCGCCTCATCCTGAGCGAAGGCAAAGAATCGCTCGACCGAATGCTGACGGACGAGCATGGCAAGCTCCCATTTCTCCTCTGGCGGTCCGATCAGGAAGGCCCCACCATCCCCTAAAAACAAAAGCTCCCCGCCGCTGTCCCGAAGCAATGGCAGGGTATGAGCTATGTAGAGGTCGAACGCATCCCGGCCCGAGATCGGTGTTTCCGGGGCAAGCTCAGGCGATGCTGAATAGTCCGCCACGTCCCGCAGACGCAGCAGGTTCAGCATGACGACCGGCCCCTCGATCCCGCGCCGGGCCAGCGCTGCGCCCGCTTCCATCGTCGGCATCATATAGGCCGTCATGCCGGGCCTCCCGCGAATGCCCAGACCCGCTGCGCCTCGGTTTCAACCGCGCAGGGCCGCGCAGCGCGCAGACGCAACAGCGCCTTCGACCCGGACTCGCCCGCCTCGACCATCAACCGCAGCAGCGCCATGCCGGACCGGCCACAGCCGCCGTAGCAATGGGCCAGCACCCGGCCGCCCCGCGCCAGAACCGGACCCAGATCCGGCCATATCGCCCCTACATCATCGGAGGGAATCCCGAAATCCTCCACTGGCAGGTGAACCCATCGAACACCGGCCTGCATCAGGTCCTGCCCCAGCCGGTCCGCCCCGTGCCGCGCCATTTCGGGCACGGTTGTCATGGTCAAGACGACGTCTGGCCGCCAGTCCAGCATGTCCGCCAGATCGGTGCCATAGTCCCGGAACCGTCCGGGCAGCGGGCAGATGCCAAGCACCCCGCCCGCCGCCGTCAGCTCTGATATTGAGAATCCTGCCATGGTTCAGAACGCTCCTTGATCCACGACCGCACCGGGATGAGCCTCGGCCCAATCCGCCAGGAATTCGGCGATCTCTTCCTCATTGGCAAACTCTATTGCGGCCTTGGGCAGGGCAACCCCGTGTTCCAGCGCCAGCCGCAGACAGGCGACATAGTCCCGCTCGGCCCGCGCAGGGCAATTATCCGCCCCATGCAGGATGGTCGATAGCAGCGTCCCACCGTAGCCGTTCACATGCGCAAGATCAGGTCTGAGCGACATCAGGTAATCCATCACCTCGGGCAGCCCTTCCCAACCCGCAATCTGTACGGGAGTCAGTCCTTCGTTGTCCGGCCGGTCATATTCCATCCCCATGGCAACCAACCGCTTCACATGGTCGAGCTTGCCGGGCAGGTGCAGGATCATACGGATGATATTGCGATAAGCCTCGGGCAACTTCGCCGGGTCAATATAGACGCCCGCGGGCACCTCCCCATCTGCCGCCATCGCCAGTAGCCGTTCCTCTTCGGTCAGGTCCGGCACATCCCCGCGCGCTTCGATGGCGCGCGCCAGATCGGAATTGCCGAAGACCCGCGCATAGCCATAGGCGGTGCAGCCCTCGAACACCCGGCCCGGATCGGCCCCGGCCTCAAGCAGCAGGTCGATCATCTCGGCATCGCACATCCGCCGCGCCGCCTGATGCAGGGCCGGCACCACCCAGGGCGCTTCGCCCCCCACATGGGTGCCATCGAAATCATCAGCCCGCGCACCATGATCGAGCAGCATCCGCACCGCCTGATGATCATTGAAGTCCATCGCCCTCAGCAGCGCATTGGTGCCTTTGGGGTCGGCCCCGGCCTCCAGCAGCATCCGCAGCCCGTCGTGATGTCCAAGCTCGGTCGCATGATAGAGCGACTCGCCATCATTGGGATCGGCCCCGTGATCGAGCAGCCACTGGCCAAGAACCATGTTCCCGGCATGACCGATCGCCCCATAGAGCACCGAGAGGCGATGGTCGCTGTCCGGGCTGACCGGGCGGCCGTCATTCACATCGGCGCCATGCGCCAGCAGCAGCTCTGCAATCGCGATCATATCGCCCTGCCGCTCGGGCTGTGCCTGAAAGCGCTTGGAAAAGGCCAGGAAACACAGGGGCGACTGATGCGCCACAACCCGCGTTGCGCTCTCCGGGTCTTCGGCCAGCATGCGTTCCACGGTTTCGCGGTTCAGCAGGGCCACCTGCAGCCCAAAGACACCTTCCGCCAGATCCGGCACATCGGCCAGCAGCCGGTCCACCCGAGCGTTCTGACCATGGGCCAGCGCCATCTTCAGCTTCTGCAGCTTCGCCGCCCGGTCAAGCCCCTGAAGCTCCTGCGCCTCTTTCAGGGCGGGCCAGCTGGCAAAGCCGGATTCAAGGGCAATCACGTGCAGATAGTCGGCATGTTTGAGCGCCTCATCTCCGGTGCGGGGCGGATGGACTTTCAGCCGCTGCAGGGAAAGCGGATCACCGGCCTCATGGGCCTTGCGCAACGCCTTGGCGTCACGGCGCAACTGGTCGAGGGATTTCATCGTCGGTTTCCTCACGATAGCGCCCGCCGGTCCGCTGATCCGGGCATGAGAAAATCCGATAGGCTCGGTCTTCCGATCGTTCAGGGGCGCCGATGACGGCTTTCCGCGGACCTGGATGCCGCCCCTTGCGGCAGATCAACCCTAGCTCATAGCATCCGCCGCGCCAAGCCCATCATGGTTACCAAATCACAACGCCCCACACGTTAACCTTAGGCGATTGTATACTTGACAAACCCATAGCGGATTCCCATATCAACATCAAGAAGTTGAGGGAAACGCCATGTCCGTTCTGTCCAAGCCTTACATGCACGACGAAGCCGCAGCCTTTGCGCACGTTGAAAGCATCATCTGGCCCGATGGCCCAGTCTGCCCTCACTGCGGTGTTGTAGACCGCGCCTATCGCCTTGAGGGCGTCCGCACCAAGCCCTCCAAGAAGAACCCGGAAGGCAAAGAGCGTCACGGCCTCTGGAAGTGCCGCGAGTGCCGTAAGCAGTTCACCGTCCGCAAGGGCACCATCTTCGAAGAAAGCCATATCCCGCTGTTCAAGTGGCTCCAGGCGATCCACCTGATGGTGTCCAGCAAGAAGGGCATCAGCAGCCACCAGCTTCACCGCGTTCTGGAAATCACCCATAAATCCGCGTGGTTCATGTCTCACCGTATCCGCGAAGCGATGCGCACCGATGGCGACTTTGATTTCGGCGCTGGCGGCGGCATGGTCGAAGTTGACGAGACGTTCATCGGCAACGATCCCGAGCGCCGCAAGAAGAAGAACCAGCGCCACTATCACCACAAGATGAAGCTGGTCACGCTGGTGGACCGCAACACCGGTCAGGCCCGCAACTTCGTCGTGGACAACATCAACCAGAAGACCCTGCGCCCGATCCTTGAAGAAAACCTTGCCCGTGAAGCCCGTATCATGACCGACGAGGCCGGTTGGTATAAGGCCCTCGGCAAGGAGTTCGCAGATCACCAGACGGTGCAGCACCGCGCTAACGAATATGTCCGCAAGGGTGACGCCACGATCCACACCAACACGATTGAGGGCTATTTCAGCATCTTCAAGCGCGGCATGAAGGGCGTCTACCAGCACTGCGCCAAGAAGCACCTGCACCGCTACGCGGCTGAGTTTGAGTTTCGCTACAACAACCGTTCGGCCAACGGCGTCGAGGATGCTGAGCGCAGTGTGATCGCGCTGTCAGGGGCAGCAGGGAAACGTCTGACCTATCACCGGGCTAACGAGGCTTGACTAAGAAGATAAAGACTAGATGTCGCGCCTTCTGAGAATTTTCGTGACAGATTCCGCAATATATGCGAGGATTCAGTGCGTGGGATACGCCGGGAATAACCCATGTTGGAGCGCGATAGGCGGCTCTGGCGGCTTGGAGTACGGTTGTCCATATGGATGACAGCCTATTAGACTCCAAGCAACTTGGGTCCGGGGCCCACGCGCCCCTAGAACATATACCCGTAGTGCGAGAATATCGCCTTCTGATCGTTGGTGAGTGCAGCCTTCCAAGGTGGCGATGGTTGCAAAACTAGGCCATAGTCAGCGACCACTCCAGATTCACGCGCCATGCGTGGCTCAAGGGCCTTGGCAGGCTCAATGGCCCATTTGGGGCCTAGGGCGTCTGCGGCTTGATAAAACGAACTGGCGACGACATCAGCCAATTGTAGACCAGCAAGGCTATAGTGTGGAACGTACTCTACCAAGCCAAAGCGAAGCACCTGATGGGCGATTTCCCTTTTGTTGAGGTATGTCGTTTTGCCTATCGCCTGAGCCTTCAATAGTTCCCAGTATGCTTTCGTTTGGCCGTAAGAGTGCCCCCCTCGTAAGCTGAATATGACACGAACATTTCGCGGCCCCCCAAAGCGCTTAGAGCTATCGCGCAAGCAGAAATCTGTAACTCGTTCCATAAGTAAGCGAACACAGTAGTTGTAGTACCATTGCTTCCCGCCACGCCGCGCCGCGCGCGAGTTGTCGTGCCCCCTCATGTTTTTCTTGTTCGAAGCAACCGCAAATAGCCTACATGGGTGCTCTGCGAGGAGTTCGCAGGCTCGCTTCCTCTTTGTCGGAGATAGATCGCGATAATGAAGTGCCGGACCCTGAGTGGCGTTTATGTCGGTCCGGATACCTTTGACCCAATCCACTGCTTCAGTCTCAAATTGAGATCGAATAAGCAGGCCGCCAATGCAAAGCCATTCACTTCCCCCGTTTGGGTCTATAGGCTTAACTCGCCTAAGGCCATCGTCTCCGGCCTCGTCAATGTAAAGCACGTACTCATAAGGCTCTGAACAACTGGACATATGACATGGGAACACCCGACACAGAAAAGAGTCAACTCGACAAGTTCAAGGAAGCTGCCCGCCAGCTAGAGACGAACGACGACGAAGAACGGTTTGACGAGAAGTTGAAGCGGCTGGCGAAGCAGAAGCCGGACGAGAAGCAAGACGACTGAGGGCGTCTGGTTCGTTCCGTTTGGGCACGATACATACCCGCTCAAGACGTGGGTTTGTCAAATATACAATTGCCTAACCTTAACGCGGCGCCCTGCCCCCTTCTTCTTGGTCCAAATACTCCCGCCGGAGGCGTCCAGCCCTCTCAGCCCGCGCAAGGCTCAACTCCCCTGTTCACCCCCCGGACAAAACGCTCTAACCTGACCCGAACGCATCCCGACGCGAGGCACCATGTCCGAGACCAACGACACAGGCTATCAGGTTCTGGCCCGCAAATACCGGCCCGCCAGCTTTGCCGATCTGATCGGGCAAGAGGCCATGGTGCGCACGCTCAAGAACGCCTTCGCGGCGGACCGGATCGCGCAGGCCTTCATCCTGACGGGCATCCGCGGCACCGGGAAAACCACTACGGCGCGGATCGTGGCCAAGGGTTTGAACTGTACCGGCCCGGATGGCACCGGCACACCGACAACCGAACCCTGTGGCATCTGCGACCATTGCAAGGCCATTGCCGAAGGCCGCCATGTGGACGTGATCGAGATGGACGCCGCCAGCCATACGGGCGTGAATGATATCCGAGAGATCATCGAAAGCGTGCACTACCGGGCCGCCTCGGCGCGCTACAAGGTCTATATCATCGACGAGGTTCACATGCTCTCGAACAGCGCCTTCAACGCGCTCTTGAAGACGCTGGAAGAACCGCCAGCCCATGTGAAGTTCATCTTCGCCACCACCGAGATCCGCAAGGTGCCGGTCACGGTCCTGTCCCGCTGCCAGCGCTTCGACCTGCGCCGGATCGAGCCCGAGGTGATGATCGCCCATCTGCAGGGCGTGGCGCAGAAGGAAGGGGCCGAGATCAACGAGGATGCGCTGGCGCTGATCACCCGCGCCGCCGAAGGCTCGGTCCGCGATGCGATGAGCCTGATGGACCAGGCGATTTCCCATGGCGCGGGCGAAACCACCGCCGACCAGGTCCGCGCGATGTTGGGGCTGGCCGACCGGGGGCGCGTGATGGACCTGTTCGAGAAGGTCATGTCGGGCGACGCGGCGGGCGCGCTCGATGAACTGGGCGCGCAATATGCCGACGGGGCCGACCCGATGGCGGTTCTGCGCGACCTGGCGGAGCTGACCCATTGGCTCTCGGTCATCAACATCACGCCCGAGGCGGCGAACGACCCCACGATCGGCCCCGATGAACGTACCCGTGGACAGGCATTGGCGCAGAAGCTGTCGATGCGGGTTCTCGCCCGGACATGGCAGATGTTGCTGAAGGCGCTGGAGGAAGTGGCGCTCGCCCCCAATGCGATGATGGCCGCCGAGATGGCGATCATCCGCCTGACCCATGTGGCCGACCTGCCCCCGCCGGAGGATCTGGTTCGCAAGCTCAAGGACATGACCCCGCCCCCCGCTGGTGGCGGCGGTGGTGGTCACGCGCCTGCCCCGCAAGGCGGCAGCGGCCCCGCCCCGCGTGCCTCCGCCCCGCGTGGCCCATCGGGTGGGGCAGCAACAGCACTGGCAGAGGCCCCCGAAACGGCGCTCGCACATTACCACAATTTCGATACGGTCGTGGCGCTGATCGAGTCGAACCGTGACATCAAGCTGCTGATCGAGGTGAAGACCTGCGTTCGCATCGTCTCCTACACGCCCGGTCGGATCACCTTCCAACCCACGGACCGCGCGCCCAGGGATCTCGCCCCCCGGCTGGCACAGAGCCTGAAGAACTGGACCGGCGTGCGCTGGACCGTGACGTTGGCCAATGAGGGCGGCGGTGAGACCATCGAAGAGGTGGAGAATGCCAAGGTGCGGGAACTGGAAGACGCCGCACGGCAACATCCGATGATGCAGGCGGTTCTGGCGGCCTTCCCGCAGGCAAAAATCACCGAAATCCGCAGCCGGGCGGAACTGGATGCACAGGCCGAACTGCAGGCCTTGCCAGAGGTCGAGGACGAATGGGACCCGTTCGAGGAGGACTGAAAACCGCGCCCCGGCAAGACATCCGGGGCGGGGCCGTTTCCTGACCGGGGCTACATGCCCGGCCACGCATCCGGCGCAATCGCGCCAAGCACCTCGATTGCCCCGTCACGGACCTGCAACACATAAGCCACCCCCTGCGGTTCGGGATAGATATCTGTCAGCGCTTCGAACGGGTCATCATGGCCGACAATGACCCGATTGCTGCCGCCTTGCATCTCGGCCAATACCAACGGGGCCACCCGGTCCCGCATCGCCGCGATCTGTACATCGGTGTAGTCCTCCGCCGGTTCAAAGTTCAGCGCTGCTGTTTCCTCATGATATCCAAAGGCCAGATCCGCGGTTTGCCATGCCCGGCAATACTGGCTCGACAAGACCTCGGCCACCGGAATACCGGCCGCGTCTATCGCTGCGCCGATGGCCCGGGCCTGCGCCCATCCGGTGCGGCTCAGCACCCTCTGCGAGGCGCAGTTTTCAGGGTCGGCGGTCACCTGATCGGCATAATCGCTCTCTGTCTGCGCATGGCGGATATAGAGCACATATCCCCCTTCCGTCAGACGTTCGACAAGCGTTTCGGGCGGCAGGGGATCGGCATGAGCGGGCAGCGACTGGGCCAGCATCATCAGGGCAGTCAAAAGGACTGGTTTACGTGGGCACATGGAATATCTCCGTGTCTGTGGGTTCATCCGACTGGGTGCCTCACACGGTGCCTGCAAGGGGTGTTGCAATTCCGACTGTTTTTGTCAAGTCAATCCAAACTTGCCTGAGCGAACCGCGCGGCTTATGTCGCAGGGCAACGGAAGCCAAACAGGAGGCGACGACATGCTCAAAGGACTGGGCCAGCTTGGCGACATGGCCAAGATCATGAAACAGGCGCAGGAAATGCAGGGCAAGATGGCCGAGATGCAGGAGCAGCTGGCCACCATGACCGTCGAAGGCGAATCCGGCGCGGGTCTGGTGCGCGCCACCGCGACCGCCAAGGGCGAACTGACCGCGCTGAATATCGACCCCACCATTTTCGACCCAAACGAAAAGGAAGTCGTCGAGGACCTGATCCTCGCCGCGATCAAGGACGCGCAGGCCAAGGCGGCAGACCGCAGCCAGCAGGAAATGGCGCGTCTGACCGAGGGGCTGAACCTGCCCGAAGGCATGAAGCTGCCCTTCTGAGGGTGGCACCCCGCGCATGGCTGGCGGCACCGAAGACATAGAGGCCCTGATCGACATCATGGCCAAGCTGCCGGGGCTCGGCCCCCGGTCGGCCCGCCGCGCCGTGCTGCACCTGATCAAGAAACGCGCCCTTCTGATGCAGCCGCTGGCCGATGCGATGACACAGGTCGCCGCCACCGCCCGCGAATGCCTGACCTGTGGCAATATCGGCACCTCCGACACTTGCTCGATCTGCTCCGACAGCGAGCGTGCAAATGGGCAGATTTGCGTGGTCGAGGATGTGGCGGATCTTTGGGCCATGGAACGCGGCCATGCGTTCAAGGGCCGCTATCACGTGCTTGGCGGCACCCTGTCGGCGCTGGATGACGTGGGCCCCGAAGAGTTGCGCATCCCCAAACTGCTCGACCGGATCCGGTCAGATGGCATCAGCGAGATCATCCTCGCACTCAACGCAACAGTGGATGGTCAGACCACGGCCCACTATATCGCCGGAGAACTGGAGGGCAGCGGTGTTACCGTCTCCTCTCTGGCGCAGGGCGTGCCCGTGGGCGGAGAACTGGACTATCTCGACGACGGAACAATCTCGGCCGCGCTGCGCGCCCGCAAGGCGTTTTGAACCTCGCCAATGGCAGGGCCTGTTGCAGGACGCCAGAAACAAGAAAAGGCTCAGCGATCGGTCGCTGAGCCTTTTCAATGGCGCGCTGGGGAGGATTCGAACCCCCGACCCCTTGATTCGTAGTCAAGTACTCTATCCAACTGAGCTACCAGCGCGTGAGGGCGGTGTTTAGACCTGTCCTCGGACCGGCGCAAGGGTGAAATCAGACTTTTTGACCGGCAGGCAGATGGATTTCGAAGACGGTTCCCTGCGGACCGGTCTGTTTCAAATCCAGCCGTCCACCATGGCCCCGGATCAGCTCGGCCGCGATGGCCAGACCCAACCCGCTGCCGCCCTTGCGCGCGCCCCCCTGGAACGGCTGGAACAGATGATCGAGCGCCCGCTTTGGCAGGCCCGGTCCGGTATCTGTGATCCGGATCACCCAGCCTTCCGCGTCCTCGCACCCCTCCAGCGAGATCCGGCCCGGCTTGCCACTGGCCGCAATGGCCTGTCGCGCGTTGCGCAAGAGATTGCCAAGCACACGATACAGCTGTTCGGAATCGGCACGCACGATCATCCCATGTGCGCAGGTGGCTTCAATCTGAACCGCGTCGCCGGAAACGGCCAGTTGTTCCTGCTCGACAACATCGTCCAGCAGCGGGCCAAGCTCGAATCGGGACAAGGCCGGTGGCGGCTCTTCTGCACGGCCGAAGGCCAGGGTGCCTTCGCACAGGTTCACCGCACGCGCCAGCGACGACAGCAGCTTGGGCGCGGTGCGCTGAACGGTCGGGTCGTCAGACCCCTCCAGCCGGTCCGCCATCAGCGTGGCCACCGTCAGGATATTGCGCAGATCGTGGCTGATCTTGGCCACGGCCTCGCCCAGTTGTGCAAGACGTTCGCGTTGCTTCAGGGATGCGGTCAACTGGGTTTGCAGCGTTTGCAGCGTTTCCTCGGCGGTATGCAGTTCGGTCACCCCGGCTGACGGCTGGATGATACGGGTCGCGTCTTCCGGCCGTTCCGAATAGGCGCGCATGGAATCGATCACCCGCTGAATGGGCATCACGATGGCACGGCGGGCGGCAAAGAACAGCAAGGCCGCCGTGATGACCGAGATCACCGCCGACAGCAGAAGGATGCGCAGGCCATACTCAATCATCGCGTCGCGCATGGGCTGGGTGTAGAGCGTCACGTCAATCAACATGCCCGCATCCTGCACCGGGTTGCCATAGACCCGGATCACCTGGTTCTCGGGTTCGGCCAGCCGCAGCATGGCATCGCGGATCAAGGTCCAGGCAGACACGTCGCGCAGGTCATATTGCCCGGAGATCGGGGGTATTCGGTCGACGGACAGGATCAGCTGGCTGACCGCATCGCGGCGCAGCACCACGTTCAGCACGCCCGCATTGTCCAGCAGCTCCTGTTCCAGCGCCTCGTCGATCATCATCGCATCATCGGCCAGGAGCGCCAGCGAGGCGATCTGAGCCCGCTCGATCCGTGCGAGCAGATAATCCTCCCGGAACCGCGCGATGGAGGGCACGAAGATCATGATCTCTGCCAGCATCACGAAGATGACGGTCAGGGTCAGCAATCGGCCTGAGAGCGAGTTGAGCACGCGGTTTGTTTACCTTCCCTCGTCGTCGGGCTCAGAACCGCTGCACAAGGCGCACGATCCGCTTGACCCACGGGCTATCGAACAGTTTGGGGCTAAAATAGGCGCCCGCGGCCCGTTTGTTAATCTCCCCCAATGTCGGATAGGGGGCAACCATCGCGGCAATAGCGCCCATTTTCAGCTTGTTGGCAATGGCGAGCGCCCATGTCTGGATCAACTCACCGGCCTGCGCGCCGACGATAGAGGCCCCGACAGGCCGCCCCTTGACCACCATCACCTTGATTAGTCCGGTGGTCTGGCCGGTGGCAATCGCGCGGTCATTGCCGGAATAGGGGAAGCGCACCACGGTCAGCTTGTCGCCATGAGCCTCGCGGGCCTCGGCCTCGGTCAGCCCGACCTGAGCGATTTCAGGGTCCGTATAGGTGGCCCATGGAATGTGATCGGTTCGCGCCTTTGACGGCAGGCCCATCAGCATTTGCCGGATGATCACCCCCGCATGATAGCCCGCCACATGGGTGAATTGCAGGCCACCGGCGGCGTCGCCGATGGCATAGACCTTGCGGTTGGTGGGCGAGCGGAGGGAGGCATCGACCTTCACGCCGCCGCCTGCGCGTTCCACCCCGGCCTTGTGCAGATCGAGCTTGTCTATATTCACGGTCCGCCCGACGGCCACCAGCAGGTGACTGCCGTTGTGAACGGTCCCGTCTTCGGTGGTGACGGTTATGTCACCGTCGCCACCGGACACGCTGGACACCATCGCGCCCTCGATGATCCGAATGCCTTCCGCGCGCAGGTTCTCCAGTGCGATGGCGGCAATCTCCGGGTCGTCCTTGCCGAGCGCTTTGGCCCCCTCCAGTACCGTCACCGCGCACCCGAGCCGCCGATGCGCCTGCGCCATTTCCATACCGATGGGACCACCGCCAATGACGACCAGATGCTCGGGCCGCTCGCGCAGATCGAAGATGGTTTCATTGGTCAGGTAGGGAACATCCGAAAGCCCCGGAATCGGTGGCACAAGGGGGCGCGAGCCCGTGGCAATGACAAAACGGCGCGCGGTGATCTCAGTCTCACCTGCCTGAACGGTGTCATGTCCGGTGAAGCGCCCGAATTCGCGGATGACCTTGACGCCAAGCCCTTCGAATCGTTCCTCGCTGTCATGGGGTTCGATGGCCGCGATCGTGGCGGCAACATGGTCCTTGGCTGCGGCGTAATCTGACACGACAGCCCCCCCCATCAC
>NZ_JASHJX010000043.1 GCF_030732985.1 Nioella sp. MMSF_3534
GGACCCCCCGGGGTATTTTTGCCAAGATGAAAGGCATGGACGGCGCGGGCTGGCCCGCCTAGAGAGCGCGCATGAGAGAACGCCCTGACATCCTGTGCATCGGGTCCGTCCTGTGGGACATCATCGGACGCACCGATCTGCCCATGGCGGCCGGAAACGACAAGCCCGGTCGCATCACCCGGCTGCCCGGTGGGGTGGCACTGAATATTGCCATGACGCTGGTGGGGCAGGGGCTGCGGCCCTCTCTGCTCAGTGTCGTGGGGGATGATGCGGCGGGCACCGCGTTGCTGGTGGAATGCGCGCGGATGGGGATCGAGGTGGACCATGTGCTGGTCGATCACGATCTGCCGACCGATCAATACATGGCGATCGAGGCGCAGGGGACGCTGCTGGCCGCGCTTGCCGATGCGCAGTCGCTGGAAACCGCAGGCGCGCGGATTCTGGAGCCGTTGGAAAATGGCGGGCTGGCCTCTGTGGATGCGCCATGGGCGGGGCCGATGGCGATTGACGGGAACCTGACGGTTGAGCTTCTGACCCGGATCGCGCAGAGTCCGCTTTTTGCACATGCCGATCTGCGGCTTGCCCCAGCCTCGCCCGGCAAGGCCGAGCGGTTGAGGCCCTTCCTGACCCATCCCGGTGCCACGATCTATGTGAATGCCGAGGAAGCCGGGTTGATTTCAGGTGCCCCGACCGGGTGCGCTGAAACCGGGGCCGAGGCTCTGCTCAAGGCGGGCGCGCGCCGGGTGCTGGTCACCGATGGCGGCAGGCTGGCCGTGGATGCGACGCCGGATCGGACTCTCTCGCTCGCGCCCCCGCAGATTACCCCGCGCCGGATCACCGGGGCAGGGGACACGTTCATGGCGGCCCATATCGCCGCTGAAATCCGCGGTGACACGCCCGAGGCCGCGCTGGCCCACGCGCTGACCACCGCTGCCACCTATGTTGCCGGATAGCCCATGACACCTGATTATCTGACCCTCTCGCCCGACGTGGCTGAGGCCATTGCCGCCAATGCCCCGATCGTGGCGCTGGAAAGCACCATCATCACCCATGGCATGCCCTACCCGCAGAACCTGGAGACCGCCCGCCAGGTCGAGGACGAGGTGCGCGCCGCCGGGGCGGTGCCTGCCACGATTGCGATCCTTGAGGGGCGCTTGCATGTGGGCCTGACGCGTACCGAGCTGGAGGCGCTGGCGCAGGCCAAAGACGTGATGAAGTTGAGCCGCGCCGATCTTGCGGTGGCTCTGGCCACGGGCCGGACCGGGGCTACCACCGTGGCCGCAACGATGATCGCGGCGAATCTGGCGGGAATTGGCGTCTTTGCCACGGGTGGGATCGGCGGCGTTCACAAGGGGGCGGAAGCCAGTTTCGATATCTCCGCCGACCTGATGGAACTGGCGCAGACCGCCGTTACCGTGGTGGCTGCCGGTGCCAAGGCCATTCTCGACATCCCCAAGACGTTGGAGGTTCTGGAAACGCAAGGCGTGCCTGTCATTGCCTTCGGACAGGACGGATTCCCGGCCTTCTGGTCGCGCGAGTCCGGCCTGAGCGCCCCGCTGCGGATGGACAGGGCCGAGGACATCGCCGCCTCTGCGATGATGCGCGCGCGGCTTGGTCTGCCGGGGGGGCAACTGGTGGCGAACCCGATTCCCGAATCCGACGAGATCGCCGCCGAAACCCTCGCCCCCATCATCGCGCAGGCCCAGGCTGAGGCCGATGCACAGGGGATCACCGGCAAATCGGTGACACCCTTCCTGTTGCAGCGGATATTCGAACTGACCGAAGGACGGTCTCTGACGGCCAATATCGCCCTCGTTCTGAACAATGCCCGCCTTGCAGCGGCAATTGCCTGCGCCATGGTCGCGCAGGATTGAAGACACTCTCTTGTTTGGCGTGAAACGCGCCCTTAGTAACAGGGAAGAGAGTTTAACAGGGACGACCGGCAAGAATGGAATTGCCCGAACCGCCACCGCCGCCACGGCGCGGCTGGATATCCTCGCTACAGGCCAGTTTTCTGACCGGCCTCGTGGTGATTGCGCCTATTGGTCTGACAGTCTGGCTGATCTGGTCGATCATCGGCTGGATCGATTCCTGGGTGCTGCCGTTTCTGCCCAATGCCTATAATCCCGCCATCCTGATCCGGGAATATTTCAACATCGACGTCGATATTCGCGGCATCGGCGTTGGCATGTTCCTTCTGTTCACGATCATCGTGGGCTGGATCGCGAAGGGGCTGATCGGGCGGTCGCTGATCCGCACCTCGGAAAGCGTGGTTCTGTCGATTCCCGGTGTGCGGTCGCTCTATTCGGGTCTGAAGCAGATCACCGAAACCGTGTTGGCGCAGTCCAAGGGGTCGTTCGACAAGGCCTGCCTCGTGGAATATCCGCGCAAGGGCATCTGGGCGATCGCCTTCATCTCGACCGATGCGAAGGGCGAGATTGCGGATAGCCACGAAAAGCACATGATATCGGTCTTCCTGCCGACCACGCCGAACCCGACCTCGGGCTTTCTGCTGTTCGTTCCGAAGGAAGATGTGCAGATCCTGAAGATGTCGGTCGAGGACGCCGCGAAGCTGGTGATCTCGGCGGGGCTGGTTTACCCGAGCACCGGCGACAAGGATGGTGACCGGGTTCCGGACGAGGCCGAGATTGTGGAGGTCGAAGGCACGGCTGCCGCTCTGCTGGACAGGCCGCGTGCACCCGAAGCGGACCCGGATCGCCGCACCGAAGACGCCTGACGCGCCTTCTTGCCCCGATTTCGCGGTCGGATGGGGCAGGGGGGTTGCATTCCCCCCGGCTCTGCCTTAATGGCGCGCTTACTTCACAGGCAGAGGCGGGCCCTCGGGGGAGACATCCCTGAACGGTCCACCGGTTGGGTTCAGTCCCTAAACCTCTGCCAAGGCGCAAACCGGAAAAGGATACTAGGACATGGCGCTTCCTGATTTCACCATGCGTCAGCTGCTTGAAGCTGGCGTTCACTTCGGCCACCAGACGCAACGCTGGAACCCCCGCATGGGCGAGTTCATCTATGGCGAGCGCAACGGCATCCACATTCTCGATCTGACCCAGACCGTTCCGATGCTGGACCAGGCGCTGCAGGTCGTGCGCGAAACCGTCGCCAAGGGCGGCAGCATCCTGTTCGTCGGCACCAAGCGTCAGGCCCAAAAGCCCGTCGCCGAAGCGGCAGAGCGTTGCGCGCAGTATTACATGAACCACCGCTGGCTTGGCGGCACGCTGACCAACTGGAAAACCGTGTCGAACTCGATCTCTCGTCTGAAGCAGATCGACGAGGCGATGGAAAACGGTCTGGAAGGTCTGACCAAGAAAGAACGTCTTGGCATGGAACGCGACCAGGCGAAGCTGCAGGCTTCGCTCGGCGGTATCCGTGAAATGGGCGGCCTGCCCGACCTGATCTTCGTCATCGACGTCAAGAAAGAAGACCTGGCCATCGCGGAAGCCAAGAAACTGGGCATCCCGGTCGTGGCCGTGGTCGACACCAACTGCTCGCCCGATGGCGTGGATTACATCATCCCCGGCAACGACGACGCGGCGCGCGCCATCTCGCTCTATTGCGATCTGGTCTCCCGCGCGGCGCTGGACGGCATGACCGCCCAGATGGAAGGCGCAGGCGTTGACCTGGGCGCACTGGAAGAGGGCAATATCGAAGAGGCCATCGCCGCCGAAGCCCCGACCGAGGAAGCCGCTGAAGGCTGATCGCCGTCACGCATCTGATACATGGACCGGCTATGGGCCGGTCCACCCCATACCCCGAATAAAGGAGCAGACCGATGGCAATTACCGCTGCAATGGTCAAAGAGCTGCGCGAAGCCACCGCCGCAGGCATGATGGACGCCAAGAAGGCACTTGTCGAAACCAATGGCGATTTCGACGCTGCCGTTGACTGGCTGCGCACCAAGGGTCTGGCGAAAGCCGCCAAGAAATCCGGTCGCATCGCCGCCGAGGGCCTGGTGGCCGTCGCGGTTGACGGTGGCGTTGGCGTCGCCGTCGAAGTGAACTCGGAAACCGATTTCGTCGGCAAGAACGCCGAGTTCCAGAAAATGGTGGGCGACATCGCCAATGCCGCGACCGGTGTCGCGGATATCGAGGCTCTGGCCGCCGCCGATCTGGGTGGCAAGACCGTTGCCGACACGCTGACCGACAAGATCGCCACCATCGGCGAGAACATGACCCTGCGCCGCATGGCCCGCCTGGAAGGCGACACCGTTGTGACCTATGTCCACAACGCTGCCGCGCCCGGCATGGGCAAGATCGGCGTTCTGGTCGCGATGACCGGTGGCGACGAGGCGCTTGGCAAGCAGGTCGCGATGCATATCGCCGCTGTCAATCCCGCAGCCCTGAACGAAGACGACATGGACCCGGCCGTTGTTGAAAAAGAACGCCAGATCCAGATCGACATCGCCCGTGAATCCGGCAAGCCCGAGCAGGTGATCGAGAAGATGATCGAAGGCCGCATGAAGAAATTCGTGGCCGAGTCGACCCTGCTGAACCAGGCGTTCGTCATCAACCCCGATCTGACCGTCGGTGCCGCTGCAGCCGAGGCTGGCGCAACCGTCACCGGTTTCGTTCGCATCGAAGTGGGCGAAGGCATCGAGAAGAAGGAAGAAGACTTCGCAGCCGAGGTTGCGAAGGCTGCCCAGGGCTAAGGCCCTTGGAAGAGGGGCAGGGGTGTTGGGAGGCGCCCCTGCCACCTACCCAGATTGAAAAAGCGGTGCTGCCAGGGACAAAGGGGCAGCACCGCTTTCTTTTTGTCACCACGCATGCCGGAATGGGGATGGGCAGGCGCGGCCCAGGACGTCGGGGTTATGGCCACCGGGTCTTGGGGTGAACTGGACCGCCAGGCCGGAAATGTTCCTGACGGTCCGATGCTCCTGACCGAAGAAATCTCAGCCATCACTCACGGAACAGGGTTAACTTGACGCAAAGTCAGGCCCCGGAAAAGTAGGGAATCCTTTACCTTTTGGCCAAATACCGCCGATCAGCCTGTCTGAGCACCCGGATCGACGATGAAAATCTGGTTCAGGACCGAGGCTTTGCGCACTGCCTGCGCCGTTGTTTCAACGCCAAGCGACTCCCGCGCGCCGCGCAGATGCTTGTCCACCGTCGCGGCCTTGCGGCCAAGCAACAACGCAATGTCACGCACCGATTTGCCATCGGCCACCAGCTCCAGTACCTCGGACTGGCGCGGCGTCAGGACACGGCTCTGACCGGTTGCGGGAAGCTGGGTGATCGCCAGATGGGCCACCTGGTTGATGATCTCCAGCTCTTCGCCCTTGTCCTGCCACAGCGCATCCACGTCTTGCTGGCTCAGGCCGCTGCGGGCCACCAGCCCGATACCGGCAGCCGATCGCTTGATCGCCATCGGGAAGGACATTGTATAGCCTGCGGAAATTCCGAACCGCTTGTTCAACGCCATCAGTTCCCGCCGTTCAGGGCCGTTCGGGCTGTCGTCGAATTTATCCCACATATGCCGCCAACTAATGGACCCGACATTGCGGGACGCCCATTTCATCATCGGTGCAGCCCGGTACAGGCCGTGGCCGATATAGGCTTCGATATAGTCCGAAGGGTAGTTCGTCAGGATCAGCGCATCCTCGGGATTGCTGAGCGATTTTGCGGACTGAAAGCATGTATAGGCGTAGATGAGACGATCGAAGCCATAGGCGCCCATCTGTTCCGTGTGATATTCCCACAACTCCTCGACAGAGCGCGCCTTCAGATAGGGCTGCAGGCGCTTCATGCCGGTTCACCGTAGCGAAAACGGCGCTTTTGTCTTCTGCATGGTCCCGCCATGTCCTGCAAAGGAAAGCGTAAAGTCTTGCTTGGCATCGTTGTCCCCGAAATCTCTTTCAAGATATGCGCGGCACATCCAAACTGTCGAGGCACAATTTTACGCAAAATCAGGATGTTGCAGAGATATTGCGCTTGGGCATCTCGGGTGTGGCAACCGTGGGACAGTGATCTTGGTGGCTCAAGGGCGGTGCACAAGTCTCAACTGGTTTTTCAACAATTCGTCGTAAGGTGTTGATTATTCGAACGTACTGGGGCAAATAACGGGTTTCCTGGTTGCTGATATATTAACATAATCATGATTACTGGCCATACTGCTTGGTCAGATCTGTCAGGATGAAGCCGAAGTAACAATCACTTAGCCTAGTGCGTAGCCTGCGCCGCGAACCGTCCGTATCGGGTCCCCCTCGCCGTGCGCAGCTTTCAGGGCTTTGCGCAAACGGCCCACATGCACATCGACCGTCCGGCTATCGACATAGATGTCACGGCCCCAGACCCGGTCGAGCAACTGCTCGCGGCTCCAGACGCGGCCCGGCCGTTCCATGAAAGCCGTCAATAGCCGGAACTCCGTCGGACCAAGCGAAACCTGCTGGCCCGCGCGGTAGACGCGGTGTTCTTCCATATCCAGCAGGATATCCTCGAAAGTCAGATGTTCGCCCACGGAGGCCGGTCGCGTCCGGCGCAGCTGCGTGCGCAGCCGGGCCAGCAGTTCAGCCACGGAATAAGGCTTGACCACATAGTCATCCGCGCCGGTTTCCAGGCCGCGCACCCGGTCCACCTCTTCCGACCGGGCAGACAGCATGATCACCGGGATCTTGCGCGTTTCGTCAGAGGCCTTGAGTTGCCTGCACACCTCGATGCCAGAGACATTGGGCAGCATCCAGTCCAGCACGATCACGTCAGGCGGGGTTTCACGCACCATGACCAGTGCTTCGTCCCCTGCCCCCGCGGCCATGACCGCATAGCCCTCGGCGCGGATATTATAGGCCAGCACTTCGCGTTGCGCGGGCTCATCCTCGACAATCAGAACCAGGGGCTCGCCAGCCATCGCTCACTCCTCCTCGACACCCAGATCATGCGAGGATCGGTCGCCCTTCTCCCGCTCATCATCCGGGTATTCGCCGGTCACGAGGTAGATCACCTGCTCGGCGATGGTGGTCACGTGGTCGCCCATCCGTTCGATGTTCTTGGCCATGAAATGCAGGTGCATGCAGGCGGTGATGTTGCGCGGATCTTCCATCATGAAGGTCAGGTATTCGCGGAACAAAGCCGAATACATCTGGTCGACTTCCAGATCCCGCTCGCGCACATCGGCGGCCAGGTCCGGGTCGCGCTGAATATAGGCGTCGAGCGCGTCTTTCAGCATCAGCTCCACCTGCCGGGCCATGCGGCGCAGACCGGCACCAGCGCCGTCGATCTGCTGCATCTGCATGATGACCCCTGCCCGCTTGGCCATGTTCTTGGCGTAGTCGCCAATGCGTTCAAGGCTGGCAGCCAGACGGAAGACGGTCAGAACCGTGCGCAGATCGCCCGCCGTCGGCTGGCGCAGGGCAAGCACCAGTGCGGCCTCTTCGTTCAGGCGCTCTTCCATCTCGTCGATGGCCCGATCACCTTTGCGCACCTTCAGGGCCAGCTCCTCATCGCGGGTTTCCAGAGCCGTGGTGGCATCGACGATGGCCTCTTCGACCAATCCGCCCATCTTCATGATCAGGGCCTGGATCGCCTCCAGGTCACGGTCGAAGGACGCAACGATATGTGATTTGTTTTCCATGGCTTACAGCTCTTTCCTCAACCGATACGACCGGTGATATAGGATTCGGTGCGCGGGTCTTTGGGGTTGGTGAATATCTGGCTCGTGTCGCCGAATTCCACCAGTTCCCCCAGATGGAAGAACGCGGTCTTCTGGCTGACGCGCGCCGCCTGCTGCATCGAGTGGGTCACGATCACCACCGAGAACCGTTCGCGCAACTCGTCGATCAACTCCTCGACCTGCGCCGTTGCAATCGGGTCGAGCGCCGAACAGGGTTCGTCCATCAGCAGAACCTCGGGGCTGGTGGCCACGGCCCGCGCGATGCACAGGCGCTGCTGCTGGCCGCCGGACAGGCCGGTTCCGGGGGCGGTCAGACGGTCCTTGACCTCGTCCCACAGTGCCGCGCGGCGCAGGGATTTTTCAACGATTTCATCGAGTTCCGACTTGTTCCTTGCAAGCCCGTGGATGCGCGGACCGTAAGAGACATTGTCATAGATCGACTTCGGAAACGGGTTGGGTTTCTGGAACACCATCCCCACCTTGGCGCGCAGCTGCACCGGGTCGACCTTGGGGTGATAGATATCCTCGCCATCGAGCAGGATATTCCCGGTCACGCGACAGACATCAATGGTGTCATTCATCCGGTTCAGGCAGCGCAGGAAGGTCGATTTCCCGCAGCCGGAAGGACCGATGAAGGCCGTTACGGTCTTGTCGAGGATGTTCACATCCACGGCCTTGATGGCATGCGTGTCCCCATAGAACACGTCTACCCCGTCGGCCGCAATCTTCAGCTCTTTATCGTCCACGGCACGCTCCACCAATCTCATATCGTTCATGTCATCCATCCCCGGACTACCAGCGGCGTTCAAAGCGGCGGCGCAGGATTACGGCCATCGCATTCATGAAAAGCAGGAACACAAGCAGCACGATTGTCGCCCCCGAGGCCCGTTCCACAAAAGCCGGGTCCGAACGCTGTGTCCAGTTATAGACCTGCACCGGCAGCGCCGATGTCGGGTCGAAGAAGCCTTCCGGCGGCGCATCCGGGAATTCGCGGACGAAGGCCACCATTCCGATAAGCAGCAGCGGCGCGGTTTCCCCTAGCGCCTGCGCCAGCCCGATGATGGTGCCCGTCAGAATGCCCGGCGCGGCCAGCGGCAGCACATGGTGGAACACCGACTGCATCTTCGATGCCCCGAGACCAAGTGCGGCATCGCGGATCGAGGGCGGAACGGCCCGAAGGCTCGCGCGGGTTGCGATAATGATCGTGGGCAGGGTCATCAGGGTCAGCACAAGGCCGCCCACGATGGGGGCCGATTGCGGCAGACCCGCGAAGTTGATGAAGATCGCCAGCCCCAGGATGCCGAACACGATGGACGGAACCGCGGCGAGGTTCGAGATATTGACCTCGATCGCGTCGGTGAAGCGGTTCTGCGGTGCGAATTCCTCCAGGTAGATCGAGGCGGCCACGCCAATCGGCAGCGCCAGCACCAGCACCACGATCATCATGTAGAAAGAGCCAAGGATCGCGATGCCAAGCCCGGCGGCCTCGGGGCGTTGGTCTGAAGCATCCGGCCCGGTGATGAAGGCCCAGTTGAAGCGGGTTTCGATCAGTCCCGCCTCGGCCATACGCTCGGCCAGCAGCAATTGCGCAGGGCTGACATTGCTGTCGCGCTCGGCGCTTTCCAGCGTCACGCGGCCCTTGAAATATCCGTCGATCCGGCCCCCGGCCAGCATCTCCATCGTCACGGTCTGGCCCACGATCTCGGGATTGGCGAGCACGAGGGCACGCACCTGTGCGGGCGCTTCCTGGCTGATCATCGCCATCAGGTCGCGGGGCGTGACACCCTCCATCGAGATCCCCTGCCCTTGCAGATGCTGTTGCAGCGCCTGCGCCAGCAGCGGCGCGTAGCCGAAGGTCGTGACACGGGCCATTTCCGCCGGATCGCGGTTGCCCGCCGGGTCAAGCCGCGCTTCGGTCAGTTCCACGGGGATGGTGATGTATGTCTGACGAAAGGCGCTGGCACCGTTGCTGACAATCGAGATCACCAGCAGGATCAGGGCCAGAACCCCGACCGTGATCGCGGCAAAGCCGTAGGCGCGGAACCGGGTCTCGCTGCGATTGCGGCGCTTGACGCGGTCCGACGTCGCGTAGAGCGAGCTTTTCGGCGGCACGGGGGTGGAAGCGTCGGTCATTCGTACTGTTCCCGGTATTTGCGCACGATATAGAGGGCGAGGATATTGAGCCCGAGCGTAATGGCGAAGAGCGTCAGGCCAAGGGCGAAGGCGACCAGCGCCTCGGGGCTGGAAAAGTCGGTGTCGCCGGTCAGCTGACCCACGATTTTCACGGTCACGGTGGTCATCGCCTCAAACGGGTTGAGGCTGAGCGTCGCCGCCGCCCCTGCCCCCATCACCACGATCATGGTTTCGCCAATGGCGCGGCTGGCAGCCAGCAGGATCGCGCCGACGATGCCAGGCAGCGCGGCGGGCAGGATCACCTGTTTCACGGTTTCCGACTGGGTCGCGCCAAGCCCGTAGCTGCCGTCGCGCAAGCTTTGCGGCACCGCGTTGATGATATCGTCAGACAGCGACGACACGAACGGGATCAGCATGATGCCCATGACGATCCCCGCCGTCATGACGGAAGAGGACGAAGTGCCAAGCCCGAGCGGTTCCGCGAAGTAGTCCCGCAGCATCGGGCCCACGGTGATCAGCGCGAAGAGACCGTAGACGATGGTGGGGATGCCCGCGAGCACCTCGATCATCGGCTTGGCAATGCCGCGCATCCTGCGGCCTGCATATTCTGCCAGGTATATGGCCGAGAACAGCCCGACAGGGACAGCCACCAGAAGCGCGATGAAAGTGATGTAAAGCGTGCCCCAGAGAAGCGGCAACAGGCCAAGGTGAGAGCCGCCTTCGAAAGACGGGATCCATTCGGTCCCGAAGAAGAATTCACGCGCGGGATAGAGGTGGAAGAAATCCCGCGTCTCCAACACCATCGACAGCACGATCCCGACCGTGGTCAGGATGGCGATGGTGGACGCGAGGATCAGGATCGACAGAACCGCGCGTTCCACCGTGTTGCGGGCGCGGAAATCCTTGTGAGTGCGGCTATAGGCATAGCCAAGGCCGAGCGCGGCAAGGATCAGAACCGCCGCCGCCATGACAGTGTTTCCGGCGCTCTGTAGCGCGCGATAGCGCTGTGCGGCGGCCAGAACATCGGCATTCACATCGTCCCCGAGGGCCACGCCGATACTGGCAAGCGTCTCTCGGATATTGGTGAATTCGGTGCGGATCATCCGCGCTTCTTCGCGGCTCAACGCCCCCTGCTCTACCGCGCGGTCCAGGCCATCGGCCACGCGCCGGACATCGGACATGATCAGGCTGAGCTCGCCTGACTCCATGATGTCATTGTCCGGGATCAACTGCGTTACCTGCCGCTGGATGACAGTGGGTTGCACCAGAAGCCAGACCACCAGCACCAGAAGCGCGGGCACAACGGCAGTCAGAAAGACGTTCATGCCGTAGTAGTTGGGCAGGGAATGCAGGATGCGAATATCGCCCCCCGCGCTGCTGACCGCGCGTTTGCGGCCCAGAACATAGCCTGCGGCGCCAAGCGCCAGAACGGCCAGGATGATCCAGATCAGGGGCATATCGGGTCTTTCAGATCCGTTCAGTCAGAAAACGGGGCGGCCTTATGGTTCAGGCCGCCCCGCAGATGGGTCAGGCGATTACATGTCGCCCATGGTCACACGCTCGCGCACGATGCGCTGCGTCTCGGCCAGTTCCGGGTCGGACACCAGGCCATAGGCGGCCAGCGGACCCCAGGGGCCTGCAATGTCGTCAGAGATGAAGAAATCCGCGTATTCCTGCAGGCCGGGGATCACGTCCAGATGGGCTGCCTTGATGTAGAAGAACAGCGGACGCGACACCGGGTATTCGCCCGACGCGATGGATTCGGTCGAGGGAACGATGCCGTTCATGGTGGCAACCTGCAGAACCGCAGTGTTGTTCTGGTAGAAGCTCAGACCGAACACGCCGATGCCTTCGGGGTTGGCAGAGATACGGGCCAGGGTCTCGGTATAGTCGCCGTCGATATCGACAGACACACCGTCACCGCGGATCGCCATGCAGGCCTCTTCGGCTGCATCTTCGTCGCCGCCGTTGATTTCCATGATCGCTTCCATCGCGCCGCTGTCTTCGCAGCCCTGAAGGATCACATTTTCGTCGAAGACCTCACGGGTGCCGTGGCGGGTGCCGGGGATGAAGGCCGCGATATCCTGGTCGGGAAGCTCTGCACGGACTTCGTTCCAGTTGGTGTTCGGGTTGGCAACCATGGCACCGTCAACGGGCAGTTCGGCGGCCAGCGCCAGGTACCAGTCGGCAGGGGTGAATTCGAAGGAGTTGCCGTTGATGTCGGAGGCGAAGACGATGCCGTCATAGCCGATGCGGACCTCGATGATGTCGGTCACGCCGTTGGCGGCACAGGTTTCGATCTCGGAAGGACGGATCGAGCGCGATGAGTTTGCGATATCGGTGGTGTTTTCGCCAACGCCTTCACAGAAACGGCGCAGACCGGTCGAAGAGCCGCCCGATTCAACGACCGGGGTCGGGAAGTCGAAGTTTTCGCCGAAGGCTTCAGCCACGATGGTGGCGTAGGGCAGAACGGTCGAGGAGCCGGCGATCTGGACGTTGTCGCGGCCCTGGGCAGATGCGACGGTGGCGGACATTGCGGCCAGCGCGAGTGCGGACACGGTCAGCTTTGCGAAAGACATGGTGGATTTCTCCGTTTGGTTATCCTGTCGGAACGCGGTTGGTCGCGCTCTCAGGGGGCCGTCTATCGAGGGCGCGCTATGCTTTTGTGACAGTTGCGTAACGGTTTTATGACAGTGCGGGTGGCGCAGGATTTTACGGGTGGGCATAAATGAATAAACTCAATGCCTTGCCCTTCCGGGCCGCAAAAAAGACTGCTGTTAAAGTCATTGCCGCCCGGTTTTTTCGAAGCGGACGGACCCCTGGGCCACCCTGCCCCGCGTGATTGCAGCCAGGGGGCAGAATCGATTCTCTTGCAAAGCACCGCCATCATCGTCAGAACCGCCCGCAACACGAGCGGAAGGGCAGTCCAATGGGTAATTTCGAACGCTATCTGACCGTCTGGGTCGCTTTGGCCATGGTTGGCGGCATCTTTCTGGGGCTTGTCGCGCCATCGCTGGTCTTTGCGGTCTCGGTGGCAGAGGTTGCCTCGGTCAACCTCGTGGTTGCGGTGCTGATCTGGGCGATGGTCTATCCGATGATGGTGGGCGTCGATCCATCCTCGCTGAAAGGCGTCGCGCGCCAGCCCACGGGGCTGATCATCACCCTTGCGGTCAACTGGCTGATCAAACCCTTCACCATGGCGGCCCTTGCCGTTCTGTTCTTCGAGACCATCTTCGCCCCCTGGATCAGCCCCGAGGATGCCAGCCAGTACATCGCGGGCCTCATCCTGCTTGGCGCCGCGCCCTGTACGGCCATGGTCTTCGTCTGGTCGCAACTGACCAAGGGCGATGAGACCTACACGCTGGTGCAGGTCAGCGTGAATGACGTGATCATGGTCTTCGCCTTCGCCCCGATCGTGGCCTTCCTGCTTGGGGTCACCGACATTGCCGTGCCGTGGCAGACGCTGCTTTTATCGGTGGTGCTCTATGTGGTGCTGCCGCTGGTCGCCGGGCTGATCACCCGCGCGCGGCTTGGGTCCCCTGCGGCCATTGAGCTTTTCAAGGAACAGGTGAAGCCCTGGTCGGTTCTGGGGCTGATCGTGACCGTCGTCATTCTCTTCGCGCTTCAGGGACAGACGATCCTGGACCGGCCCCTGATCATCGCCCTGATCGCGGTGCCGATCCTGTTGCAAAGCTATGGCATCTTTGCGCTGGCCTATGGCGCGGCATATGTCATGAAAGTCCCGCACCGCGTCGCCGCCCCCTGCGCCATGATCGGCACGTCGAATTTCTTCGAACTGGCCGTGGCGGTGGCCATCAGCCTCTTCGGCCTGCAATCGGGCGCGGCGCTGGCCACGGTGGTGGGCGTGCTGGTCGAGGTGCCGGTGATGCTGTCGCTGGTTGCCTTCGCGAACCGAACGCGCAACCGGTTCGGATGACTACCGGGGCAGCACCACGGTAAATGTACTGCCCACGCCCTTGTCAGAACTGATGCGCAGCCGCCCGCGATGGCGGTTCACGATATGCTTGACGATAGCCAGCCCCAGTCCGGTGCCGCCCATTTCCCGGCTTCGGTGTGAATCGATGCGGTAGAACCGTTCCGTCAGGCGCGGCAGGTGCAGCGGGTCGATTCCATCGCCCCGGTCGATCACCTCGGCGCGCACCACCGGCCCGCGCATGGACCCCCTGCCCTCGCCGGTTTCCATCCGTACCGTAACCGGTCTCCCCTTGCCCCCGTATTTCAGGGCGTTCTCGGCAAGGTTGGTGAAAACCTGCGTAAGCTGGTCCCGGTCGCCCCGGATTCGGTAGTCACCCGGCTCGGACACCAGCTCCAACGCGCTGCCCTGATCCTCGGCCTGCGGGCGCAGCGTGGTCAGCACGCCCGAGATCACATCGCGCAGGTCCACCTCATCCGAAGGGCGCACCCGTTCCTCCGCCTCAACCCGAGACAGAGACAGCAAATCCCCCACCAGACGGTTCATCCTCAGGGCCTGCTGCTCCATGATCTCAAGGAACCGGTCACGGGCCTCGGCGTCATCTCGGGCCGGGCCGCGCAGGGTTTCGACGAATCCCAGAACGGCCGTCAGGGGCGAGCGGAGTTCATGGCTTACATTGGCCACGAAATCGCGGCGCATCTCTTCGGCCTCGCGCAGATGGGTGATATCGGTGAAATGCAAAATCACCCCGGCCTGTCCCGCATCCGTTTCCGCAATCGGAGAGATCATCACCCGAAACTGGGTTTCCCCGGTCTGGTCGGACTTGATGTAGCGGGTCTCCGACGGGCGGTTGCCGCGCAGAACGAGGTCGATTTCCCCAAGCAAGGCGGGCTGGCGCAGGGCGGTGACATAGCTGCGCCCCCTGATCCACGCGCCGAACAGCGCTTCGCCAGCCGGATTGCTCAGCTCGATCATGCCGCCGGAGCCGATGAACAGCATCGGGTCGGGCACGGCGTTCAGGGCTGCGGACAGCGTGTTTCGGGCCATGTTGAGAACCTTCCGAAGGAATCAAGGCCCGCCTAGCGCTTGCCGACCCGATTCGACAACAGGCGCGGTGTCAGCCTGCTGCGGCCGCCGCCGCACATCCCGCCGCGAAATCGGCTTTCAGAATCTCGATATCCTCGATCCCGACGGACACCCGGAAAAAGCCTTCCGTGATGCCGATGGCTTCGCGCTCCGCGACAGGCACCAGCCGGTGGGATGACGTCGCCGAATGGCTGACCGTGGTGCCCACATCGCCGAGCGTGGGCGCAAAGGCCATGTCGGGCATGGCCCGGATCATGGCATTGGCGGCAGCGCGCCCGCCCTCGATCTCGAAGCTGACCATGTTGCCGAACTGGCCCCGCAGCAGATGCGCGGCGCGGGCGTGGTCGGGGTGATCGGCCCGGCCCGGATATACGACGCGTTTCACACCCGGCAGGCTGGACAGGTAATCGGCCAGCAGCGCGGCATTCTCCTGCGATTTCTCGTAACGCAGGTCGAAGGTGTAGATCCCGCGTTCGGCCAGCCAGCAATCATGCGGGCTCGGCGTCGCGCCCATGGTGATCCAGAAAACCTTCATCTTTTCCGTCAGTTCCGGGTCTTTCGCGGACACATAGCCAAGCGTCACATCCGCGTGACCGGCCAGCAGCTTGGTCACCGAATGGATGACGATATCGGCGCCGTGATCATAGGGCCGGTAGGCCGTCGGCGTTGTAAACGTGTTGTCGACCGCCAGCAGGATGCCCTTGTCGCGGCAGAGCGCGGCGATGCCCTCCATATCCGCGATGGCAAGCGTGGGATTGGCCATGACCTCGACAAGGATCATCTTGGTTTCAGGCCGGATCGCGGCAGTGACGGCCTCCACATCGCCGGTATCGACCAGCGTCGTGGCGATACCGAAGCGCGGCAGGTCCTGCGTCATCATGCGAAGCGACCGGCCATAAAGCTGATCGCCCCCGATCACATGGTCGCCCTGGCCGAGCAGCCCCATCAGCGCGGTGCCAACGGCAGCCATGCCAGAGGCGCAGATGATGCCCCCCTGCCCGCCTTCCAGCATGTCGATCTTTGCAGCCAGCAGATCGGCATTCGGATGGCCCTCTCGGCTATAGGTATAGCCATGTTCCTTGCCCTCGTACTGGCCCTCCAACTGGTCGGGGCTTTCCGAGGAATAGACGACGGAGGGTTGGATCGGCGTCACCACAGGGCGGCTGACGCCGGGTTCCAGTGGCATGCGGCGCACGAGCGTTTTGGGCAGGTTGGATCCGTCGGTCATGGGCTGGCCTTTCATGGTCTGGAAGCAAGACTGACCTAAATTCACTCCGCAGGAAACGTCAAGCCCGACACATTGGTCGGGCTTGACGAGTTTGTGCGAAAGTAGGTCAGCAACCCTTACGGGCGCGTCGTGCCATCCCCGGTGACCAGGTATTTGAACGAGGTCAGCTGCTCTGCCCCGACTGGCCCGCGCGCATGCATCTTGCCGGTGGCAATCCCGATCTCACCGCCCATGCCGAACTCGCCGCCATCGGCGAATTGAGTCGAGGCATTGCGCATCAGGATCGCGCTGTCGAGCCGCTGGAAGAAGCGGGCGGCCGCCTCGTCATCCTCGGTCAGGATGCTTTCCGTATGGCTCGATCCGTAGCGCCGGATATGGTCAATCGCCGCGTCGATGTCGTCCACCACCTTCGCCGCGATGATCATGTCGAGGAATTCCTTGCCGTAATCCTCATCGCTCGCCGCCGTCACGCCTTCGATGGATTGAAGGGTTTCATCCCCGCGCACCTCGACACCGGCGTTCACAAGCGCGCGCACCACGCCCTGCCCGATCGTGTCCAGCACGTCACGATGGATCAGCAGGCATTCCGCAGCGCCGCAGATGCCGGTGCGCCTTGTCTTGGCATTCAGCACCACATCAAGCGCCTTCACCGGGTCGGCGTCCTTGTCGATATAGACGTGGCAAATGCCCTCCAGATGGGCGAAGACAGGCACCCGCGCCTCGCGCTGGACAAGCCCTACCAGCCCCTTGCCGCCGCGCGGCACGATCACGTCGACCGTATCGGTCATGGTCAGCAGTTCCTTGACGGCGGCCCGGTCCCGCGTCGGCACCAGTTGCACCGCATCCTCGGGCAGACCCGCCGCGCGCAGCCCGTCCTTCAGGCAATCGGTCAGCAGGCCGGAGCTGTGGAAGCTCTCTGACCCACCCCTCAGGATCACCGCATTGCCCGACTTGAGGCACAGCGCGCCCGCATCCGCCGTCACATTGGGGCGGCTTTCGTAGATCACACCGATGACGCCGAGCGGCGTACGCACGCGTTGGATATGCAGGCCCGAGGGCATGTCCCATTCCGAGATCACGGCACCCACGGGGTCGGTTTGCGCAGCGACCGCGCGCAGGCCGTTAACGATCCCCTCGATCCGCGCCTCGTCCAGCATCAACCGATCCAGCATGGCCGCCGAAAGGCCCTTGTCGCGGCCAAACGCCATGTCCTTCTCATTGGCGGAAATGATCTCCGCCCGCCGCGCCCACACGGCATCCGCCGCTGCGGTCAGGGCCTGCGATTTCTGCTCGGCTGGGGCGAAGGCCAACTCCGCAGCCGCCGCTTTCGCGCGGGCACCCATCTCGACCATGAGGGCGGGGATGTTGGACTGGTCGGTCATGTCAGCCTCCGTTGAGGGGTTGGTTAAGAATGCGTTTATCAGGAAGTGGCGTTACAGCGCCATATCGTCGCGATGGATAAGCGCCGCACGGCCCGGATAGCCCAGAATTGGCTCGATCTCATCCGACCGGTGTCCGGCAATGGCGGTCGCTTCTTCGGATGTGTAGCGGATAAGGCCAAGCCCGAGTCGCGCCCCGTCGGGGCCTTCCACGGCCACGGGATCGCCACGCAGGAACTGGCCCGAGACCTTCGTCACTCCGGCAGGCAGCAGCGATTTCCCCCGGCCAAGCGCCGCGACCGCTCCGGCATCCACGCGGACAGAGCCCCTGGCCTTCATCGCCGCAATCCAGTGCTTGCGCGCGGTCTGCGGATCCTGTGTTGCCGTGAACCAGGTTGCGTTTGCGCCTTTATTCAACGCAGACAAGGGGTTGAGAACCGATCCTTCCGTGATCGCCATGGCGCAGCCAGCCGCCGTAGCGGTGCGCGCGGCCATCAGTTTCGTCTTCATACCGCCCTTGGACAGCCCCGAACCGGCATCGCCTGCCATTGCCTCGATCTCGGGCGTGATCTGGGCAATCACGTCATAGCGCGTGGCGTTCGGGTCATCCTTGGGATTGCCGGAGTAAAACCCGTCCACATCGGACAGCAGCACCAGCTGATCGGCCCCCACCATCGCGGCCATATTCGCAGCCAGCCGGTCATTGTCGCCATAGCGGATTTCGTCGGTGGCGATGGTGTCGTTCTCATTCACAATGGGCAGCACGCCAAGGCCAAGCAGCGTGGCCATCGTGTTGCGGGTATTCAGGTAGCGGCGGCGGTCGGCGCTGTCTTCCAGCGTGACGAGGATCTGTGCGGTGGAAATGCCGTGGGGGGCCATTGCCTCTTCATAGGCGCGGGCAAGCCGGATCTGACCGACGGCAGCCGCAGCCTGTGCCTGTTCCAGCGCCAAAACCCCCCGCCCCAGACCAAGGACAGACCGGCCTAGCGCGATGGAGCCGGAGGAGACCAGAACCACATCGACACCCCGCGCCTTGATCGTTGCCACGTCGGCGGCCAGCGAATGCAGCCAGTCCGTGCGCAACGCGCCGGTGTCCTTGTCGACCAGCAGGGCCGAACCGATCTTGACCACCAGACGCCGCGCGTCCGACAGGCTTACGGCTCCCATTTCGCGGGTGCCTCCTGTGCACCTTTTTTCTCGCGCAGGCGGCCTGCGTCGATCTTGCTGCGCAGGGCACGCAGCACATCGGTCACACCCATCTGGGCGACGCCCGACATGGTCATGACGGGACCGGCAGCAGCCTCCAGCGCGGCTTTCTTCTCGGCCAGTTCTTCTTCATCCAGCGCGTCGATCTTGTTCAGAACGGTGATGCGTGGCTTGTCGGCCAGACCCGCCCCGTATTGTTCGACCTCGTGAATGATCGTCTGGTAGTCCTCGACCACATCCTCCGCAGTGCCATCGACCAGATGCAGCAGCACCGCGCAGCGTTCCACATGGCCAAGGAAGAGATCACCCAACCCCCTGCCCTCATGCGCGCCTTCGATGAGGCCGGGAATATCAGCGACCACGAATTCCACCCCGTCCACGCCGACAACGCCCAGATTGGGATGCAGGGTGGTAAAGGGATAATCCGCGATCTTGGGCCGGGCGTTGGATGTCGCGGCGAGGAAGGTGGACTTGCCCGCATTTGGCAAACCCAAGAGGCCCACATCCGCGATCAGCTTCAGCCGCAGCCAGATGGTGCGTTCAATCGCAGGCTGGCCGGAATTGGCGCGGCGCGGCGCCTGGTTGGTGGAGCTTTTGAAATGCAGGTTGCCGAAACCGCCATTGCCGCCACGTGCCAGCACCACGCGCTGACCCAGTTCAGTGAGGTCCGCGATAACGGTCTCCTCATCCTCCTCCAGCACCTCGGTGCCGACGGGAACCCGCAGGATGATATCGTCGCCATCCTTGCCAGTGCGCTGGTTGCCCATGCCGGGCTGGCCGTTCTTGGCAAAGAAATGCTGCTGGTAGCGGAAGTCGATAAGCGTGTTTAGCCCGTCGACGGTTTCCACCACGACATCGCCGCCACGACCGCCATCGCCGCCATCCGGGCCGCCATATTCGATGAATTTTTCGCGCCGGAAGGACACGCAGCCGTTTCCGCCCGCGCCCGAGCGGATGTAAACCTTGGCTAGATCGAGGAATTTCATGATGTCGGTTCCCCGCGGGGTCGTCCCGCATGGTCAGAGGGATTAGAGGGAACCGGGCCGGGGCTCAAGCCCCGGCACGCGCCCTCAGCTGAGTTTGCGCAAATAGGTCCAGGTTGGCACCTTGGCATTGCGCGCGACGGAAAACGCCTCGGCATCGCCCAGATAGCTGAACTTGGCATTGGTCAGAACGCGGGCAGAGCCCGGATTGTCCTGGAACACGCTGGCGAAGATCGTGTCGCTCATCAGCGGGTTGGCCCCGACCAATGCCTTCACAGCCTCGGAGGCCAGGCCGGTGTTCCACATCGTCGGCGCGACCCAATAGCTGATTTCGGACTGGTTCCGATCCATCTGCTGAAGGGAAATCACGCCCATCAGTTCGGACCCGCCCTGTTCGGTGGCATCCATGGCCCAGACATGTTCACGCCGGTCCTCGCGTTGCGCCTTGGCGACCAGCGCCTCGGCCGCGCCCGGTGGCAGCGGGTGCGGGATCGAAGTGGTCTGCTCGGCCACCCGGCGATCGGACGCGTACATGTTTAACAGCCCGGCATCCGAGGTCCGCAAGGGCCGCAGCACGAAGCGCGGGGTATCGACGGCGGTCTGTTGAACGATCGTCTCCTGTTTCATTCTGCTCCTCCTCAGAACAGTGGTCTTTTCGGGGTCGGGCCCGCCACCTGCCCCTTTCACTTGGGGCCTTCGGTCGGGCACCTCAAGGCCATGGCCCCGAAAAGTGAAAGGGGGACCGGCCCTGATGCCGATCCCCCTTTAAGTCTTGCAAAAGGTCCGGCGTTACTCGGCGGCTTCCGCCTCCGGCAGTACGGAGATAAAGGTGCGGCCCTTCAGTCCCTTGTGGAACTTCACGGCGCCGTCGACGGTTGCAAAGATGGTGTGATCCTTGCCCATGCCGACGCCCTCGCCCGGCCACCACTTGGTGCCACGCTGGCGCGCGATGATGTTGCCCGGAATGACGGCTTCGCCACCGAACTTCTTGATGCCGAGACGGCGACCGGCAGAGTCGCGACCGTTACGGGAGCTACCGCCTGCTTTTTTATGTGCCATGGGTGTCTCTCCTTATTCTGCGATTTTGGCTTGAGCCTGAGCGACCCAGCCTTCGCGTTCGATGCGGCCCTTGAACGACAGTTTTTCGTCCATGGCTGCGATGTCGTCAGCATTCCACGCGGCGATCTGAGCGAAGGTGGTCACGCCAGCTTCGTGCAGTTTCTTTTCCAGCGCGGGGCCGACACCGGACAGCTGCTTGAGGTCGTCGGCGCCGGTTGCAGCGGCTGCTGCGGGGGCGGCTTCGGCCTTGGCGGCTTTCTTGGCGGGCTTGGCGGCGGGGGCTGCGTCTGCTGCGGTCGAGACCGAGCCTGCGCCCACGGCTGCTTTCACACCGGTTGCATCCGCGCCAGAGGCGAGAATGTCGGTGATCCGCACGAGGGTCAGCTTCTGGCGGTGGCCCTTGGTCCGCTTCGAGCTGTGCTTACGGCGACGCTTGACGAAGTGGATGAGCTTTTCGCCCTTGATCTGGTCGATAACGGTGGCCTGAACGGCAGCACCGGCAACGGTCGGCGCGCCCAGAACGGTGTTTTCGCCACCGAGCATGAGAACGTCGTTGAATTGGATGGTTTCGCCAGCATCGGCAGCCAGTTTCTCGACGCGCAGAACGTCACCGGACTGAACCTTGTACTGCTTGCCACCGGTCTTGAGGACCGCAAACATAGGCATCTTCCTTTTTCTCCCGCGCCCTGTGGCCCCCGCTTCGGGTGTTCCTGCGACCGGTGTCGCGCCTCGGACAGCGTGCCCCGCTTCGGGACATCGGTTGTAAATAGCAAGCGCCGCCCGAGTCGTCATGGGCGGCGAATGAGGCCTGCTGATGCCTGAGGCTGCGGGTGAAGTCAAGCGACAAAGGCCGAATTTGCAGCTTATCCGCCGTCATCCTCCGCTGGCGCATGACCGGCGGCAACCGCCTGCCCCAGACGGTACATGCTCTGCCTGTAGGCTTCACGATATCCGGCCTGAAATGCGTCCTCGAACGCCTGCGCCCAGGGCTGTTCGGCCCGCGTCACCCATTCATCCACTTCATCGCTTGTAAAGCCATCTGTCACCAGAAAGAACATCTGCCGATAGGATAGGGTCACATCGTCTTGGATATCGTCAAAATAGGTTTCCCAGTCGGCCATGTAGGCGTTCAGATCGGCCGAAACCGACGCCGGAAGTTCGGTCTGATTCAGGGGGGCATCGTTCAGGCCCAGGTAATAGGCCTGCTCTGACGCCCGCAGAAAGGTGAAATGCGTCTCGATCGAGCCCCGCAGGTCCAGAACCCTGTCTGCGGCGATGACCCGCGGATCATTGGTCAGCTCTGCCCCGGCGAACGCCCCTTGCAGGTTCTCGGCTTCGGCCAGGCGGGTCGAGATCGTCTGGCCGATCTCGGTCAGGCGTTGTCCGAACGGTGTTTGCAGCGCCGCAATCGCTGTCTCCATATCCTCGGGCGAAAACGGCACGGTCACAAAGCCGCGCCGGAAATCGGCGGCGATCTGCGCCGGATCGGTGGCTGCCTCCATGGCGTCTGTCCAGGCCGCAGGGATCGCCTCCGGATAGAGACCGCCCCCGGTGCCCTGCCATTCCGACAATGCGGCCCCTCGAAGACTGGCGAGGTTCGCTTGGAACCCGGCCGCGTCGAACAAGGCATCGACCAGTTCGGCGTCAGGGCCTTGATCCTGCGCGGCCGCAGGCACGGACAGGCACAGCAATGCGCAGAGTGAAATCCGGGCAAACATACCAACCTCCTTTAGAAATCCGATCCGTCGAGAATAGACCAAATCCTAAAGCAAAGCGGGCCCCAAGACCACCTGTCAGGTCGGCTCGCCCGTCATGAACAGCGCTGCGGCATTCCCCAGACGATAGCTCATCTCGGAAAACACCGCGTCATAGCCCGCGAAAACGGTCGAGTTGTAGAGCTGCCCGGCATCGGATTCCGAGAACGCGATATAGGCTTCCAGCTCCTCATCCGTCAGGTCGGCATAGGCCATCAACTGGAAGGAATAGAGCCACAGGATCGTGTCCTCGCGGATATCGGGTTCCGATTGCCAGACCTGGGTCAGGATCATGTCCTCGGGGATCGGGCGTTCATAGGCACCGCCATCGGACATGCCGCGCAGAAAGGCGAAATTGGCGTTCAGCGCGCCCATCACGTTGAAGTCCACGAACCCGTTCACCTCGGTGAAGCGGTCCAGCAGTTCAAGCCGCGGATTCGCCTCGGCAAGGTGCTGGAAATAGACCTCGTTCGCGGCATCTTCCACGGCCTGATCGGTGATGGCTTCCCACGCGGTCAGTTCGCCTTCGACAATCCGTTCACCAAGATCGGAGGAGAAAAAGGCCGTGATCTCCGCCGCGCGATCCTCGGCGAGACGGTCTTCGGGAAAGCCCTCGTAGAAATACGCGCGCAAGGTGTCAGGGGCATACAGCCTGTCGACAACGCTGCCCCATGCCGCACCACCGCGCCCGGGGAACAGGTCATCCTCCAGCCCGCGCCCGTCGCGCACCCCTGCCTGCACCATGATATTGATGCTCTGTTCCATGCCGATCGCGTCCAGCATGGCCAGCGTGTCCTCTCGCAACGGGGGTGCGGACTGGGCCAGGGCCGGGCCCGCGCCGATGACAAGAGACACAGAGAGGCAAATCGCACGCAGCATGAACGGTCCTTTCGCTGGAAACCCGTATTGGTCCTGTGCAGGACAATGGGGGGCACCGCGCGGGATTTCCAGCCATGCCCCGGACAAATCCGCTTGATCGGCGGGAAACCGTCACTTCCCCCCTTGCACGCCCGGAAAGGACCGTCTAAATCCCCGCCTCACGACCCCTGATAAAGCGCGGAGAGGTGCCGGAGTGGTCGAACGGGGCGGTCTCGAAAACCGTTGTGGGCGCAAGTCCACCCAGGGTTCGAATCCCTGTCTCTCCGCCATGATTCCCTAGGATTGCCTCTGCAAATCAAAGCGTTACAGGCCAGTTGCTCCGGGCGCTTGATACTCTACCCACTCCCCGCACACGCCGCGCCCCAGGATTTTGACGGACAAACGGCCCCGCATTCGCTCACGAAGACGTGATCGCGTATCACACCCGGCGACGGCCTGCGGGTCAGTTCGCAGGCTCAAAACCATCGCGGTCCAGCGTGCAAAGTTCGTCTGCCTCTAACGCTGTGTCCATGGGAACGTCGTAGAGGCGGCAGTATTGGCCCCGGCTAGCGTGAAGGCAACCGCTGCAACCGGCCACCAAGGCTTCATGGTCGCCCTTGGCATGAATTCGATCGTGGCAGTCGCCGCACAGCGCGACAAGTTCAAACAGGAATTCATGGCCCCAATGCTCATAGCTTAGGTGATGAACTTCCTTCGCAGGCGATAGTCTACACCCTTCGCAAAGCCCGTTCGCCCGCTCCATCACGCGTTGGCGTCGGTCGCGCCATTCCGGCGACGCAAGATAGGCGTTGTGGGCTTGGATGTAGTAGCTGTCGCCCTTTTCCTTGGCCTTCCATCGCCGCAACTGAACTTCGACGTATTTTAGGTCAATCTTTTCTCTAGCCGCTTTCCGCGTAGCCAAGTAGGCGTCGTGCATAGCATCATCGAAGTCGGGCAGTTCGTCGGCGTTTGGCGGCGCTTTCAAGGCGTTGCCCACACGAAGCCCACAATCCAAGCATTGCATTCGTGTGACGGGGTGCCCGCCCTTATTCGTGCCATGCCGCAGTTCTTGGCTTTCGTGGTCGCATTCCTTTTGCGAATGGTCCGAAAACTCTTTCGCCCATCGTTGGGCCAAATCCATGTCGATAGTTAATTGCTTGCCGTTGCGCGGGTCTGTTAGCCGCATATTCTTCTCCTGCCTTCTTCCAAGCTTGAAGCTAGACGATTGCGATGTTTCGTGCCGCAAAAAAAAGCCGCCCCCCGTATTCCACAAAACGAACGAAGGATTTCCGAACCTTCCC
This sequence comes from Nioella sp. MMSF_3534, assembly GCF_030732985.1. Lineage (GTDB taxonomy): Bacteria > Pseudomonadota > Alphaproteobacteria > Rhodobacterales > Rhodobacteraceae > Nioella. The sequence continues at coordinate 24,539 of NZ_JASHJX010000043.1, forward strand.
CCGGAGGAGCTCTGACTCACGTCGATCCGTCGCCTGAACCCGTCAAAGGTGTCAATGGTGCGTCGATCTTCGCGGGCAAATCGGACATTATCGGCGTGTCATCTCGCATTTCTACCATACCGCTCGGTTTCAACTCGAAATCCGCAATGAAGAATGCGTTGGAATACATGACCAGCAAAGAATAGCGCCGGTTTCCGTCCGGTGTCGTTCCAAAACCACGAGGCGATTGATAGCGAGCCTCAAACATCGCCCTCAGGTTCTTGTCGTTATTTGCCCCGGCGCCAAGTTGACTGATCAAATACGGCGCATCAAGAGAGTTGACCACATAGAACGGTCCCTCCTTGCCGCGCACGAAGAAACAGAAGAAATGGAGGTACTCCAGAGCGTTCTCGTCCGTTAGTGCAATGTTCCCTGCTCCGTTGAACTGATGAATACCCGGTGATGTGCCATTGAGCCAAACAACATCCTCGCCCTTTCTCAGCGCGTAGATGAAAAGATTCGAAGGCACCCAACTGGGATTCTTGAACATGAGGAACGCGCAATCCGGATAGAACGACAATGTCTGCGCCTTTATGGTCAATCCATCGCCGAAATCGAGCTGTGGCAACGCCATGCGCAGCGCTTCTGGAACCCCATTCTCGTAGTCCTGCCAGCCCGAATATCGGGGATGAAAGAAATCCAGGGCTGGTGTCACTTTCTGAACATTCTCCAAGATCTGCCCTTTCCTTTGCTGTCACCATTCTTCTGAAGCTTGAGTACCGCAGCCTGCAGGGTATCGGGAACGAAATCGGCCGGCATCCGTCCCCAATTGTCCGGGAACGTGCCTTCTGGCAGGGACTTTAACAGTTGTCGGATCTTCGACAGATCGCCCGCCGCCAGAACGCTCCGGTAGTCGGGGGTAGGCGCTGGAGGAGATGCCGCTTTACCTGAGCTGGCAGCTTTGGCCGATGCACCGGCAACTGCGTCTGCGCGGTTGGCTCTGATGAAGTCGCTTGCACGCGCCATCACGTCGCGTCCCCAATCGTCCGTCTCCTTGGGATCGGCGCCTTCGGCCAGCATGCGGTCGAACAACGCAAGATTCCCCATCTGTGCGGCGCGGAGCATGATAATGGTCCGGGCTTTGAGGGGGTCGGGGCAGCGGGCGATGCAGGTCGAAAGGACGGAAAACTCCGGGTCAAAGGCATTCATCAGATTGGGCGCTTTGACGTCGCTCAGGACGGCGGCCAGGCTAGTGGCCTGTTCCAAGCTGACAGTTTCCGGCAAGGGGTTTGTGGCTGCCCTGATCAGGCCCGCGTGCTGATATTGCCATGCCGCAGGAAGGATCGCGGCTCCGGGCGCTTTTGGCCAGGGGGCAACCTTACCTGCGTCGATCAAGGCCAGGATGTCGTCGCCGAGACCGAGTTTGATCAGTTCGATCACCGGAACACTGTGTTCAGCCCCGGGCTGAAACAGGATGTCGAGGTATCGCGCATCTGCCAACATCTCTTTGATGAGAGCCGCGCGATCGGATTGGGCCTGCACGTCTTTTTCGCTTTTGGCCTTGGCGAACGACTTGATTGCCGAATGCAGCGGTGTGTCCGTTCCCGCCGGGATCGCGGCAGGCGCGAAGTTGGGATGCTCCGCCAGCAACGCCTGGATACCCGCGTGATGGCGGGCCATCTCAAATGCCGTTTTGCCCTTCCCGTCGGCAAGGCCGACATCGAGCTTCGGGCTCTTCAGAAGGGTTCGAAGCGTATTGCGCGTTTCGTCTGCCACGAAGCGCGGGGCCGGGCCGCCATGCCTTGCCAGCCAGTCCAGGGCAAAATGCAGCGCCGCACGACCTTTGGAGTCCTCTGCTTCGGACTGCTCGTTCGGGTTGACGCCGGCCTTGAGCAGGAAGTCAACGGCGCTTGGTTGCAAGGCACCTGCCGCTCGCATGAGAGGGCCGACCCCATCGGGCCCCTTGTCCAGGCAGGAGGCCCCGGAAGGACGTTGCAGGATCGACAGCATCCGCCCCGTGTGGCCGTTTGACGCCGAGAAGTCGAAGGCCGTCAGACCCTGATCCGACCGTCGCGTCACGTCGCAACGCTCAAGGCAATACTCGAAAACAGCCGCATCACCGCCCATTGCCGCGCCCATCAGGGAGTCGAGGTTGTGGAGAGACGGCGCATCGTGCCGGAAACCGTGTTGCTCGAGCTTCAGGATATAGTCGAGCCGACCGCAGCGGGCGGCCGAATAGAGCGGGTCCATCCGTTGTTCCGGAGCCTTTTGCGGATCAGTCTTCCCAAGAAGCAGGCCGAAGACGGCATCGTTGCCGCCCCAGATTGCGGAATCTATCGACGTGAAACCGGCATTGTCCGGCAGGTGTGGGTCGGCGTTCCTCTCAAGCAGAAATGCCACCGTTTCATGACAGTTCCATGCGGCGTTCGCGAGGGGCGTCCGTTTGTCGTCGCGCTGCAGATTGACACTGTCGGGTGCCTTGTCGAGCATTCGACGTAGCTGATCTATCATGCCGTAGTTGGCGGCAATGTGGATGTAGCGGCTGCCTGTTTCGCTGCTCTCGACCGGAAGATCCGCCTCATCGGAGGTTGCAAACACGGCCATCACGAAATCGCGTTCGCGCTGATCCTCGTCGGCAAGGATCGCTGACGTCACGGCCCAATCAACGGCACGAAGCGAAAGATAACTGGCCGCCAGTGCAACGTCCTCTTCCGTAGCGGCCTGAATGTCGGGCCGTCCGTTCCGGTCCCACTCTTCGGCACGTTGCAACAGCAAGCCCTGACGCAGGATGCTTTTCGCTTCCTTCCGAAACCAGGCCGCTGCAAAGGGCCATCTGTGAATGACAGCCTGATGCGTCAGACGGTAGCCGCCGGGGGTTGGCACGATAAGACGGCGCTGCAGAAACGCCGCCTGCCGGTTGGCGGTGATGTAGAACGGTCGTGCTGGCACGGAGTTGAGTACAAGCCGCCCGGTCTGTGCATCGCCACCATCCTCGCCGGGGACAACCGAAATGAAGGGGCGCAGGAATGCGCCCAGGTCGGCTTCCGTGCCACCGTCCGTCTCGGCCCAAGCCTGATCTGCCAGGTTCTTGATTTCTTCGGTTATGCTGAGCGGGAAGGGCTCAATATCGTTCAAGGTTATGGCGGCTCCGCCTTCGCCGAAAACCCGCTTGGCTGATTTCGCAGCAAGTTCCGGCGTGCGGCACACGTGATCGAACAGGCTGTAGAGCTTCAGCGCCAACAGCGGCAAGGACGATGCTCCCGCACCGCCCGCGTCGCTTTCGCCTTCGGGATGCGTGTGGAACTCCGACAACAACCGCTCCACGACCTCATCGTGGAGAATGAAGCCCGCATCGGCGAAGGGGGCCGTGACGATCGCGCGGACGAAGTCTTCGTCATCGTCTGCCAGGCTGATTTCACTGGCACCGTGATAGACCGTGCCAACCATGTGCGTGTCGTAGATTGCCCGGCGGCTGTCTTCCAACGTGATCGCCAATGGAAAGGCGCGGCTGTCCGCAAGTTCCGCCAAGAGCGACAGCAGAGCGCGCCACCAATCGGCCTCAAGATCGTTGGCGATGTTGTCGACGATTTCCTCGAACTGATCAATCGCCACAAATATACGCCGCTCTTGAGGCAGGGAACGCTCGATCCACTCCAATGCCGCTGCGCGGGCGCGCTCGGCATCGGCAATCACGATCAGCGGATGATCCACTCTTCCGAGGTCCAGCCGATCGGCCAGCATTTCGCAAAAGGCCCGGATCGGTGTGCCCTCGACATGGCCGACCGGCAGGTCGGTGGGTCGAAAGATCAAATGCTCGTAGCCAGCTTCGGACGCCAGGGAAGCCACCCGAGCGTTGAGAAACGATGACTTGCCCACCCCGCTCGGGCCGCTGATCGACAGGATGGAACGGTGTGTCAGCAGCCAGCGACGGGCCTCGTCGGTTTGCCTGTCACGCCCGAAGAACTGTTGCGCGTTCTCGGGAAGGTAGTGATCGAGGCGCCGGTAGGGGTTGGGTATCTGCGACGCGGGGATACCGAAGATGTCTCGCACGAATGGCAGGGCCCAACCGTCATCGTGCTGGATCTGCTCCAGTCCGTATGCCTGGATTCCAACCTCGTTGAGCCAGTCCAGAAGCGTATCCACCTCGGTTTCACGCGGGTGGTTCCCGGTCCCGTGCAGCACCAGAAGCGGTCGCTTGGCAAGCCATGTTTCCAGTATGAGTCGTGTTTCCAAGGTGATCGGGATTTGGCCGGACCTGATCGCGCTGCGACGATCCCTTCGCTCCATGCCGTCGGCGACGAAGAACCGACCGCCCGCATCCCCGTCGGCAAGCAGGCCCTGATCGTCCAGTCGATCCTCGAACTGACCGCCACAGGGGATGGGCTCTGACAAGGACGTACCGATCCGCACGAGGCTCGCCGCGTGACTGGGGCCCGTCGCCTGGTTGAACCCGGCCCACATGCCGGTCAGCGCATGGCTGCGACCTTGCGGGGTGCGCAGATCGAACCTGTTGAAGTCCCAAGCCTGCGGGGCCAGCTCGTATCCGGGCCCGATCCGATCGAGCGCCGATCGCAGGTGGTTTGCGCACTTCTCCCACCATTCGGCTCCATCCTCGTACCAGGCCAGGACCACGGTGTTCTCGGATCGGAGCGAAAACGTGCCGTCCGAGAGCGGGTCTGCCTGCTTGCCGAATTCGGGAGCCAGCCCAATCCTGATGCGTTGGATTTCTTTTTGGATTTCGATGAGGATTTCGGTTAGCCGCCTCTCCATTTCTGGCAGGTCGTTTTGAAGCGTATTGGCAAGCTGCGAGTCACCGGTCAGCTCGGCCAACTCTTCGCGCTGGTTTGCCAGCAGCTCTTTCAGCTCATCGTTCTGGAATGTCGTCAGTGCCGCAAGCAGGGTCGGACCGGACTTGGGATACTTTTCCGGATTCTGCATGAAGCTTGCAAGCATATCGAGCACCCGCTCAGGGAAATCCCGAGAGGCGCCCTTGCCCACGCGGTATCCGTCGCGTGCAAGCGTTTTGACGATTTGGGGGATGTGATCCGGCTGCCTTCCGGTCAAATCAGAGATGACCGACGTGAATCCGATACCCAGATCGTCAAGCTCTTTGCTGTCGAGCCCTATTGCAAGGTGTTTGCCCAGCAATGAAATGAAGGCTTCCAAATGGGCGTCGATCGGGCTTTCGCCGAGGTCGCGTTTCCTGCTTTCGTCGAGCGCCCGGTCCGCTTCGTTCTCGAGTTCCTCGCGCAGCAGCCGCGCAAATTCCGGTAGGCCCGCATTGAACTCGTTTCCACCATAGGTTTCTGCCACGTTCAACGCATGCTTGAGCAGATCGCGAGTCGCTTCGACCCAAGCAAGGCGGAATGTACGCTTGACGACGTGATTTTCCGGAACACCTGAGCAAACGAAAAGACGGGAAATCAGGCGGTCGAAGACGCGCTTGCGCAGTCCCGGACTATAGCTTTCTACCAATGCCGCCGCCGCGGGGATGCCGGGCAGAATCGAACTCAGTGAAATTGCCACAACACCCGAATCCCCATGTATTCTCTAAATGAAAAGAGGTTAAGGTCATTTCGATTTTGCTTCAACCAAGGCAAACGCGGTCTGACTGTCCACCCATCAACCGTCTGGCACAGTTCGTTTGGCCCCGGAAATCCGCCCTGCGTCCGCAAATGAAAACTGCCGACCAGGGGGGGGCCGGTCGGCAGCAGGGTTTCAAACCCTCAAGGCAGGTTCAGAAGAAGCCGAGCTTGTTGGGGTTGTAGCTGACCAGCATGTTCTTGGTCTGCTGGTAATGGTCCAGCATCATCTTGTGGGTCTCGCGCCCGATGCCCGACTGCTTGTAGCCGCCGAAGGCCGCGTGGGCCGGATAAGCGTGGTAGTTGTTCACCCAGACACGGCCCGCCTCGATATCGCGGCCGAAGCGGTAGGCGCGGGTGCCGTCGCGGGTCCAGACCCCGGCGCCGAGCCCATACATGGTGTCATTGGCGATTGCGAGCGCCTCTTCCTCGGTCTTGAAGGTGGTCACCGACACGACCGGGCCAAAGATCTCCTCCTGGAAAACGCGCATCTTGTTATGGCCCTTGAGGATCGTGGGCTGGATGTAGAAGCCGTCGGCCAGATCCCCGTTGAACCGTGCCGCGTCGCCGCCGGTCAGCACTTCCGCGCCTTCTTCGACGCCGATGGTCAGGTAGGACAGGATCTTGTCCTGCTGTTCCTGGCTTGCCTGTGCGCCGACCATGGTCTCCATCTCACGCGGGTCGCCCTGCTTGATCGCTTTCACGCGTTCGATGCAGCGGGCGATGAATTCCTCGTAGATGTCTTCCTGGATCAGTGCGCGGCTCGGGCAGGTGCAGACCTCGCCCTGGTTGAAGGCGAAAAGGACGAAGCCTTCCACCGCCTTGTCGAGAAACGCGTCATCTTCCGCCATCACGTCGGAAAAGAAGATGTTGGGCGACTTGCCGCCCAGTTCCAGCGTGACCGGGATCAGGTTGACCGTCGCGGCCTCCATGATCTTGCGGCCGGTCTCGGTCGAGCCGGTGAAGGCGATCTTGGCGATGCGCGGGCTGCGGGCCAGAGCTGCGCCGACCTCAGCGCCGTAGCCGTTCACGATGTTCAGAACACCGGCGGGCAGCAGGTCGGCGATGCATTCTACCAGCACCATGATCGCGGCGGGGGTCTGTTCGGCGGGTTTCAGCACGATGCAGTTGCCGGCGGCCAGCGCGGGCGCCAGTTTCCACGCGGCCATCAGGACCGAGAAGTTCCACGGGATGATCTGGCCCACGACGCCGAGCGGTTCGTGGAAGTGATAGGCCACGGTGTCGTTGTCGATCTCGCTCATATTGCCTTCCTGACTACGCAGGACCCCGGCGAAATAGCGGAAGTGATCGACGGTCAGGGGGATGTCCGCCGCCGTGGTTTCGCGGATCGGCTTGCCATTGTCCCAGGTTTCGGCGGTGGCAATGAGGTCGAGGTTTTCCTCGATCCGGTCGGCGATCTTCAGCAGCAGGTTGGAGCGTTCGGTGGCCGAGGTCTTGCCCCAGGCGTCTTTCGCGGCATGGGCGGCGTCCAGCGCAAGCTCCACGTCTTCGGCGGTGGAGCGGGCCACTTCGCAGACCTTCGCGCCGGTGATCGGTGTGATGTTGTCGAAATACTGGCCCTTCACGGGCGCGACGAATTTGCCGCCAATGAAGTTGTCGTAACGGGTTTTGAAGGGCGAGGTGTAGCCGCCCGAGACTTGCGTCATTTCATTCATGAGAGTTCCTCCAATCGTCCCGGTCCTCCGCCGGGAATGGAAGAAATCTGCAAATCTGACCGGGCACTGTCATCCGGAGGGCAGCAGCCGGTGTCTCGCACCTGTCTCACTCCTGAGACAGGTCAGCCCGTGTTTTCCCCGATCCCGAGCCGTTTCATCCGCCGATAAAGCGTCGCACGGCCCACGCCGAGGGCGCGGGCGGCCTGAGAGACATTGCCACCGGCCCGCGACAGGGCCCGAATCACGGCGGCGCGTTCTGCCTTTTCAAACCCTGAAGGTCCGTCGTCCCGCCCGAAGATATCCGAGGCGGGGACTGACCGGATCGGACCCGATGCGCCAAGCCCGAACGCCTTGCGCGCGCCGCGCGTGGCCCCAAGCACGATATCGTCACGGTCCACCGCCAGCAGCATCGCCGCCTCGCTGTCATCATTATCGGCCACGATAATCCTGGCCTTGGGGAAGGCAGCGCGGAAACTGTCCACCTCGATCTGGCGCGCCGTCTGCGCCACCTGCGCGGCGATGAGCCGGTTGAACGCCTCGGTCTGATCGGCGCGGGCGGAGGAGACATCGAGCGCCCCGATCAACTCCCCTTCCGGCCCGAAAATGGGCGCGTCGATGCAGCTCATGCCGGTGTTGCGGGCGTGGAAATGCTCGTCCCGGTGGATGATGACACGCCGGGTTTCGGCGATGCAGGTGCCGATGCCATTGGTGCCTTCCGAGGCTTCTGACCAGTCCGATCCCGGCGTCAGCCCCCAGGCATCGAACACCGACTGGTCGCCATCGGCTGCGCGAAGGTCCAGCACCACTCCTTCCGCGTCGGTCAACAGCACACCGCAGCCGGAACTGCCGACAAGCTGGTAGAGCGTATCGAGCTTGGGCGTCGCGATGCGCCGCATCGCCTCGGCCTTTTCCCGCCGCTGCGCGAGCTCCGTATCGGTGATCCGTTGCACCCCGTCGCGCTGGCCGGGGTCGAGCCCATGATGATCGAGCGACCGACGCCAGGAGGCCGCCAGCCGCGACCGCGCCGCCGCGCCCGGGTCGCTTGCCGTTTCGACAACGCGGGTGATGTGATGATCGGCCTTGGCCATGATGCTCCTCCCTGGGGCATCCTAGGGCAAAGCGTTGCGGGTGGGAACAGGATCGCTCAGACCCTGCCTGTCAGCGATACAAGCAACAGACGTGCACGGCGGGCAAATTCGCTTCCAGCCAAGGCGCCGTCTGCCACGCGGAGAGGATTGGTGTGCGCAGCTTTCAGGATCGGCTCCGCCTGCCAGAAGGCATAAAGCGCAGGTCTGGCAGCGGCATGGATGGCGGATTGCGCAGCCTTGCCGCGCCGAAAACGCGTCAGTGCCCGGTCCGCCAGGGCCTTCACGCCCTCCGGCCTGCCATCGAGCAGCGGCACCCTGCCCCGCGCTTCCAGTTCCGGCACGGCGCGCAGAAACCCCGCAACGCCGCCACCCCAGGCGATATCGCGAACGGCGGTTTCCGCTTGATCCGCTGCGCCAAGCGCACGGGCCGCAACCCAGGCAAGGTTACCGGCGGTTGCGTCTATGTAGCGGTCGAAATGCGCCTCGTCCTCAAAGGCATCGCGGTAGATATCCCACCGGCGCGCGGCAATCAGCTCATCCAGCAGCGCGGCGTTTCCGGGATGGATGGCCTGTGCCAACGGCTCCACCACCTCATGGGCGCGGGGTGGTTTGCCCTGCCCGATCTCTTCCATCACATCGCGCCAGAATTGCAGACGCATCTCGGCAATCATCGGCTCGGACGCGACCCATGGTGCGCGGGCAACCTCAAGGTTGAACGCGTAGAGCGGGAAGAGCACGGCGCGTGCGTCCGGCGGCGCGGCCATGGTGGCCAGAAACCGGTCGGGATCACCGCGTTCCACCAGCTCCGCGCAGGACTGAAGACTCATGCCGCCGGTGCCCCGTCGCGCACCAGTTTCCAGGTAACCGCGTCGAGCAGCGCCTCGAAGCTTGCATCCACTATATTGGGCGACACGCCGACGGTGGACCAGCGCCGCCCGCTGCTGTCCTGGCTGTCGATGGTCACGCGGGTCACGGCCTCGGTCCCGCCCTGGGTGATACGCACCTTGAAATCCACCAGCTTGATATCGTCGATATAGGATTGGTAGGGGCCGAGATCCTTGGCCAGCGCCTTGGAGAGCGCATTGACCGGCCCGCGATCGGCGCCGGTCTCATCCATGCTTTCGCTGACCGACAGCATCTTGCTGTCCCCGATCTTCACCACCACGACGGCCTCTGACAGGCTGACCATGCGGTTGTACTTGTTCTTGCGCCGCTCGACGGTGACCTTGTAGCGCTTCACCTCGAAGAAGCTCGGCAACTGCCCGAGCGCCCGACGCGCCAGCAGCTCGAAACTGGCCTGCGCGGTGTCGTAGGAATAGCCCTCCGCCTCGCGCGCCTTGATCTCCTCAAGGATGGTGCCAAGCGCCGGATGGCCCTTTTCAACGGTCAGCCCGGCCTCGGCCAAGCGGCGGATCAGGTTCGACTGCCCGGCCTGGTTCGACATCGGGATGATGCGGGCGTTTCCAACCGTGGCAGGGTCGATATGTTCGTAGGTCGTGGGATCCTTCAGGATCGCGCTGGCATGAAGCCCGGCCTTGTGCGCAAAGGCGGAACTGCCCACATAGGGCGCCTGCCGCATAGGCACGCGGTTGAGGATATCATCAAGCGTGCGGCTGATCTTGGTCAGTCCGGTCAGCGCATCGAGCGTGATGCCGGTCTCGTATCGGCTGGCATAGGGTTCCTTGAGCAGCAGCGTCGGGATGAGCGTGGTGAGGTTCGCGTTGCCGCAGCGTTCGCCAAGCCCATTCAATGTCCCCTGAATTTGCCGCGCACCCGCTTCAACGGCGGCAAGGCTACCGGCTACAGCGGTTTCGGTGTCGTTATGGGTGTGGATACCGAGCCGCTCGCCCGGGACGCCAGCGGCGATCACCTCGCCGGTGATGCGCCCGATTTCTTCCGGCAATGTGCCGCCATTGGTATCGCATAGCACGATCCAACGCGCGCCATTGTCCAGCGCGGCCCTCAGGCAGTCCAGCGCATAGACGGGGTTGGCCTTGTACCCATCGAAGAAATGTTCCGCATCGAAGAGCGCCTCGCGCCCCTGAGCCACCAGGTGCGCCACGGACTTCGCGATGTTGTCCAGGTTTTCCGGCAAGGTGATGCCAAGCGCGGTGTCCACGTGGAAATCATGGGTCTTGCCGACGAGGCAGACCGCCCCGGTGCCCGCGTTCAGGACGCCCGCCAGAACCTCGTCATTCTCGGCCGACCGGCCCGCGCGCTTGGTCATGCCGAAGGCGGTCATGGTGGCGCGGGTCCGGGGGGCTGCGTCGAAGAAGGCGCTGTCGGTGGGGTTGGCGCCGGGCCAGCCGCCCTCGATGTAATCCACGCCGAGCCGGTCGAGCAGGGTCGCGATGGTCTGTTTCTCGGCGGTGGAGAACTGCACGCCCTGCGTCTGCTGCCCGTCGCGCAGCGTGGTGTCGTAGATGTAGAGGCGGGATCTGGTCATTTGGTGCCTCCGCAGGAAAAATCTTCTGGAAGATTTTTCTGGCTGCCATCGAAGGAAAAATCTTCCAGAAGATTTTTCGGATCGGAAGAATTTTCCGGAAAATTCTTCATGCCAGCCCCTCCAGCTTCGTCGCGTCGAATTTGGGGGTCGGAACCAGCTCCACGCCCGCCTTGGACATTCGAACCTCTACCCCTGCGTCGATCAGTACGGTCTTGAGCCGATCGACTTCGGAGAAATCTTTCGACTCCATGGCACTGGCGCGTGCGTCCAGAAGCGCTTCTTGCAGTGGAACTAGCACAGAGAATGCCTCTACGTCACGATAGGCGCCGTCTTTCCAGTCGTTGCCAATTCCGAGAAGTTTCAGTGCAGTAAAGAGTTCTTCACTTCGGCCTTCACGCGCTAACTTATGAAGCACCGAAATTGCGAGAGGCGTGTTTAGGTCGTCTGCCAGCGCATCGACCACTTCGAGTGGTACACGCCTAGCTAGACTCTCCACTCCGTCGAGTTGCTCCCGCCACTTTCGCAGCGTCTTCTCCGCATCCTCGGCCTTCTTCGCGGTCCAGTCCATCGGTTTGCCGTAATGGGTCTGTAGGAACACAAACCGGATCACCTCGCCCGGAATGCCCTGTTCCAGCAGGTCATGCACGGTGAAGAAATTGCCCAGTGACTTGGACATTTTCTTGCCCTCGACCTGCAGCATCTCGTTGTGCAGCCAATAGCGCGCGAAGCCGCCCTCGGGATGGGCGCAGCAGCTTTGGGCGATTTCGTTTTCATGATGCGGAAACATCAGGTCGTTGCCGCCGCCGTGAATGTCGAAGGTTTCGCCAAGCAATTCATAGGCCATGGCGGAGCACTCGATATGCCAGCCGGGCCGCCCTCGGCCCCAGGGGCTGTCCCAGCCCGGCAGATCGTCGGACGAGGGCTTCCACAACACGAAATCCATCGGATCGCGCTTGTAGGGGGCCACTTCCACCCGGGCACCCGCAATCATGTCATCGACCGACCGGCCCGAGAGGCGGCCATAGTCCGGGTAGCTTTTCACCGAGAAGAGCACATGCCCCTCGGCGGCATAGGCATGGCCCTTGGCGATCAGCTCTTCGATCATTGCCACCATCTGCCCGATATATTGCGTGGCGCGCGGCATCTGGTTCGGCTCCAGCACGCCCAAAGCGGCCATGTCGTCGAGATACCATTGCGTGGTTTCGGCGGTGATGTCGCTGATCGGTCGCCCGGTTTCGGCGGCCTTGGCGTTGATCTTGTCATCCACGTCGGTGAAATTGCGCACATAGGTGACATGATCGGCCCCGTAGACATGGCGCAAAAGCCGGTAGGCCACGTCGAAAGACACCGCCGCCCGCGCATTGCCCATATGGGCGCGGTCATAGACCGTGGGGCCACAGACATACATGCGCACGTTGCTGGCATCGAGAGGCTCGAAAACCTCTTTCCTTCGGGTGCGGGTGTTGTGAAACCTGATCGTAGTCATGCCTGTTCCTCACGAGGGGCGCTCGCGGGCGGGCCTATCAACTTCTGTATTGTTTTGGAAGCAACGAACGGTCCGCCCTGACGATGTCAGCCGGTAATAATGCAGCAGATGATGCAGAGCGTTGCGTTCATGGCGGCGACCCTAGCCCGCTTCCGCCGCGCTGCCAAGCCCTTCCGGCAAACTGCCGGGACCGGCGTTGACAAGGCGGAGATGGCATGCGCCTCTCGGGGCCTTGGAATCACGATCAGACGGACAGGTGCGGCGATGCGGCAATCACGGCGGATTTCGACGTTGAACGGGGATGGCGACGATGGCTGGGGCCTGTTCATAGAGGCGCGCCGGATGATCGCCGCGGGTGTTGACGTGACCGAGCTGACCATCGGCGAACATGACATCCGCACCGACGCCCAGATCCTTGAGGCGATGCATGCCTCGGCTGCGGGCGGCAACACGGGCTACGCCATGATCCCCGGCATCGACGCGCTGCGCGACAAGGTGGCGGCGCGGGTGACGGAGCGGTCAGGCCTGAAGACGACGCGCGACAATGTGATGATCACACCGGGCGGTCAGGCCGCGCTCTTCATGGCCCATCACGCCGCCTGCGACGAGGGCGACCGGGCGCTTTTCATCGACCCCTACTACGCCACCTACCCCGGCACGATCCGGTCCGTGGGCGCGGTGCCGGTGGCGGTGAAGGCGCGCTCGGCCCATGGCTTCCAGCCCGATCCAGGCGAAATCGCCAAATCCGCACCGGGGGCGAGGTCACTGCTGATCAACTCGCCCAACAACCCAACGGGCGCGGTTTATGGCGCGGAAACCATGGCCGGGATCGCCCGCGTGGTGCAGGAGCATGACCTGTGGCTCATCTCCGACGAGGTCTATGACACGCAGGTCTGGGACGGGCCGCATATCAGCCCGCGCACCCTGCCCGGTATGGCGGACCGCACCATGCAGATCGGGTCGCTCTCGAAAAGCCACGCGATGACCGGATCGCGCTGCGGCTGGATCGTGGCGCCCGAGGAGGTGACGGAAAACCTGATCCAGCTGGCCACCAACACCAATTACGGAGTCGCGGGCTTCGTGCAGTCGGCGGGTCTTTTCGCGCTGGAACTGGGTGAGGATTTCGAGGCGCGCATCGCCGAGCCTTTCCGCCGTCGCCGCGGGCTGGTGCTCGATCTGGTGGCAGGGCAGCAGGTGGTGCGCGCGATCCCGGCGCAGGGGGCGATGTATGCGATGCTGGATATCCGCGCCACCGGCCTCAGCGGCGAGGACTTCGCCTTTGCCCTGCTGAAACAGCACCATATCGCGGTGATGCCCGGCGAAAGCTTCGGTCAGGCGGCGGCGGGGCATATCCGCGTGGCCCTGACGGTCGCGGACGACAGGCTTCGCGAGGCGGTGGCGACCTTGCTGGACTTCGCCCGCGAACGGGCCGGGGCGCTGCAGGATTGACGCCCGAAAACCGGCGTCACGGGCGGGCGGAATCGGATAGGGTCGCGTCATGACCCTTTTCGACCTGCCCGACCCCGACACGCTCTATGCCGCGCTTCTGGCCAAGGACCCGGCCTATGACGGGCGCGCCTATGTGGCGGTGCGCTCCACGGGCATTTTCTGCCGCTTCACCTGCCCCGCGCGGAAGCCGCTAAGAAAGAACTGCGCCTTCCACCCCACGGCAGGCGCCTGTCTGGAGGCGGGGTTTCGCCCCTGCAAACGCTGCCACCCCCTGAACCAGAGCGGCGATCCTCTGGTGGAAACCCTGCTGGCCGCGCTCGACCGCGCCCCTGCCCGCCGCTGGCGCGAGGCCGACCTGGTGGCCATGGGTTACGATCCGTCCACCGTACGCCGCGCTTTCAAACGCCATTTCGGGATGAGCTTTCTCGACATGGCCCGCCAGCGGCGCTTGCGTGAAGGCTTCACCGCGCTTGGCGATACCGGCAGCGTGACCGAAGCGCAGCTTGATGCCGGGTTCGAGAGCCCCTCCGCCTTCCGCGCCGGGTTCGCCCGGCTTCTGGGGATTGCGCCGGGCAGCCTGAGGGCGGGCGCGCGACTGCAGGCGGATTGGATCGACACGGCGCTTGGGCCCATGGTGGCGGTCAGCGATGAACGGGCGCTCTACCTGCTGGAATTTGCCGATCGCAAGGCCCTGCCGACCGAGTTGAAGGCCCTGTGGCGGGACGCGAAAGGCGATCTGGGGCTTGGCCGCCCTGCCCCGACCGAGCGTGCGGCGCAGGAGCTGGCGGCCTTCATGGAGGGGCAAAACGCCCTCTTCACCGTGCCGCTTGCCCCCGGCGGCACGCCCTTCCAGCGGCAGGTCTGGGACGCGCTGCAGCGCATTCCGGCGGGCGAAACCCGCAGCTATTCCGACCTCGCCACCCGGATCGGCCGCCCCGAGGCCACCCGCGCCGTTGCCCGCGCCAATGGGGCCAATCGCATCGCGATCCTGATCCCCTGCCACCGGGTGATCGGCGCCGATGGCAGCCTGACGGGCTATGGCGGCGGGCTCTGGCGCAAGCGGCGGCTAATCGATATCGAACGTCACTACACCGGGGTTGCGAAATTCGCTTAACATGATAAGCAATTCTGGTGAAGGGAGATGCCGCCATGAACCACGACGATCTGCCGAAATGGTCCGCCAGGGCCGCCGCATGGGCGCAGGACTATCACGCCACGCTGCGCGAGAGGCCCGTGCGCCCCGACGTGACACCGGGCTCGATCCGCGAGGCGCTGCCGGCTGAGGCACCGGAAACGGCGGAACCGATGGACGACATCTTCGCCGATTTCGAACGCATCGTGCCCGGCGCCATGACCCATTGGCAGCACCCGCGGTTCTTCGCCTATTTCCCGTCGAACGCCTCGCCCGCCTCGATGCTGGCCGAGCAGCTGGCCAACGCGATCAGCGCGCAATGCATGCTGTGGCAGACCTCGCCCGCCGCAACCGAGATCGAGGAACGGATGGTGCAATGGCTGCGCGCGGGGCTTGGCCTGCCCGAGGGGTTCACCGGCACGATCCATGACAGCGCGACCACCGCGACCCTGTCGGCGGTGCTGACCATGCGCGAACGGGCGCTCGATTGGCGCGGGCTGACCGAAGGCTTGTCGGGTCAGCCCCGCCTGCGCGTCTATGCCTCGGCCCAGACCCATAGTTCGGTGGACAAGGCGGTGCGGCTTTCAGGGATCGGGCAGGAAAACCTGGTGAAGATCCCCACGCGGGACGACCTGTCGATGGACCCGGACGCGCTGGCCAAGACCGTTGCCGAGGACCGGGCGGCGGGGCTGGTGCCCGCCGGTGTCATCTTCTGCGCGGGCGGCACATCGGTCGGGGCTTTCGACGATATCGCCGCCTGCCTGCCCGTTGCGCAGGCCGAGGGGCTTTATACCCATGTGGACGCAGCATGGGCCGGGTCGGCGATGATCTGCGCGGAATTCCGGCCCCTCTGGGCGGGGGCCGAGGGCTGCGACTCGATCGTCTTCAACCCCCATAAATGGCTCGGCGTGCAGTTCGACTGCTCCGTCCAGTTCCTGCGCGATCCGGCCCCGCAGATCCGCACGCTCGGGCTGCGCCCCGACTACCTGGAGACGCTGGAAAGCAGCGAGATCACCGATTTCAACGAATGGACCGTGCCGCTTGGCCGCCGCTTCCGGGCGCTGAAACTGTGGTTCGTGCTGCGTGCCTACGGGCTGGAGGGGTTGCGGACCCGCCTGCGCAATCACGTGGCCTGGGTGGCGGAACTGGCGGAGCGTGTGGCGGCGATCCCGGGGCTGGAGATCGTGACAGACCCCCGGCTGGCGCTCTTTTCCTTCGCGCATCGCGACGGGGATGCGGCAACCGAGGCACTGATCCAGAAGGTCAACGCCGATGGCCGCGTCTACCTGACCCAGACCCGCCACGAGGGCCGCTTCGTCATCCGCATGACGGCGGGCAGTTTCGATTGCACCCGCGAGGATGTGATGATGGTCGAAACTGTCCTGCGGGAAATGCTTGGATAGGGGGATTTCGCCGTGGCTTCGCCACGTCGATCCGGGGGGGGGGGGGGGGGGGGGGGGGGGGGGGGGGGGGGGGGGGGGGGGGGGGGGGGGGGGGGGGG
>NZ_JASHJX010000044.1 GCF_030732985.1 Nioella sp. MMSF_3534
CAAAAGTCGATAACACCCCGATCCAACCCATAACAAACGATAACACCAAAATACGTGTGAAAATCACGCTTACAGGGCGCGTGTCGTTCGGGGATTCGTGTGTGACGCCCGATCGGACGGCGGGTGATTCCCCGTGCTCACCCCTTCACGGATCGCAGAATCACATTGGTCTGCGCGGAGGCCACCGCCGGGATGCGGAACAGAAACTGTTCGAGAAAGCGGTTATAGGCGTCGATATCCGGGCATGTGACATGCAGATGGTAATCCGCCTGGCCCGTCGTGGCATGGCAGGCGCGCACCTCGTCGCGGTGTTTCACGGCGCGGATGAAGGCGCTCAGCTGTTCCGGGTCGTGGCGGGTCAGCTGCACATGGACGATGGCCTTGAACCCGAGCCCGCGCTTCGCATCATTGATGCGCACCCCGTATCCTTCGATCACACCCGCTTCTTCCAGCGCCCGCACCCGTCGCCAGCAGGACGAGGCAGACAGTCCCACTTTCTCGGCCAGATCGGCATTCGAGATGCGGCTGTCCTTTTGCAGGGCACTGAGAATCTGTTCGTCGATACCGTCCAGTTCTGACATGGTATTTCCCTTTATGTTCATATCTGGCTCAGTATTTCAAAATATAGGCAATCATCCAATATAATTGATCAATCTCGCCACTTCGACCGGGATATCCTGCCGCCACAGGACAGGAGCCCAGAATGACCGTACAGCCCCCGCATTTCGCCACCTATCCTCTGGATGACCGCTATGCCCGGACCGAGGGCCGCGTATTCCTGACCGGGACGCAGGCGCTGGTTCGGGTGATGCTGGACCAGGCGCGGCGCGACCGGACGGCGGGGCTGAAGACCGCCGGGTTCGTCTCGGGCTATCGCGGATCGCCGCTTGGCGGGCTGGATCAGGAGATGTGGCGGCAGAAGACGCGGCTTGCCGAAAACCGGATCGACGTCCTGCCCGCCGTCAATGAAGACCTCGGCGCGACGGCGGTCTTGGGCGCGCAACAGGCCTCGCTCGATCCGAATTGCGAGGTCGAGGGCGTGTTTTCCATGTGGTACGGCAAGGGGCCGGGGGTCGACCGGTCGGGCGACGCGCTGAAGCATGGCAACGCCTATGGCTCTGCCCCCAAGGGCGGCGTTCTGGTGGTGGCGGGGGATGATCATGGGTGTGTGTCGTCCTCCATGCCGCATCAGTCGGATGTGGCGTTCATGGCCTGGTTCATGCCGACTCTGAACCCTGCCAGCATCGGGGAATACCTCAGCTTCGGGGCCTATGGTCTTGCCCTGTCACGGTTTTCCGGCGCTTGGGTCGGGTTCAAGGCAATCTCGGAAACGGTTGAGGCGGGCCAATCGGTTGAGATCCCGGCAGAGCGCGCATTCGTCCAGCCCGTTTTCACACCCCCGCCGGGTGGCCTGCATGTGCGCGCGTCCGACATGCCAAGCCCCGAGATCGAAACCCGGATCGGGGCCAAACTGGGCGCGGTCGAGGCCTTCGTGGAGGCCAATCCGATTGACCGGCGGATCTATGACATTCCCGATGCGCGCTACGGGATCGTGACCACCGGCAAGGGGCATCTCGACTTGATGGAGGCGCTGCGGCTGCTCGGGCTGGATGAGACCGCCTGCCGCCGGCTCGGCATCGACATCTACAAGGTCGGCATGGTCTGGCCGCTGGCGCGCCGCGATGCGCTGGCTTTCGTGTCCGGGAAGGAAGAAGTGCTGGTCATCGAGGAAAAGCGCGGCATTATCGAAAGCCAGTTCAAGGAGTATTTCTATGACTGGCCCGGTCACAAACCGCAGCGCATGGTGGGCAAACATCGGGCGGCGGGCGATCCGCTGATCCCCTGGACGGGCGAGCTGAGCCCATTGTTGCTGGTGCCCGTGGTAGCCGAACGCCTGCACCCGTTCTTCCCGGATGAGAACCTGCCCGAGAAGGCCCGGGCGCTGACGGAGACCCCGGCCCCGGTTCTGAGCGTTCCGGGCGCAACGCGGACGCCCTATTTCTGTTCCGGGTGTCCCCACAACAGCTCCACCAAACTGCCCGAAGGCAGCGTCGCCAACTCCGGCATTGGCTGTCACGTCATGGCGGGCTGGATGGACCGCAATACGCTCGGCTATGCGCAGATGGATGGCGAGGGGGTGCCGTGGTCGGTCGCCTCCCGGTTTACCGGCGGCGGTCACCGGTTTCAGAATCTGGGCGAGGGGACATGGTATCATTCCGGGTCCCTTGCCATCCGGCAGGCGGTCGCGGCGGGGGCGGATATCACTTACAAGATCCTCTATAATGATGCCGTGGCCATGACTGGCGGGCAGCCGGTGGACGGCCCCGTCAGCCCCGCCGCGGTGGCTCAGGCCTGCCGGGCCGAAGGGGTGGACCGGATCGCGGTGGTGTCGGACGATATCGGCAAATTCCGGCGCAGCGACTTCCCCGCGCATACCAGCTTTCACGACCGGGCGGA
The DNA here is from genome assembly GCF_030732985.1 of Nioella sp. MMSF_3534. GTDB lineage: Bacteria > Pseudomonadota > Alphaproteobacteria > Rhodobacterales > Rhodobacteraceae > Nioella. Next base: position 2,458 of record NZ_JASHJX010000044.1, read on the forward strand.
TCTGATGCCCGTGCAGCGGGAATTGCGGCAGGTGAAGGGCGTCTCGGTTCTTCTATATGAACAGGCCTGTGCGACTGAAAAGCGCCGCCGCCGCAAGCGGGGCAAGGCTGAGGACCCCAAGCGCTTTGCCTATATCAACCCGCTTGTCTGTGAGGGCTGCGGCGATTGCTCGGTTGAATCGAACTGCCTGTCGATCGAGCCGCGTGAAACGGAGTTCGGGCGCAAGCGCAGGGTGAACCTGTCCAGCTGCAACAAGGATTTCTCTTGCCTTGGTGGATTCTGCCCCAGTTTTGTAACGGTGGAAGGCGGTGCACGGCGCAAACCCGCGCCGGTGGCGTTGGAGCTTGAGGCGTTGAAGGCCGGGCTTCCGGTGCCAGACGCGCCCGACCTGTTCCGTCCCTTCGATCTGCTGGTCGCGGGCGTTGGCGGCACCGGCGTCGTGACCGTGGGCGCGCTGATCACCATGGCCGCCCATCTGGAAGGCAAGGGGGCCAGCGTGCTGGACTTCACCGGCTTCGCGCAGAAATTCGGCACGGTTCTGGGCTATGTGCGGATCGGAGCCAGCCCCGAATCCATAAACCAGATGCGCATTGAACGCGGATCGGCGGATGCGGTCATCGGCTGTGACGCGGTTGTGTGTTCGTCACCCAAGGCGTCTGTCCACTACCGGCAGGGCACGCGCGTGGTCCTGAACCGGGCCGAGATGCCAACCGGTGATCTGGTGCTGCACCGGGACGCGCAGTTGAAGATAGCCGAACGCGAGGCGCTGATCCGGGCCACCGTTGGCGCGGATGTGATGGCCTTCGGCGCCAATCAGGCGGCGGAAAAACTGATGGGGGACAGTGTCTTCGCCAATATCATGCTGCTTGGCGCGGCCTATCAGCAAGGGCTGGTGCCGGTCAGTGAGCTTGCCTTGAAACAGGCCATCCTGCTCAACGGCGTGGCGGTCGACAGGAACGCAATGGCCTTCGATCTGGGGCGGGTGATGGCAGTGCGGCCGGAGGTGCTGGAACCCTATCTGGGTGGCACAGCGCCGCGGGCCAAGACACTGGACGAGGTGATTGCCGCCCGCGCCGACTTCCTCACCGCCTATCAGAACGCCGCCTATGCCCGCCGCTTCACCGACCGGATCGCCGCCTTTCGCAAGGCCGTGCCCGAGGCCGGGGAGGAGGTTGTCGTGGCGGCTGCGAAATCGCTGTTCAAGCTGATGGCCATAAAGGATGAATACGAGGTCGCGCGGTTGTTCACCCAAACCGGTTTCGATCAGGAACTGGCCGAGCAGTTCGAGGGCGATTTCCGCGTTGTCCATCACCTTGCTCCGCCACTCCTGTCGTTTCGCCGGGATGATCGGGGGCGCCCCGTCAAGCGCGGGTTCGGTCCCTTGGTGCGGCCGGTGTTCAAAGGTCTGGCCAAGCTGAGACGGGTGCGGGGCACCTGGGCCGATCCCTTCCGCTTCAGTGCGGATCGGCGCCTGGACAGGGATTTGCTAACGTGGTTCGAACGCGTCCTGACGCATGTGGAAAGTCACCATGACCCTGAGACGGCGCTTGATCTGCTGTCCGCCCCGATGGAGATCCGCGGCTATGGCCCGGTGCGGGAGGACGCGGCCATAAAGGTGCGCGCCGGGATGCCCGAGGGCCTGCGCTGACTTGACTTCACCGGTCTGCCTGACGCTCATGGGGGGCAGAAGAAGGGGCGCGGGATGCAGGCGGAGTATGCGATCATCGGCGGCGGGGTCGTCGGGCTGTCCGTGGCCTGGGGGTTGCAACGGCGCGGCTTGCGGGTGGTCGTACTGGACGGCAGCGACGGGGATTTCCGCGCCAGCCGGGGCAATTTCGGGCTGATCTGGGTACAGGGCAAGGGCATGTATGCGCCGCGCTATGCGGAGTGGACGAGAGGCTCTGCGGCGCTGTGGGCCGCCTTCGCGTCAGAGTTGGGCGAGTGCACGGGGCGCGATCTCTGGCTCAGGCAGGATGGCGGCTACGAGGTGTTTTTCGATGATGCCGAAATGGCCCGGACCGCTGCCGCCTATGAGGGCCTGAAAGCGCGGCTTGGGGGCGACTACCCCTACGAGATCCTGGGGGGCAATGCGCTGCGCCGTGAAGAACCTGCGATCGGTCCCAGGGCGGTTGGCGCGATTCTGCATGGCGAGGATGGCCATACCAGCCCGCTGCTTCTGCTGCGCGCGCTGGCAGATGATTTCCGTCGCCTTGGCGGGCGGGTGCTGACCGGCAGGCAGGTGATTGCGGTGGACCGGCCCGACGGGTTCCGCATGACCTGCGCGGATGGCGAAACGGTGGAGGCGGGCAAGATCGTGCTGGCAGCGGGGCTTGGGGCCGCAACGCTTGGGCCGATGCTGGGGTTTCGGGCCCCCGTCCGGCCACAGCGGGGGCAGATCCTGATCACCGAGAAATTGCCGAAACTGCTTCGCCGTCCCACGGTCGATCTGCGCCAGGTGGAGGCGGGCGGGGTTCAGATTGGGGCCACGAACGAGGAGGTGGGCTTTGACGATCATTCGACGCAGCCGGCCATGGCCCGGCTGGCGGCGCGGGCGGTCGAGACGGTCCCGGCACTGGCAAAGGCCCAGATTGTGCGGTCCTGGGCGGCACTTCGGGTCATGACCCCGGACGGGCTGCCGATCTATCAGGAAAGCGCCGCAATGCCCGGTGCCTTTCTGGTCACCTGCCATAGCGGCATTACCCTTGCTGCGGCCCATGCGCTGCGCCTGCCGGACTGGTTGGAAGCCAAGCGCGGCGCGCCGGACCTTGCCGCGTTCTCCGAGGATCGCTTTTCGCGCTAGCGCTGCTTGTCGCGCGTCTGGGGCATGGCTATGCAGGCAGAACGCGTCGGCCCGCCATGGTGGCGGTGCCAACACCCAACACCCAACACCCAGCATCAAGGACACTCCCCATGATCGAACGTTTCGAAACCGGCACCCGCATGAGCCAGTTCGTCAAGCATAACGGCACCGTCTATCTGGCCGGTCAGGTCGGCGAGGGTGCCACGGTGGCCGATCAGACCCGCGATTGCCTGGCGCAGGTGGAGCGGCTGCTGGCCGAGGCAGGGTCCGGCACCGACAAGATGCTGCAAGCCATCATCTGGCTGGCGGATATGGCAGATTTCGCCGAGATGAACGAGGTCTGGGATGCGTGGGTTCCCGCGGGTCACGCCCCGGTGCGCGCCTGTGGCGAGGCCAAGCTTGCGGCGCCGAAATACCTGGTGGAAGTCATCGTTGTGGCGGCCTGCTGAAGCGCTGCGAGGCCTCCTGCCCTGATCGGGTGAAAAGGCGCTTCGAAGCGCCTTGTGACGGGCCTTCGAAGGCCCGTTTCCACCGCCCTGCGGCCGATCGCATTCCAGACCTCAGTAATCGCGCTCGAAGAACACGCCGATGCTGCTGTCGCCATCGGTGGCAAAGGCGCCACGTGCCGTGATGTTCGGGGTGAGATCGAGGTTCAGGGAAACCTCGGCCTCGCCATTCGCGCCGATCTCTGCGTCGGTATAGAGATTGTCCGAGATATAGCGCCCGACGCGCAGGCTGGCATTGCCCTCGGAATCGGTCGAAAGGTCCAGATCGTCCACGCCGAGGCTGTCACGCAGGCCCCCGATGATCCCCTGTCCGCCCGCCACCCCCGACACCGCATCGACCAGTTGCAGCGCCTGTACCGGCGACAGGCTGGTCGCGCTGCGGCCAAAGAAGAGCCGGGCGAGGATCTCGTCCTGCGGCAGATCGGGGACGGAGCTGATGGTCAGTTCGGGGGCCGAGGCCGGACCCTCGATGGTGATCAGTGCCGTGATCTCACCGGTCTGGGTGCCTGCGACCACGCGCAGGTAAGGGTCGAAACCGCCCTGGAGGCTGGCCGTCGCCTCGGAGATATCGAAGCGCTGACCAAGGAAGGACAGTCGCCCGCGGATCAGCTCGAACTGGCCCGATGGCGCGACGGCGGCGCTGGTGCCGCCAAGGCGGATGCTGCCGCCAAGTTCCGCGTCCAGACCGGACCCGCGCAGGAAGATCCGTGCGGGGGCGTTGATGGTCAGGTCCAGCGACACCGGCGCGCTGCTGCCGCCATTGCCCGATGCGATCAGACCGGCCCGGTCGCGGGTGGCATATTGCGCGCCGGACGCCCCGATATGGGCGATCTCGGGGATCGGTTCGGAGGCGCCGAAGCTGAGATCGTCCAGCAGAACATTGGTCTCACCCAGGGTGATCAGGCCAGAGACATGGGGGCCCGCGGCCAAGGCGCCATCGACGGTGATCGTGCCGGTGTCGATCGCGGTCTGGAACAGGTCTTCCTCGGTCACCTGAACGGCGGACAGTGTCACCTCGACCCGGCCGGGAAGGCCGGGGGCCGTCAGGTCCAGCGCCCCGTCGAATGTCATTCGTCCGCCCGGCTGAATGCCGCTGCTGCCCGACAGGTTCAGCCGGCTGCCTGCGATGCTTGCGGTCAGGTCCAGCCCCTCCAGCACCATGCCGAGAGAGGGAAGCGACACGCGCGCGCCGCCGGTGGACAGGGTGCCGGCAAGAGAGGAGAGCGCCGGGGCACCGTTGACCGTCAGGTCGAACCGCGCGGTGCCGCGCACGGAACGCGGGGTGATGAACGGATCGGCCAGCGCCAGCGGCAGGCTGCCCGACAGGGCAAGCTCCACCGCGCCACCGGGCAGGCCGATCCGGCCGGTCACGTCGCTTGCCAGCCCGCCTTGCCCGCTGGCCTCGCCAGACAGGGTCCAGGGCATCGTGTCATTGGCGCGCGTCAGGGTCAGGCTGGCGTCCACGGGGCCGGATATGGCCGAGGTCAGCAGCCCCGCATTGGCCAGCCGTGCGGTCGCCGCGAGCGTGCTGCTGCCCGATGAGAGCCGTCCCTCTGCACTGGCGGACAGGGCCGATCCGGTCAGTTCGAACCGGTCCAGATGCAGCCCCTCACCATCGCGGCGCATTGCGGTTTCGATCCGGGTTTCCCCCGCGATCAGGGCGGGCGGTATCGCGTCGCCCGCGCGCAAATCCTGTGCGGTCAAATCGGCGGTTGCGTCGAATGCACCCGATAACAGGTCTGCCTCTGCCAGCAGCGTCATCTGCGCGGACCCTTCCAGATCCTGCCCCGCAAGCCCCGCGAAGGCAGACAGATCGGGCATTGCTGCGCGCAGGTCCAGTTCGGCCAGAAGGGCGCTCTCCCCGGTGCGGAACCGGGCCGCCCCGAGCAGCGTGGCGGTGTCGCCGGTCATGGCGATCCGGGTCAGGTCCAGCGGCTCCCCCGTCTGCCAGTCGGCGCGCAGGGACAGGCGCGCGGCGCGGCCCATGGCGGCTTGCAGGTCGGGCTCGGAATGCGACAGCCCTTCCAAAGCAGCCAGCAGATCGGCGGTGACGGCGAAGTCCCCCGCATCTGGCGGGGTGATGCTGCCAGACAGGGTCAGCTCGGCGCGGTCAACGCCGATGTCACCGGCGCGCAGGTCGGAAATCGCGGCCTCGCCGGTCCAGCCATTACCGGCAGCGCGGTCATAGCCGAGCGTCAGGTTTGCCTCGGTCAGGGTGACGGGCGGACCGGCAATCGGCAGGCGCACGGGGCCGCCGCTGGCATCCGAGATGAGACCGGCCACCTGAAATCGCAGGGGCGTGTTGTCGGCGGCGAGTGCGGCAGAGCCTTCCAGCGACAGCGAATGACTGGTCAGGGCAAAGCTTTCCAGCACGGTGCCGCCAGCCGTGGGGCGGGTCAGAACCGCCTCCAGCCCTGTGCGCGATCCGAAGAAGGCCTGATATTCGGGCAGCACCAGATGCGCCAGATCACCGGTCAGTGCGGCGCTGATCTGCGCGGTTCCGTCCTCTGACCGGGCGGATATCAGCGTTCCGCTGACCCTTGGTTCACCGTCGGTGGCCAGGGTCAGGTCAATCGCCAGATCGTCCAGCGGCCCGGCCCCGGCAATGTCCATCGCGACCGAGGGGGCGTCGGGGATGCCCAGAAGCGTGACCGCGATGCCTCCGGGGTCTTCCGCCAGCTCCAGCGACAGGTCCAGTTGCCGGGTCTGGTTCTGAAAGCCCGCCCGGAGGGCAAAGCGCCCCTCTGGTCCGTCCAGCCGGGCAAGCGTCAGCTCCGCCGCGCCGGTGCCTTCGGCAAGGCTGGCCGCGCCGGAAAGGGTCGCGGTGACGGGGAACCCCACAAGCGATGCGCCAAGCTCTATCCTGTCAATGGCAAGCGCCCCGAGGGCAATGGACACCGGCAGGTCCGGCAGCTCGAATGGCGTTGCTTCCGGTGCGGCGGGGTCGGTCTCGCCCGTGGGCAGACGGTCCAGCACGATGCGCGCGGCGGCCAGCCGGTCCACTTCCAGCGCGCCCCGCAGAAGGGCCGAGCGGGTCCATGTCAGCTCTGCGTCCTCGATGGTCAGCCAGACGCCGTCCGCATCCGAGATCGTCAGCAGATCCAGCGTTGCGGTAGAGCTGAGTGCACCCTGAAAGCCTTCGATCCGCACCTGACGGGCATTGCCATCGGACAGCGCCCCCTCGATCAGCTGCACCAGCCGCCCGCGGTCATCCTCTTGCGCGTGGAGCGGCAAGGCGATCAGCAGCGCCAGCGATATGATCAGCGCCCGGATCAAAACGCCTGTCCGATGCCGATGTAGAAATACAGGTCTTCACCCACTCCATCGCCGCTCACCGGTGTCGCCAGATCCAGCCGGATCGGCCCCACCGGGGTGTCATAGCGCACCCCGATCCCGGCGCCCGAATGCCAACTGCCGCCCGCGTCCCAGTACGGGCCGGAGGAGACATAGCCGGTATCTGCGAACAGCACCGCGCCGAAATTGCCGAACAGATCCTGCCTGATTTCCAGCGATGAGCCGAAGAAACTGCGCCCGCCGGTCAGCACGCCGCCCTGCATCGCACCGAGCGACTGGTAACCTTGGCCGCGCACGGTATCGGCCCCGCCGGAAAAGAACAGCCAGTCGGGGGGAAGGGTATTGATCGCACCGCCATCCAGTGTGCCCAGTTGCAGGCGCGCGGCCAGACGGGTGCCGCTGGTCTGCCCAAACGCCCAATAAGCCCGCGCATCGGCCGTGAACCGCGCGCCGCCCGACCCTTCGGCCATGGCAAAGGGGGTCAGGGTTGCGTCGACATACCAGCCGCTGCGCGCGTCGAAAGCGTTGTCGCGGCTGTCCCATGTCAGGCCCACGGGCAGCGACAGCATGGTCACATCGCGGGCCGAAAAGGCGTCGGTGATCTGCCCATAGCTGAGTTCCGCGAAAACCGACCCGCTGAGGGTATCGGAAAACCGGTGTTCCAGCCCGGCCTCCAGGTCGATCCTGTCGAGCGTGTAGGTCACCTCGTCGAGATGTTCCACGCTCACGCCGAAGCTGAGCCTTGTGTCGGGGGTCAATACAGCCGGAATGGAGTAAACGGACGAGGCAAGCGCGTCGAAGCCGCCGTTTTCGCCGCCAAGCCCGCTGATTTCTCCATCCAGCCGCAGCCGCTCGGCCCCGCCAAAGAGGTTGCGATGCAGCCAGTAGGTGGACAGCGTCACGCCCTCGGTCGAGGACAGTTCCGCGCCGAAGCCAAGCCTGCGCAGGGGGGCCTCGACCAGATCGGCCTCGATGGGCAGGCTGTTGTCGGGGGCAAGATTGCCTTCCGTTAGGGCCACAGAGGTAAAGGCCCCGGTGTCGCGCAGCCGCCCGGCCACGCGGTCCAGCGTTTCGGGGTCGAAGCGATTGCCAGTGGGAAGCCCTGCGATGCGGGCGATGGCCTCTGGCCGCATCCGTTCCTGCCCTTGCGGGATCAGTTGGCCAAAGAGCGCGACGGGGCCGGGATCGAGCGTGATCTGCGCGTCAAGTTCCGCCTGTGCGTGGCGCGCGGTGATCTGTTGGCTCGCGATGGCGGCGGTTGCATGCCCTTCGGCCCGCCAGCCATTGATGCCCGCCTCGGCGGCCTGCCGTAGAACGCGGGTGCCTGCGGTTGCGCCGGGGGCGAACCCCTCAGGCAGGTCCGTGCCGGGGGCCAGTGGCCCGATTTCGGTCCGGCCAAGGCGGAAGGCGGCGCCGGGGGTGACGGTGATCACCACGTCCTGAATGGGGGCAGGGGCGCGGAACGGGGAAATGTCGGCGGCCTCGCGCCGGTCAAGTCGAATGGAAATCTCGGGTCCGAAATAACCGCGTTCATAAAGCGCCGCGAGCAGACGGGAATAGTCGGACCGGGCGCTGGCAATCACGTCCTGCGCGGGCAGCGCGGCAGGGTCTTCGATGGCCATCAGGCGCGAGGCGGCGGTCAGATCGTCCTGCAATGCGCTGTCCGCGCCGATCACCTGAAGCGATACATCCGCGCGGGCCGGACCGGTCATGGTCAGGGCGGCAGCGGATAGCAGGAGAATCGGCAGGCAGCGCATGTCTGTTAACTTATAGGGCCGCCCGGCAAAGCTGAATGGAAACAACGCGGGCCGTGCGCCTGACGGGCAACATTTCGCCCGCGCCCATGAAAAAGGCCGCGCGTCGCGGGAAACGACGCGCGGCCCATTCGTGTCAGCCGGTCAGATCAGGCCAGATCGTAGCGATCCGCGGTCATGACCTTGGTCCAGGCGGCAACGAAGTCGTTCACGAACTTCTCTTTGTTGTCGTCCTGTGCATAGACTTCGGCATAGGCGCGCAGGATCGAGTTCGAGCCGAAGACCAGGTCCACACGGGTGGCGGTGAACTTGGTGTCGCCCGAGGCACGGTCCTGGATTTCATAGGTGCCATTGCCCGACGGAACCCATTTGAAGCCCATATCGGTCAGGTTGACGAAGAAATCCGTGCTGAGTGCGCCGACAGTGTCGGTGAAGACACCGTGGGCAGAGCCGCCATGGTTGGTGCCCATGACCCGCATGCCGCCAATCAGCGCCGTCATCTCATGGGCGCTGAGCCCCATCAGCTGCGCGCGGTCGAGCAGCAGCTCTTCCGGCGTCACCGCATAGTCCTTCTTCACCCAGTTGCGGAAGCCATCGGCCAGCGGTTCCAGAACGTCGAAGGACGCGGCATCGGTCATTTCGTCCGTTGCATCGCCCCGACCCGGCGCGAAGGGCACCGAGACGTCAACGCCAGCGGCCTTGGCGGCCTGTTCCACACCGACATTGCCGGCCAGAACGATGACATCCGCAACGCTTGCGCCATGCTTGGCCGCAATCGGTTCCAGCGCGGCCAGAACGCTTGCCAGACGGGCAGGCTCGTTGCCTTCCCAATCCTTCTGCGGGGCCAGGCGAATGCGCGCACCATTTGCGCCGCCGCGATAGTCGGACTGGCGGAAGGTGCGGGCGCTGTCCCATGCGGTGGCGACCATGTCGGCCACGGACAGACCAGCCGCCGCGATATCGGCCTTCACGGCATCCACGTCGTAGCCGGTGTTGCCAGCGGGAACCGGGTCTTGCCAGATCAGCTCTTCCGCCGGGGCGTCGGGGCCGACATAGCGGGTTTTGGGGCCAAGATCCCGGTGGGTCAGCTTGAACCAGGCGCGGGCGAAGCAATCGTCGAAATAGGCCGGGTCGGCCATGAATTTCTGGCAGATCGCGTTATAGGCCGGGTCGACCTTCATCGCCATATCCGCGTCAGTCATGACCAGGATACCCTTGTTCGACGGGTCGGTTGGATCGGCGGGCAGATGCTCTTCCTTGACGTTGACCGGCTTCCACTGGTTGGCCCCGGCGGGCGATTTGGTCAGTTCCCAGTCATAGCCGAACAGCAGCTCCAGATAGCCCATGTCCCACTTGGTGGGGTGGGTCGTCCATGCGCCTTCCACGCCCGAGGTCACCGCATTGGTGGCCTTGCCGCCCATGTTGGGGTTGATCCAGCCAAAGCCCTGGTTCTCGATCGGCGCACCTTCCGGCTCGGCCCCCAAAGCGCCTGCATCGCCGTTGCCATGGGCCTTGCCGACAGTGTGGCCACCAACGGTCAGAGCCGCGGTTTCCTCATCATTCATGGCCATCCGGGCGAAGGTTTCACGCACCTGCGCGGCGGTCTTCATCGGGTCGGGCTGACCGTTCACGCCCTCGGGGTTCACATAGATCAGGCCCATGTGCACGGCAGCCAGCGGGTTTTCCAGCGTCGAGGGATCGTCGAGGTTTTCGTAGCGGTTCTCGCTCGGTGCCAGCCATTCCTTTTCCGCACCCCAGTAAACGTCTTTTTCCGGGTGCCAGATGTCTTCGCGCCCATAGGCAAAGCCGAAGGTCTTCAGGCCCATGTCCTCATAGGCCATGGTGCCCGCCAGCAGGATCAGGTCGGCCCAGGAGATCTTGTTGCCGTATTTCTTCTTGACCGGCCACAGCAGGCGGCGGGCCTTGTCGAGGTTGCCGTTGTCGGGCCAGCTGTTCAGGGGCGCGAAGCGGATATTGCCGCAGCCGCCGCCGCCGCGCCCGTCGGCCAGACGATAGGAGCCAGCGGAGTGCCACGCCAGACGGATCATCAACCCGCCATAATGGCCCCAGTCTGCCGGCCACCAGTCCTGGCTGTCGTGCAGCAGCGCTTTCACATCGGCTTTGACGGCGTCGAAATCCAGCCCCTTGACCGCGTCGCGATAGTTGAAATCAGCCCCCATCGGGTTGGTCTTGCTGTCATGCTGGTGCAGAATGTCGAGGTTCAGTGTGCTCGGCCACCAATCGGTGACGCCGGTTTCCACCTTGGTGTTGGCACCGTGCATTACCGGGCATTTGCCCATGTCATTTCCGTCCATCTCTTCCTCCGATTCTGGAATCGCTCGTGTGTTCCGGGGCTGCGCGCCATCCTGGAAAACGCCTGTAGATCAAGACGGCCAGACGTTTCCGGCGTCCTTGAAGGGCAGGGCGTCTTCCTCCCGATGCGCATATTCTGGAATGGTTCTAACAAATGCAATCCATTTGTTTAAGTTGCATTTTCTGATTGTTGCAATAACTTAAAACTATGGACAACTTCACTCTCCGCCAACTTCGCTATTTCGAGGCGCTTGCGCAGCATGGTCACTTCGGTCGCGCGGCAGAGGCTTGCGCCATCTCTCAACCCGCCTTGTCCGTGCAGATCAGAGAACTGGAAGAAACGCTTGGCGCGGCGCTTTTCGAACGCAACGCAAGGCAGGTGCGGCTCACTGGCTTTGGCGAGGATGTTGCGGCGAAGGTGCGGGACATCCTGCTTAGTGCGGATGAGCTGGCCGATTTTGCCCGTCTGTCGCGCGACCGGTTGACCGGGCGTCTGCGCATCGGGGTCATTCCGACCATAGCACCCTATCTGTTGCCCACCATCATCGGCGACCTGACGCGTCGCTACCCCGGTCTCGACATGCGGCTGCGCGAAACGCTGACACCGCGCCTGATACAGGAACTTGCCGAGGGGCGGCTTGATACCGCCATCGTGGCGCTGCCAGTGTCCGAACCCTCCTTCACCGAGGTGCCGCTGTTTTCGGAAGAGTTCGTTCTGGTCCGCCCAAGCGCCGATGCGGACAAACCCGTGCCCAATGCGGAAACCCTGCGCGAGATGCGGCTGCTGCTGTTGGAAGAAGGACACTGTTTTCGCGATCAGGCGCTGTCCTTTTGCAACATGAACTCCTCGCTGCCGCGTGAATTGCTCGATGGCAGTTCCCTGTCCACGCTGGTGCAGATGGTGGGGGCAGGGATCGGGGTGACGCTGATCCCGGAAATGGCGGTGCCGGTGGAAACCCGTTCGGCATCGGTGTCGCTGGCCCGGTTCGACGCGCCGCGCCCGTCCCGGCGGATCGGCATGATCTGGCGCAACACGACGCCGCTGGCCGATCAGTTGCAGGAGGTGGCGGAGGTGGTGCGCCAATCGGCGGAAACCCTGGCCGGACGGGCAGCCGGCGCAACAGCGCGTACCTAGACCCTGCCGGAGGAGCATTGCCGTGGGCCGGTGGTTCGTGCAAAACTCCGCCAACAGACAGCTATTCTTTCGGAGACCTTAACGTGAAGATTTCAAAGCTCATTCCGGTCGCGCCCGCCTTGCTCTTCCTGACCGCCTGCGCCGAGCCGGTGCCGGAAGACGATGGCCTGCCGGGACTGCCGGTCGAGGTGACCGAGGAACTGATCGCGATGGTGGAGCCGACGCAGAGCCTGTCTTCCGTCCGCATCCTGCCCGAGGATGGCTGCTACTGGTATCGCTATTCCGGTCCCGTTGAGACGACCTACCTGCCGCTGCGCACCACGGAAGGGCGCCGCATTTGCAGCGAACAGGCGGCAGAGATCGCCGCCGCCGCAGAAGCCGAACGGCTGGCAGCAGAGGCCGCCGCCGCGGATGCAGAGGCGGCGGGTCTGGGAACCTGATGTCGGACAGGCTCAGCTTTCGGCGGTGACCCAGTCATCGGCGGGGTAGAGCGTCGCGGTCACGCCCACATCGACATTGTCGTAAAGTCCGATGATATGGGCCATCACCATCCGCACACAGCCGGAACTGGCGCGGCGGCCGATCGACCAGGGCTGCGGTGTGCCGTGAATGCGCAGATAGGTGTCGCGGTTGCCCACATAGAGATAAAGCGCCCGCGCGCCGAGCGGGTTTTCCGGCCCGCCGGGCATGCCATCGGCATATTGCTCATACACGCCCGGTTCCCGCGCGATCATGTTCGCGGTCGGCGTCCACGAGGGCCAGCGCGCCTTGCGCCCGACCGTGTAGGTGCCGGGCTCATAAAGATCGTTGCGGCCAATGGCGACGCCATAGCGCATCGCGGTGCCGTCATCCTGAATGTGGTAGAGATAGCGCGCCACGGCATCCACATGGATATCGCCCGGCGTCAGGCCGGCATTCGCCTCCACCCGCGTGGGCAGAAATCGCGGCTCGATCCCCCAGGGGTTACTGACGGCGGGATCGTAATTGGCGGGTGTAACCAGCGCATCCCATCCATCCCAATTGGCCGGCGTTGCCAGGGCCGGTCCGGCAATGGGGGCCGAAAACAGGGCGGCAGTCGTCATGATGAAATGGCGCCTGCTGAGCATGTCGCGTCTCCGATTCGAAATAGTCCGGGTTTCAGCCCGTTAATTTGGGTGTCATCGGTCCAATAGGCAAGCATTGCAAGAGCTTCACAGCCTCACATCTGCGTGTGGCATGTCTTCGCCGATGTGCGGATCAGCCGCTGACGCGATGATTTTGCGGATCATATGGGCAGGGGGCGATGACCTCTGCCGCGATCCGGTCGCCGATCAGGTCAAGATGCAGGTTTGTGCCGGGTGCGGCAAGTGCGGGCTCTACGAAGGCATAGGCGAGATTCATCCCGACCCGGTGGCCCCAATCGCCGGAGGTGACAGTGCCTGCCACCCGGTCACCCGCCAAGACCGAGGAACCGGGCGTTGCCGGGCGGTCGGTGGCATCAATCCGCAAGGTGACCAGCCTGCGGGCAGGCCCCTTTGCAACGCGCGCCTCCAACGCTGATTTGCCAATGAAATCAGCTTTGTCGAGCTTAACAAACCGCTCCAGCCCGGTTTCGAACGGGTCGAATTCGGTCAGCAGATCGGCCTTCCAGTGCAGGTATCCCTTTTCCATCCGCATGGACTCGATGGCGCGCGCGCCGAAAAGGTGCAGGCCATGCGCCTTGCCCGCCTTTCGCAGTGCCAGATAGGCGGCGTAGAGCTGGTTGTTTGGCACATGGATTTCATAGGCGAGTTCGCCCGAGAAGCTGACGGACATGACCGTGGCGGGGGCGATGCCGACAAGGCCTTCCCGCACCGAAAGCCACGGGAAGGCATCCGCCGACCAGTCGCCACGGGACACGGCGGACAGCACGTCGCGCGCTTTGGGGCCTGCAAGGACCAGGATCGTCATGTCATTGGTGAGTGAGCGGATCTGCACGTCCTCGCCAGGTCGCAGATGGTGCGTCAGCCAGTCCATATCATGTTGTTCCGCCGCCGCCGCAGACCCGTACCAGATGCGATCCGGGCCACGGTGGGAGGCGGGCAGGTTGGCGATGGTGGCCTCTGACTTGATCATACCGTGGTGGTTCAGCAGATAGCCAAGCCCCACCTTTCCGGGCTTGCGCGTCACCCGCCCGCAGATCATCCGGTCGAGGAAACCATGGGCATCCGCGCCGGTGATCTCATAGCGATTGAAGCCGTTCACCTCCGCCAGCCCCACGCCCTCGCTGACCGCTTTCACGTCCCGCGCGACAATGTCGAAGACCTCGTTGAAGCGGAAGCCGAGCGTTTCGTGGAAATCGGGCGCGGGTTTGAGGAACTCCATCCGTTCCCATCCATTCACGACCGTGAACTCCGCGCCTTCCGCCGCCAGAACCGGCGTCAGCGGCGTCGTCTTGGCGGGGCGGCCAGCGGGGCGGTGTTCATGGGGGAAGTGAAAGCGGAACTCGTTCTGGTAATCCTCGATCGCCTTCAGCGCGCATAGTTCCACGTTGCCGTGCCCGGTGAACCGGCGCGGGTCCAGCACCCAGGTGTCGTAGCAGGCCTCGCCATGGACGATCTGCTGCGCCAGCAACCAGCCATGCCCGCCGCCTTCGCCAAGACCGGCCCGCAAGCCTATGATGCAAAACGCATTTCTCTTGCCGGGGATGGGGCCGACCAGTGGCGCGCCATCAATCGTATAGGTGATGGGACCATTGACCACGGTCTTGATCCCCACCTCTGTCAGCGCGGGCATCCGCTCGAACGCGCCTTCCAACACGTCGGTGATGCGGTCGAGATCGTCGGGGCAGAGATCCATGGTGAAATTGGGGTCGATCCCGTCCATGCCCCATGTCTTGCAATCCTGTTCATAGAACCCGATCAGCAACCCGGTCTTTTCCTGTCGGCAATAATAGTCGCTGATCGGGCAGCGCAGCAGGGGCATCCGGTGGCCCGCCTGAACGATGCCGGGGATTTCCTCGGTGATGAAATACTGATGCTCCATCGACATGACGGGGTGATGCACCCCCATCATCGCGCCCACCTCATTCACCCGGTAGCCGCAGGCGTTGATCACAACATCGGTGTGAATCTCGCCCTTGGACGTTTCCACGATCCAGGTGTCATCCTGAAGCTGCCGCAGCCCCGTGACCGGGGTAAACCGATGCACCTCGGCCCCCGCCCTCCGCGCCCGCCGCGCCAGTGCCTGACACAGCTGCGCGGGGTCGATATCGCCATCCATCGGATCCCAGAGCCCGCCAATCAAATTGTCAGTCGAAATCAACGGATGCCGCCGCGCACATTCCTCTGCGTCGATCACCTCGAAATGCACCCCCATTCCCCGCGCCATCGAGGCGAAATGGCGGTAGCCGTCCATCTGCGCCTCGGTGTTGGCCAGCCGGATGCCGCCATCGCCGTGGTGGTAGTTGATGGGATAGTCCGGGTCTTCGGCCAGTTCCTTGTAAAGCGCGATGGAATGGCTTTTCAGCCCCACCATCGTCTGGTTCATCCCGAAATTCGTGACCTGCGCCGCCGAATGCCATGTGGTGCCAGAGGTCAGCTCGTCCCGTTCCAGCAGCATGACATCGGTCCAGCCCTCCTGCGTCAGGTGGTAGAGCGTGGAGCATCCGGCGATGCCGCCGCCGATCACGACGGCCTTGGTGCGGGTTTTCATGGGGCTGTGTCCTTAGGCTTTTGCGGAACTGTCAGTGCAGATGCGCCATGCGGCAAGGGCCGTGTCGTGGTTTCGAGAAAGTCGAAACTGATCTGAGAAATCCTCCAGCCCATGCGGTTTGAGTTGCCAGACCGTCCGCAACGAGGCTTTGCTCGTGTCAGGCGGGACAGGAGCGGATGACATGCAGCCAGCGGGCAGGCGATCAGGCGGGCGGCGCGACCGGTTGGCGGCGCGGGCGAGGGGCCCTGTGAACCCCTGTCCTCCGGGGCAGCGCGGCGGGCAATATGCGCCGCTGACGGGGCAGGAGTTGCGGGCGATCCATGACACCGCCCTGCGCCTGCTGGCAGAGCTCGGCATGGGCGAGGTGCCCGACCGTCTGCGCCGCGATCTGCTGACAGCGGGCGCGGTCGAGGCTTCAAACGGCCGCGTTCTGATACCCCGTTCGCTGACGGAGGACGCCATTGCCCGCGCCGCCAAACGCTTTGTCCTGCACGGTCAGGACGAGGCGCGATCCATCGAGGTGGGGGGCGATGCCGTCCATTTCGGAACCGGCGGCGCGGCGGTTCAGACGCTGGATTTGGAGACCGGGCTCTATCGTCCCTCCACCTTGCAGGACCTGCGCGATTTCACCCGTTTGCAGGACACCCTGCCCAATGTCAGCTGGTTCACCCGCTGCTGCATCGCGACCGATATGCCCGACGAGTTTTCGCTCGATGTGAACACGGTGCATGCGTTGGTCAGCAATACCACGAAACCGGTGGCAACCGCGTTCACGCTGGCCCATCACGTGGCCCCGATCGTGCAGATGCTGGATGTGGTGGCAGGCGGGGAGGGCGCATTCAGCAAGCGACCTTTCGTCAAGGCGCATATCAGCCCGGTGATTTCGCCCATGCGGTTCGGCGAGGACGCGGTGGATGTGGTCTATGAGTGTATCGCCCATAACATCCCCATGTCCTGCATCACCGCCGCGCAATCGGGGGCGACAGCCCCGGCGACGCTGGCGGGGTTTCTGGCGCAGTCGCTGGCCGAAACGCTGGCGAGCCTCGTCATGGTTCACGCGCTGAAACCCGGTCATCCCATGGTGTTTTCCAACTGGCCACTGGTCATCGACCTGCGCACCGGGGCGTTTGCGGGCGGCGGCGGAGAGATTGCGGTGATGAACGCGGCCTCGGCGCAGTTGTCGAACTGGCTTGGCTTGCCGTCGGGCGTGGCGGCCTCGATGACAGACGCCAAGGCCATCGACGCGCAATATGGGGTGGAAAAGGGGCTGACGGCGCTGGCGGCGGGGCTGGCGGGGGGCAACCTGATCTACGAAAGCTCGGGCATGACGGCCTCGCTGCTTGGCGCAAGTTTCGAGGCGTTCGTGATCGACAATGAAATGCACGCCGCCATCTACCGGATGCTGCGCGGGGTGGAGGTCAGCGAAGAGACGCTCGGCTTTGACACGATCTGCGACGTGGTGTTGGGCGAGGGGCATTTTCTGGGTGCCGACCAGACCCATGCGGCGATGGAACGGGACTATTTCTACCCAAAGCTTGCCGACCGCGATGCGCCGATGACCTGGGCGGACAAGGGCGCGCCGGATATGTGGGCGCGGGCCAGGGCCCGTGTTAGGACGATCCTTTCCGACCACGATCCGCAATACCTTTCGCCCGCATGCGACGCAGAGATCAGGGCGCTGTTTCCCGGCGTCATCCGCAACTGACCTATTGGTTCAGAATCCTGAATTCATCTGCCAGCCAGGGATGCGCGGCCACCATCGGCGCGATGATCCGGTCTTGGAGCAAGGGGCGAAGCGTGCGATCCAGTGTCTCGAACAGGCTTTGGGGCAGATCCTCGGCCCGAAAGATCGACAGCCGCCGAGCAAAGCCCGGACCCGGCAGCGGCATGATGGCGATCCGGTCGTGATGGCGGTCGGAACTGGCCACGTTCAGGGCTGTGGTGACGGTCCAGGCCTCGCCTTCGGCGATCAGCGACAGGATGGCCGGTGTGCTTTCAAACTCCAGCCGCGAGGGCAGGTCGATCCTTTGCCGCCGCAACTGTGCCTCGATCCGGCGGCCCATGAGCTGTTTGCGCGAATAGCGCAGGAAGGGCAGATCGACCCGCGCCCCCAGATATTCCCCGGCCGAGTCCTTGCGCCCCTTGGGCACGACCAGCACATAGGGGTCGCGCAACAGCGGCGCTTCGGTCAGGCGCATCACGCGGAATTCGGCGGCGGAGGCAATGCCAAGGTCGATTTCGTCGCTTTGCAGAAGCGTCAGGATGTCATGGCTGGGGCGCGACAGGAACGAGAAGGAACAGGCGGGCAGGGCGGCAGACAGGCTGGCGGCAAGCGCGGGGGTGACCTCGGTGTCCAGATCCTCGATCATCGCGATGCGCAGCGACCGGATCAGCGCGGCGGGGTCCTTGGACCAGACCTCGGAAATCCCCTTGCGCAGCAGCATCAGCGAGTCATCGACACGGGCCAGCAGGATGTCGCCCTCTTGCGTCAGTTTCATCGGGCGCTTGCCATGGTCGATCAGGGCAACACCTACGGCGTCCTCAAGGCAGGCCAGGTGGTGCGACACGGTGCTGATCGAGATTTCCAGCCGCCGCGCCGCCGCCTGAACAGAGCCGCTGCGAGCCACCGCCTGAAAGACCTCCAGCCATTTGAGGCTGAGCTTGCTACGTTCCATTCGCGGTCCCCGACATTCGAATATGTCGAAGCTAGAGAGGCATTGCGCATTCGGCAATGGCAGAGTTTCACCAGTGATCGGGGTCGGGTCCATTTCCGTCTGATCTCGGACGCCGACTGCGCGGGAAGGCGGGCACAATACAGTCGACGCGGTTCGGGACATGGGGGAGATGAAGGATATTCGCCTTGTGGAATCGCCGTTCTGCGGGCTGAAGTGGCCGGATCCAAAGTGCCTCAAAACAAGGACGAGAGAATGAGCGTTTTTGACGAAGACCTGTTCCTGAAAGGACTGGAACAGCGCAAGGCCACGGTCGGGGCGGAGTATGTGGACAGGAACCTTGCCGCTGCCGACGATTTCACCCGGCCCTTTCAGGAGGCGATGACCGCGTGGTGTTGGGGTTTTGGCTGGGGCGATGATGCGATCGACCCCAAGACGCGCAGCATGATGAACCTCGCCATGATCGGGGCGCTCGGCAAGATGCATGAATGGGAACTGCACTGCCGGGGGGCGCTGAACAACGGTGTCTCGAAAGAAGAGATCCGCGCCATCATCCACGTGGTCGCGATCTATTGCGGCGTGCCGCAGGCGCTGGAATGCTTCCGCGCTGCCCGCAAGGTTCTGGAAGAGGCGGGCGAGCTTTAGGCGCGGTATCGGGTGGAGTCTTCGGTCAGGCGGATCAGGTCGGCGACGATCCGGTTGGCCGGAGTCGGGACGCCAAGACGGTCGCCGATGCGCACCACCGCACCGTTCAGCGCGTCGATCTCGGTGCGCCGCCCGGCCATGCGGTCCTGCAACATCGACGGTTCATGATGCAGATGGTGGGCGAAAGCGTGCTCCATCATCGCGGTGACCTTGTCCAGCGAGGCATTGACGCCAGAGGCTTTCGCCACCGCAATCGCCTCTGCCGCCACCGACGCGGCCAGCCCGCGCCCCGCCTCTGACGCACCGACCGATCCGGGGGTGCCGCCGGACAGGGCACAGATCGGGTTGAGAGCACAGTTGAACGTGGCCTTTTCCCAGATCGCAACGTCGATATCGGGTTCCAGCCGCGCGGTGATGCCGCCCCTGTCCATCAGCGCCGCAATCTTGTACAAGATCGGCAGATCCTGCCCGCTGGCACTGTAAAGGTCGGTCGTGGCCGCGCCATGGGACGCCACCCGACCGGGGCCAAGGTATTCGGCTGGTGTCATCGTCATGCCGACCAGAATGCGATCACGGGTCACATGCGCGGCGATCCGGTCCACATTGCCGACGCCGTTTTGCAGGCTCAGAACATGGGCATCGGCCAGCAGAGGCTTGACCGAGGCCAGCGCATCATCCGTGTGAAAGACCTTGGTGAACAGAAGTACCAGATCGGCGGGGCCTCGAAAGGCTTCGGGCCGCATCGCGGGCAGGTGGTGGATGCTTTCTCCCTCATCCAGCGCCACATGCAACCCGCCCGCGTTGATGGCTGCGATATGGGCGTCGTTCACGTCGAGCAACGTCACATCCGCCCCGGCCCGCGCCAGCCGCGCACCATAGACGGACCCCATGGCGCCCGCACCAAGAACCGCGATCCGCATCGTCATCCTCCTGCGGCACCAAAGAGCGCCCGAACCTCGTCCGGCACCGGGCAGGAGGTGATCCCGCCCTCTTCTTTCCGGCGCACCAGAACCCGTTTTTCAAACCCTTCCACGGCCAGCACATCCCCCCGCATCAGCCGGTGTGATACGTCGAAACTGGACCGGCCAAAGCCGGTGATGGTGGTCTCGATCACCACCTCGTCGCCATAGCTGGACGGAACGTGGAATGTCGCGCGTGTATCGACCATCGGAAAGCCAACCACCTGAAAGCGGCGTAGAAGGTCCGGTTTGGGCAGCCCGGCGGCCTTGAAGTGATGCGCGGTCGAGGCGTCGAACCAGGCGAAATAGCGCGGGTAGAAGACGATATCGGCGGGGTCGCAATCGCCCCACTCGATCTGAACGGTCCGGCGGCTGGTCAGCATCGGGTTGGTCCTTTCCTCGGGTCAGGCGCTGCGCAGGTTGGGGATGGCGGGCTGTGTCCCCAGGGTCTCGTCCAGCCTGGCATGGCTGTCATCGGCAAGTGCCGCCGCGATGGCGCGACGTAAGGTGGGGGCCGCGTCTGACATCTGACCGCTGGCAAGCGCCGGGCGCACAACGCCCGCCATGATCCGCGCATAGGCCGTTTTGCCCCGCATCAGCGTATCGGAATAGCCTTTCAGAACGCGGGGCAGTTCGGCCAGCGCCTCTGCGAAGTCAGGCGCGTGGGGCAGGGCTTTGTCCATCGCCGCCAACCACTCGGCAATTGCCGCCTGTTCCTGCGCGAACCGGTAGGACCGGCGGCGGATACGGCGAAACCCCGCCATCAGGCGCAACATCCAGTAGCCTGCAACACCGTTGGACCGGACATGGATGCCGCGCCCCATGAAGGGCAGACCCTTGCCCGCCTCCACCCGCACCATGATGCGCGCGCCAAGGCGGACAGGCAGGATATCGGCGATCTCCTCGGCGCGGGGTTTGAGGTATTCCGTCACCGTCATCACCTGTCCGGGCTGCATTTGCGCCTCGGCCCGGATGCGCGCGAAACGCTCTGGCCTTGTTTTCAGATCGGCCACTCGGGCAATGTCCTCATAAGCCATCCACAGCGCCAGACGACGGCAGGCTTCCTTCACCGCATGGGCGGCGCTTGGGATGGACAGGTCCGCCGCCGCGATCAGCCTGTCGGCATGGGCGCGGAAGGTCTGGCCATAGGCCGCGTCCTGGTAGTCGGTGCAGCGCTCCACCCCGAGGCGGATCACCTCGGCGATATCAGCGGGAATGTCGGATGCCGGGGGCGCGGCGACCGGCGCAGGCGTGTCGCGCAAGTCCTGCACCGCTTGCGCGGCGGCGTCGAACCCGGCGCGGCTGGCGGTTGCGGACCGGCCTTCCCCCAGAACCGCGCGAGACCCCGCAATGTCCCATGGCAACACACCACTTCCCGCCAGCGCCCCGAACATGGTGGCGCTGACGAAAGTGGCGCTGTCTTCGGCGATCTGGCCCAGATCCAGCAGGTAGGCATCCCGCGCCAGCGCCTCGGCTGTGCGCCGCACGTTGTCCTCGCTATAGCGCCCGTCACCCAACTGGATCTTTTCCGCCGTCGAATAGGTGCGCGCGGTCGAGGATATGAGCGTCGTCAGCTTGGGCGAGACGAAGCCCGCCGCCATCACCCGCGCCGTTTCTAGCAGTTCGGATGACACCACCACATCGACCCGCCCCGGCATCGGCACGAGGCTGAGGACGGAGCCAACCGCATCCTTGCCCGCGATCTCGATATAGTAGCTGGTCGATCCGGTGCGCTGCGCCACGCCGGGCACCGAAGTGGCCTGCGCGACGAAGCCGGCGTCCCGCGCGGCCTGCACGATCCAGTTCATCAGAACGCCGCCGCCTTCACCGCCAAGCGCCGCCAGCAGAATGCGCAGGGGGGGATTTCCCGCGCGTGTCATGCCACCGCCCCCAACGTGAATATCCGGCGCAACCGGCTGCGTGTTCTGTCCCACCAGCCGGGATTGCTGATCACTTCGGCCCGCCAGAAGGAGGGACAGAGCGTCGCCGCATGGGCGACCTCGCCGCACAGGCCGCAGCCGACGCAGCCATTGGTGACATGGGCGACGGGATCGGTTTTCAGGGGATCGGTTGCGGTTTTCACGGTCAGGGTCGGGCAGCCGGACAGGCGAATGCAGGAATGATCGCCGGTGCAGGTGTCTTCATCGACGCCAAAGCGGGTGCGCACGACGCGCTCCCCTTCGGCCAGAGCCTTGGCGCGGATCGGTTTCACGCGCCGCTGCCGTTCCAGCTGGCATTCGCCCTCGGCCACGATCACCTTCAACCCGCTGAACTTGGTCGAGAACGCCTCGCGCAGCGTGTCGCGCATTTGCGAGACCTTATAAGTATGCACCGTGCGCAGCCATTTGACACCGACGCCCTTCAGCGCATCCTCGATCGTGGTCTCGCCATGGGTCGCGCTTTTCTCGGCCGCCGCCAGTTTCAGCGCCGGATCGGGCGAGGAGATGACCTCCTGCGTTCCGGTGGCCGAGGTGTAGCCGTTCTTCATGATCACCAGCACCCCGTCGCCGCCGTTCAACAGCCGAGAGGTGACGCCGGACAGCAAGCCATTGTGCCAGAAGCCGCCATCGCCCATCACGGCGAGCGGGCGCTTTTGCTGAAAACTGGCGACCGAGGCGTTGGAGGCAAGGCTCATCCCATAGCCAAGAATGGAGTTGCCGAAGTTGAATGGCGCGAAGGTTGCGAAGGCGTGGCAGCCGATATCGGCAGAGTAGTGAACCGGCCCGATCTCCTGCTGGGTCAGCTTCAGCGCGGCGAAGAAGGGGCGTTCCGGGCAGCCAGTGCAAAAGCTTGGCGGGCGTGGGGGGACAGGGGCGGCCAGCAACCGCTGCGCCTCTGCCCGGAGCGCCTCGCTCTCCTCGGCATAGGCGGTGTCGCCCAATTGGTTGCCGATGCCCGGCAGATGGTCGCGCAGGAAGGTGCCGACGCCCTTGGCCATGACCTCGGACGTGTATTCACCCGCCATTGGCAGGATGTCCTTGCCCGCCAGCACCACCGGCGATTTCGCGCGGCGCAGGATCGTTCCGATCTCATTCTCGATATATTCCGGCTGGCCTTCCTCCAGCACCAGAACCGCACGTTTGCCTTCCGCAAAACCCAGGATCTCTTCCGGTACCAGAGGATAGACGACGTTCAGCGCCATGATCGGCAGGTCACAGTTGCCTTCCGCATCGGCCAGCCCCAGTTCCGCCAAGGCCCGGATCAGCGCGTTATACAGCCCGCCCTGAACGACGATCCCCACATCGCCCTGCGCGCCGTCGAAGACCTCATTCAGACGGTGCTCGCGAATGAATGCCCGCGCGGCGGTCATGCGCTCGCTGCTCTTCTTGCGCTCATGTCCGAAGGTCACGGGCGGATGCGCCAGTTGTTCATATTGGTGAGGCGCAGGCTCCGCCAGCAACCGCCGCCCCGAAATCGCGGGCGCGATATTGTCCTTGGCCTCGAACGCCCCCTGCACATGGCAGGCGCGGATGCGCAGTTCCATGATCACCGGCGTGTTCGATGCCTCTGACAGCTCGAACGCCCGTTCCACGCATGTCACGATAGAGGGCAGGTTCGGGCGCGGGTCCATCAGCCACAGGGTCGATTTCATCGCATAGGCATGGGTGCGTTCCTGGATGACGCTGGACCCTTCACCGTAGTCCTCGCCCACGATGATCAGCGCGCCGCCCATGACGCCGGGCGAGGCGAGGTTCGACAGCGCGTCCGCCGCCACATTGGTGCCGACGATGGATTTCCATGTTACCGCGCCGCGCACCGGATACATGATCGACGCCCCCAGCATTGCCGCGGCAGAGGCCTCGTTCGTACAGGGTTCCACATGGACGCCAAGTTTGGCCATGTCAGGTGCGGCTTGCACCATGACGTCAATCAGGTGCGAGACCGGTGCGCCCTGATAGCCGCCCACATAGGACACGCCCGATTGCAGCAGCGCCTTGGTGACGGCCAGAATACCTTCGCCATGAAAGGTCTCACCTGCACCGAGCTTCAGCTTTTCGATTTCCCTGGCGAATGAGACTTCCATCTGTGGCCCCTCCCTGTGCGTCCTGAACATCCGGTGCGAAAACCCTTTCGTCAAACGGATAGGCGCAATAATCTTCATTCATGAGATCAATAAAGCTACGCAATCTCGATCTGAACCTGCTGCGAATGCTGGTGACGCTGGATGACACGCGCTCGGTGTCGCTTGCGGGCGAGAGGCTGGGACTCAGCCAGCCTGCCGCTTCCAATGCGTTGGCCCGATTGCGGCAGGCGCTGAACGACCCGCTGTTCCTGCGTACACGGGATGGGATGGTGCCCACGGGCTATTGCGAAACCATCCTTCCCGACATTCGCGCCCATCTTGGGGGGCTCTTTTCCGCCCTCGAACAGGGCACGCGTTTCGATCCGGGCCGCAGCACGCGGGTTTTTCGCCTGTCGCTGTCCGGTCTGGGTGAGGCGGTGTTTCTGCCCCGCCTTGCGGTGCGGGTGTTTCAGGCGGGGCCGGGGCTGCGATTGATCAACACGGCAACGCCCACTGCGGCGCTTGGCCAGGCGCTGGAACTGGGGGAGGTAGACCTGGCCATCGGGATGCTGGGTCTGTCGGGGCGCGGTGTCCGCTCTGCCAGTCTCTTCGATGAGGACTATGTCGCGATCGCAGGGGCCGGGCTGAGCGACCCGCCGCAAGACCTCGCGACCTTGTTCCGGGCAAAGATCATGGTGCCCGCCCCGGCCACGACCTTTGGCGGGGCGGTGGACAGGGCGTTGGAGGCGAGGGGGCTGGCCGGGCAGGTGGTGCTGCGGCTTGGTCATTTCGGTGCCTTGCCGCAGCTCTTGGCGGATCTCGATCTGGTGGCCGTGGTGCCGCGGCAGTTGGCCGACCAACTGGTCGCGGCGGGGCAGGCGCGGCTGCTGCCGGTAAGGATTTCTGAAAGTGCCAGTCCGATCCGCATGATCTGGCACAGCCGATCCGACAGCGATCCCGCCTGCATCTGGCTTCGAGAACTGGTTCAGTCGCTTTTCGCAGGTTGCTAGCCTCGCGTGCGCCTTGCGCCTTGCACCTTGCGGCGGGGCCGGGGATATGATTGCGGCGACCATAGCGAGGCGAGGAACGATGCAGGACGCTGTGACAGTTCAGGATTGGATCGGCCGCAGCGAAACGGCAACGGATGTGTTGCGCGCGCAACCGGCCCGTTTCATGCAGGCCACGCTGGACCGTGATCCCGGTCTGGTCGACGGGGACGCCCTGCCGCCGCTCTGGCATTGGCTCTATTTCCTCGATGCGCGCCGCGCCAGCGAGCTTGGCCGCGATGCCCATCCCCGCAAGGGCGGGTTCCTGCCCCCCGTCGATCTGCCACGCCGCATGTGGGCCGGGGGCCGTGTCCGTTTCCATGCGCCCCTGATCCTCGGGCAGGAGGCCAGCAAACGGTCCACTATTCTTTCGGTCAGGGAAAAACAGGGGCGCAGCGGCAGGCTTTGTTTCGTGACAGTGGAACATGCGCTGTTTCAGAACGGGGAACCGGCCCTGACCGAGGAACATGACATCGTCTACCGGGAAGATCCCGCGCCGGACGCGCCCCTGCCGACGCCGGTCATGGCCCCGGTCGATGCCGAGATTTCTGAACCTGTGACGCCGACCGAGGTCATGCTGTTCCGCTATTCGGCGCTGACCTTCAATGGCCACCGTATCCATTACGATGTGGATTACGCCCGCGAGGTGGAGGGATATGAGGGCCTCGTTTTTCACGGACCGCTGACCGCGACCCTGCTGATCGACCTTGCCTGTCGCCATCGCCGCCAGCCCCCAAAGACGCTGTCCTATCGCGGTGTCGCGCCGCTGGCGGGGCTGGCGCCGTTCCGCATCGAGGCGGCGACCGAGGGCGAGGTCAGCTCGGTCTGGGCGAAACGGCAGGACGGCTCGCTCGCCATGAGCGCGGAAGTGACGTTCTGAACCTGCCCCGGAGGCCCCGTGCACGGGCATCCGGTGGCGATGGGTCAGGCATCCTGCCAGGCGGGCTGCCGTTTCTCGATGAAGGCGCCAATGCCTTCCTGCGCGTCCAGGGCCATCATGTTGTCGACCATCACCCGAGAGGCGTAGTCGTAGGCCTCGGCCAGCGGCATCCCGCGTTGCGCATAGAAGGCACGCTTTCCGGTGGCGAGCGTCAGGCTGGATTTGGAGGCGATTTTTCTGGCCACGTCCATGGTGACGGCCTGTAGCTCGTCAGAGGCGACCACCTGATTGACAAGCCCGATCTCCATGGCGCGGGTTGCGGGCGTCATGTCTCCGGTCAGAAGCATCTCCATCGCGTGCTTGTCGGCGACATTGCGCGACAGGGCCACCATGGGCGTGGAACAGAACAGGCCGATATGCACACCGGGTGTGCTGAACCGGGCGCTGTCCGCCGCATAGGCCAGATCGCAGCTTGCGACCAGCTGACAGCCCGCTGCCGTGGCCGTTTCCGCCACCTCTGCGATCACCGGTTTGGGACAATTGACAATCGCCTGCATGACCCCGGAACACATGGCCATGACCTTGGAAAAATAGGCGCGTCCGTTGTCTTCGGCGTCCCGCCCCGCGGTCATTTCCTTCAGGTCGTGCCCCGCACAGAAGGCCGGCCCGTGAGCCGCCAGAACAATCACCCGAACCTGTGGATTGGCACCCGCCTCGGCGAAGGCGGTTCCCAGTTGGGTCAGCATCGCTTCGGACAGGGCATTGCGACGGTGGACGTCATTCAGGGTCAGTCGCAGGATGCCATCATGGTCAAGCACATGATCCAACAGGTCGGTTGATTGCTCGGGTTGCTGCACGGGTTCAGTCCTTCGGAGACGTCAGAGAATGTTGATTTCCACGCTGTCGGCCAGCGAGTTGGCAATGAAGCAGTAGCGATGCGCGCGGTGCTGCATCTGCTCCAGTTCGGCGTCCGACACAGAGAAACCGGTGTCGAACCGCACCACCGGATGCAGGTCGATCCGGGTGACCGACATCTGCCCCTTCGGGTTCTTGCCCAGATGCGCCACCGCGTAGTCGTGGTAGCTGGCCACCGGCCAGTCGGCCTTGGCGCAGAGCGCCAGGAAGGTCATCATATGGCAACTGGACAGGGCCGAGGCGAGCGCCTGTTCGGGGTTGGTGTTGGCGGGATCTCCGCCCCAGTCGGGGGCGGAGTCGACGTCAACCTCGTAGCTGTTGTTGAACTGAACGCGATGCGCGTTCGAGTATTTCCCGGTTTGCAGTACGGGCTCGGCACGATGCCAGTGCAACTGGATCGAAAGATCGGACATGGATCAGGTCTCTCAGAAAGGGCGCTCAGGCGGCGGCGATGGACTTCTTGGGGTCGTAGAAAGGGAATTCGACCATGGTGGCGCGGGTCGGGCCCGACTTGGTCACCACTTCGACGTCCGATCCTAGAACGGCGTGCTCCACCGACACCATCGCCAGCGCGATATTCTGTTTCAGGCGCGGCGAATAGACGGCCGAGGTCACCTTGCCGATGGTCTCGCCACCCTGGTTGATCGGCCAGAAGGTGGTGTTCGGCCCCTGCAGCGGGTCGCAGTCGATGACCAGACCGATCTGCTTGCGGGTGATGCCCTCTTCCTTGATGCGCTTCAGCGCGGCCTTGCCGATGAACTCCGCCTCCATGTCGAGATTGACCAGACGGTCGAAACCAAGCTCGAACGGGTTGGTGTGAATGTCGGCGTCGGCGTGATAGCTCAGCATCCCGCCTTCGATCCGGCGGATCGACGAAGTGTGGCCCGGCTTCAGACCGTGCTCCATGCCGGCGGCCATGATCCGTTCCCACAGCGCATCGCCCTGAGTGCCGTCACGCAGGTAGAGTTCATATCCCAGTTCGCTGGACCAACCGGTGCGCGACACGATCAGCGGGATGCCGTCGAGATCGACTTCACGCAGCCAGTAGTATTTCAGGTCCATGATCTCTTCGCCGAACAGCGCCTGCATGATCAGCCCCGATGTCGGACCCTGAAGCTGCAGCGGCGACACGTCGGGTTCGCAGATCGTCACGTCCATCCCCGAATGAACCGCCACACCCTGCGCCCAAAGCAGGATGTCGCTGTCAGCCAGCGAGATCCAGAAGTGGTTTTCCGCCAGGCGCAGCAGGATCGGATCATTCAGAATGCCGCCATCGGCATTGGTGATCAGGATGTATTTGCACTGGCCCACGGCCATCTTGGACAGATCGCGCGGGGTCAGCATCTGAACGAAGCGCGCCGCATCCGGTCCGGTGATCTCGACCTGACGTTCAACAGCCACGTCACACAGGATCGCGTCGTTCACGAGGTTCCAGAAATTCTGTTCCGGATCGCCGAAATCACGAGGGATATACATATGATTGTAAACGGAAAAACCCTTTGCACCCCACCGGACGGTGGCATCGAAATAGGGAGATTTGCGGATCTGGGTGCCAAACCCGAAGTCGTCTGCTTGTGTCATGTGTTCGCCCTCATAACTACTGACCTTTCGGGTCAGGGCATCGTTGAAGCTGGCGATCTTTTAGGGCCGATTCCCACGAAGATGCGGTCCGAAAACGCGGGGTTTTCAGCCCGTTCCGTCCGAAAAAATTTCCAAAACAGACCGTTCGGTCGCGATGCTACCTATTGGCCTGTGCAATCAGTTTGGCAAGGTTCGGGCGGCTGACCTTGACCTGCCGGGTGGCGATATAGGTCATGTATCGATTGATCTCGACTTCGGAGGAGAGCAGCACCTCGATCACCGCCTGGAATGCCGCCAGATTCGGGGTGGCGGTCTTGATCACGTAATCCATCCCGCCCCCGGTCGCGATGCATTCGGTGATCTCGTCCAGCGAGTTGATCAGCGCTTCGAAGCGTTCGAAATCGGCCTTGCGGTGATTGGTCAGCGATATGGTCACCACGACCTGGGTGAAATCTACGATCCGCTCCAGCGCAATGTCCGCGTGATAGCCCCTGATATATCCAGCCGCCTTCAGCCGGTCGAGGCGGGCCCAACACGGGGTAGGGGACAGGTGCACAAGCTCGGCAAGGCGGGTCTTGCTCAGTTGCCCATGCTGCTGAACCGCGCTGAGAATACGGATATCCGTGATGTCGAGTCCGGTCTTTTTCATGGTGAGCTCTTGCGGCGTTTCTGATTCGCGCACGAAGCAGCAATTTCAAGCGTGCGCACCGCAGGATAGGCGAAGAAGCCGCCTCGATCTCGGGGGATTCCGACCCCTGCCGCTATCGCTGCGTCACTTCGGGCGCAGGCGGGGTCGTATCACTCGCCGGAGCCGGTCTTCTGGAACTCGCCGCTTTCCAGGACCGGCGAGGCATCAATGTCTTCGGCGTCCAGCATCGACGCGACACGCTCCAGCGCCGCGATCAGGGCGGCCTGTTCCCAATCTTCCATGGCCGAGAACTTGCGCACGAAACGCTGTTGCAGCGGGTCGGGGGCGTCGGCAAGGGCGCGAATGCCTTTTTCGGTGATCACGATATTGGTTTGCCGCCGGTCGGTCTGGGACCTCTCCCGGACCACCATTTCCTGTCGCACGAGCTTGTCTACCAGTGACGTCACCGTGGCCTGCGAAATCCGCATCTGCTGTGAAATGGCCGTCGCGGTGCACTGACCTTTCTCCGACACGATCTGCAAGACCCGCAACTGCGCCGCCGTCAGGCCGACGGATTGTGCGAGGTTGCGGCTGAACTGGTTCGTGGCCAGCAAAATGCGGCGCAGGGCGATTAGACTGGTATCGACGCGATCCATGCCCGGATGCTGGCACAGGCGATTTCATGAATCAATGTGCTGGGAGAGGCGGTAAGCTTTGGTATGCAAAGTATTAACGGCGGGTTGATCACGGTATATAGGCCGCTTCATGCCAGGTATCGGCCAATATGTCGCGGAATATCCTCAAAGCTTGAAAACGCGGCCCAGACTTGATACTTAGCCAATCAAAGCAATCATGAGGTAAAAAGCAAATGCGACATGCGCTCGAGTTTTTTCGCAAGAACACACCCACGCTGCGGGAACCCGCCGCCGAGGATGGTGCGGAGATCTGGGACCTGGTGCGCGCGTGCAAGCCGCTGGACGAGAACTCCATGTATTGCAACCTGATCCAGTGCGATCACTTCCGCGATACCTGCGTCGTGGCCGAGCTTGACGGCAAGGTTGTCGGCTGGGTGTCGGCCTATGTGCTGCCCTATGACCCGGAAACCCTGTTCGTCTGGCAGGTGGCCGTGTCCGAGACGGCGCGCGGTACCGGCTTGGGCTCGCTCATGCTGTCGAGCCTGCTGGAACGTCCGGCCTGTGCCGATGTCCATCGCCTTCAAACCACGATCACGGCCGATAACGAGCCGTCCTGGGCGCTGTTCCGCAAATTCGCCGGGCATCGCGACTCCAAGCTCGACGTGCAGGCGCATTACACGCAGGCGCTGCATTTCCGGGACCGCCACAGCACCGAGCACATGGTCACAATCGACCTGCAGGAGCGGTTGCGCAACGCGGCCTGAGCCCCGCGTCGCGACCGCCTGCACCTTCCCCATAAAAACCCAAAAGGACCCATTATGCCGACTGCCAAGTCAGCCGAAATTTCCGTATTCAAACGCCGCGAGTCCGAGGCGCGCAGCTATTGCCGCAGCTTCGACAAGCTGTTCACCAGTGCCGCGGGATCGGAACTCACCGATTCCAAGGGGCGCAGCTATATCGACTTTCTGGCCGGGTGCTCGTCGCTGAACTACGGCCACAACGACCCTGACATGAAACAGGCCCTGATCGACCATATCGCGTCGGACGGTCTGGCGCATGGGCTCGACCTGCATACCGATACCAAGGCCGCGTTCCTGGAGGCCTTCGATACCCATATCCTCAATCCGCGCGGCATGGATCACAAGGTGATGTTCACCGGTCCGACCGGGGCCAACGCGGTCGAGGCGGCGATGAAACTGGCCCGCAAGGTGACCGGGCGCACCAATATCATTGCCTTCACCAACGGCTTTCATGGCGTGACACTCGGGGCGCTCGCGGCGACCGGCAATGGCTATCACCGCGGTGGCGCGGGCATGACGCTGCACGGCGTCACGCGCATGCCCTATGACGGCTATTTCGGCGCGGCGACGGATTCCGCCGATTTCCTGGAGGCGATGCTGACCGACAGCTCCAGCGGCATTGACGCGCCTGCGGCGATCCTGCTGGAAACGGTGCAGGGCGAGGGCGGCCTGAACGCGGCCAGCCCGGAATGGCTGCGGCGCGTGGCGGATCTTGCCCGCGAGCATGGTGCGTTGCTGATCGTTGACGATATCCAGGCCGGCTGCGGCCGGACCGGCACCTTCTTCTCCTTCGAGAATATGGATGTCATGCCGGATATCGTGACCATGGCAAAATCCGTGTCAGGCTTTGGCCTGCCAATGTCATTGCTTCTGGTGCGTCCCGAATACGACGTGTTCGGCCCGGCCGAACATAACGGCACCTTCCGTGGCAACACCCATGCCTTCGTGACCGCCCGCATCTCGATCGAGAAGTTCTGGAGCGATCCGGGCTTCGCGAACGACATCTCGCACAAGGCACGCCTGCTGACCGACGCGCTGCAAGGCGTGGCCGATCTGGTGCCCGGCGCGACGCTGAAAGGCCGTGGCATGATGCAGGGTTTGGATGTGGGGTCTGGCGACCTCGCCGCCGATATCTGCGCGCGCGCCTTCCAGAAGGGCCTGATCATCGAAACCTCGGGCAACGAGGATCAGGTGGTCAAGGTTCTGGCCCCGCTGACCACGCCCGAGACGCTGTTCCGCAAGGGGTTGAACATCCTTCTCGACGCGTCGCGCGATGCGACGCTCGGCACCAAGATAGCGGCGGAGTAAGCCATGATTGTCAGGGATTTCAACAAGATCATCGAAGAAGAGCGCGACCGCGTCGTTTCGGATGCCGAATGGTCCTCGGTGCGCATGCTGCTGGCGGGTGACGGGATGGGGTTTTCCTTTCATATCACCTTTCTCAATGCCGGTTCCGAGCATGTGTTCGAGTACAAGAACCATTTCGAAAGCGTCTATTGCATGCAAGGCAAGGGCTCGATCACCGATCTCGCCACCGGCGAAACGCACGAGATCAGGCCCGGTGTCATGTACGCGCTGAACGAACATGACCGTCACGTGCTGCGTGCCGAGGAAGAACTGGCGATGGCCTGCGTGTTCAATCCGCCGGTGACCGGCAAGGAAGTGCATCGCGAAGACGGCTCCTACGCTGCTGCGGAAGAATTGGCTGACTGACCCATGACCCATACTGTCGAGAAAATCGGCGGCACGTCCATGTCGAGACTGGACGCGCTGCGCGATACCCTGTTCATCGGTGACCGGAACGGTGCCGACCTCTATGGTCGCATGTTCGTGGTTTCGGCCTTCGGGGGCGTGACCGACCTGCTCCTGGAGCACAAGAAATCCGGCGATCCCGGCGTCTACGCCCGCTTTGCCGGGGCAGAGTCCGATCATGGCTGGCACGGCGCACTGGACCGCGTCGCAGACGCGATGACAGACGCGCATGGCGCGGTGCTGGATCATCCCGCCGACCGGGAGCAGGCGGATGCCTTCGTTCTTGAACGGATCGAGGGCACCCGCAATTGCCTTGTGGATCTGCGCAGGCTTTGTTCCTACGGCCATTTCCGCCTGTCCGAGCATCTGTTACAGGTGCGCGAATTGCTGTCGGGCCTTGGCGAAGCGCATTCGGCCTTCACCGCGACCCTGTTGTTGCAACGCGCCGGGGTGAATGCCCGGCTGGTGGACCTGACCGGCTGGCGCGATGAGCAGACGGTCGATCTTGAAAGTCGCATCAAGGGCGGCATTGAAGGGATTGATATTAATTCGGAAATGCCGATTGTCACCGGCTATGCGCAATGCGCCGAGGGTTTGATGCGCGAATTCGATCGCGGCTATTCCGAGATCACCTTTTCGCGCCTCGCGGCCCTTTCCGGCGCGCGGGAGGCGATCATTCACAAGGAATTCCACCTGTCATCTGCCGACCCGCGCCTTGTCGGGGCGGACAAGGCGCAGAAGATCGGCCACACCAACTATGACGTGGCCGACCAGCTGTCGAACATGGGGATGGAGGCGATCCACCCGAAGGCGGCCAAGACCCTGCGGCAGGCGGATGTTCCGCTGCGCGTCACCAATGCGTTCGAACCGGGCGATCCCGGCACGCTGATCGACGACCGTCCGGCGGAAACGCCCGAGGCCGAGATCGTGACCGGTCTCGATATCATCGCGCTGGAAGTGTTCGAACAGGACATGGTCGGGGTGAAGGGCTATGATGCCGCGATCCTCGACGTGCTGACGCGTCACAACGTGCGGATCGTGTCGAAGCTGTCCAATGCCAACACGATCACCCATTACGTGGACGCCTCGCTGAAGATCATGCGGCGCGTGGAGAAGGACCTTGAACGGCTCTATCCGGCGGCGCGCATCACCTCGCGAAAACTGGCCATCGCCTCGGTCATCGGCCGGGATCTGAGCGGGCTGTCCATCCTGAGCCGCGGCTTGCAGGTCATTGCCGAAGCCGGGCTTGAGGCCGTGGGCGCCTTGCAGGGACCGCGCAGCGTCGATGTTCAGTTCGTCATGGAATGCGGCGATCTGGACAAGACGATCGGCGTCCTGCACGCGTCCCTGATCCCGGCGGCAGGCGACGGCACCCTGTCAAGGGCCGCCTGACAGGGGTGGGGGCGGGCTACGGCGTCTTGCCGTCGCTGGCCGCCTCGCGCATCCAGCGTTGCAGATGCAGGATGGAATGCTCGGAATTCACGCCGCAGGCGGGATCGACGACAAGCGGCCCCGGAACATAGCCGCGCGATTTCAGGCCGCGCTGGACGCTTTCGACAAGGTGAATGTCTTCCTCCACCGTGGTGGCGCGGTCCTGCTGTGCCATGCGGCGGACGGTTTCGTCGTCGAAGCCGCCAACCGAATACCAGCCGCGCCAGACAACCACGTGATCGGCATCCACCGCGCGCCAGTGATAGGTGTTCAGCAGGTTTCCGGGATAGACCTGAAAGCTGAACATCGGCCACAGGAACCAGCTTGAATACCTGTCGTTATTCGCGAACCCGCTGTCGATGTCATAAGTCATCTGGCTGAGATCGTTGCATTCTGTCGTGTGACGCAGGCAATAGCCCTGGGGCTGGATATCGTAGGTTTCGGGCCGGATCACGCCGGTGGAGAAGGTGGGGTGGTTCAGACTGCAATGATAGCATTCGGAATAGTTCTCCACCGAAACCTTCCAGTTGCAGTTTTCCGGGATTTCCACCCATTCCAGCGGTTTGAGTTCCGCCCAGTTGGGCACGAAGGTCTCCAACTCGGCGCGGGCATTCGGAAACCACTCCTCCATCGGTTTGGCCTGCGGGTGGAGATTGACGAAGACGAAGCCCAGGAACACCTCGGTGCGCACTTCCGTCAGGCAGATTTTCGACGCGTCGAATCCGGGCACCGATTTCGCGTTCGGCGCGGCGCGCAACCCGCCGGTCAGTTCATAGGTCCAGGCGTGGTAAGGGCAGACGATGACGCGGGTCGAGCCCGCACCGCTGACAAGCTGATGCGCCCGGTGCTGGCAGACATTGTAGAAACTGCGAATTTCCCCGTCGCGCCCCTTGATCGCGAACAGGCTTTCATCGCCCAGATCGAAGGCGACGTAATCGCCGGGGTTTTCCAACTGGCTGGCATGGCAGGCGAATTGCCAGGTGCGGGCAAGCAGCCCGGTCTTTTCCACTTCGAAGACCTGCGGGTCGGTGTAGAATTTCGCATCGAGCGAACGGGTGGGATCGGTCATGTGATCAGTCCACTGAGAAGTTGAAACGATGATGCCAGCAGGGCAGGGTGGAAGGCCTGCGCGCCAAAGCGGATTGTTCGATGGGCGTCAGGGTCATTCGTTGCCTTCGGTGTAGATGCCAAGCTGGTGGCGCCGGTCATGGAATCTTTCGACCCGATCCACGATCTCCTCGGAGGCAACCGCGATGACGAAGCTCAGCAGGGTTTCCAGAAGCGCGATGGTCGGCACCGACGAGGGGAAGAATTGCGGCGTGTCGACGGCGACGACAAAGCCGTGATCGGCAGCGCGGATGATCGGGCTGGCGGGGCTGTCGGACAGGCCGATGATCGTCATGCCCTGTTCGCGGGCGACCTCGATGGCGGCCACCACCTCGCTGCGGTAGGGGCGCATCGACATGGCGATCAGCACGTCGCGGCTGTCGGCCCAGGCCAGATCGTCGACGGCGGTCGATCCGGGGCGGGGTATGGCGTGGAACTGCGTCATTCCGGTGGAGGCCAGATAGGTGAAGTTGCGCGCATTGGCATTGTTCACGCCGACGCCAAGGGTAAAGACCTGACGGCTGGCCCAGATCGCGTCTGCCGCCGCTTTCATCGCCTCGGCACTGGTGGCGGCAAAGCTTTCCTCGACATTGCGGATCGCGGCCTCGGCCATGTCGGCATACAGCCCGCCAAGATCGCCGGATTTGCGGATATCCTGCAACCAGCGGGCCCGGTCGGGAAAGCTGATCGCCCCCTTGCGGATCGCCTCGCGGAAGGGGGCGCGGAAATCCTCGTAGCCCTCGAATCCGGCTTGCCGGGCCATGCGCACAACGGTGTTGGGCTTGACCTTGGCGGCCTCGGCAATCTCGCGCACGGTCGAGACGCCGACATCCTGCGGGTTTTCCAGAACGTAGCGCGCGGCTTTCTGCGCCTCTGGCGTCAGGGCGTCCCATTCCTCGGTCAGCCGGTCGAGGATGGCATGGGTCGAGGCCGTGTTTGCGGAGTTTGGTATGTTTGTATCATTCATGATTGACGATGGTATATTTGTGCGATTAGCCTGTCTACAGGAAAAGTGACTCGCCAACAGGATTGCCCCAAATGTCGCAAAAGGAATTCCCGACCCACGCCCGCGTTGTCATCGTCGGCGGCGGCGTCATGGGATGTGGCCTCGCCTATCACCTTGGCCATGAAGGATGGGGGCCGGACACGGTTCTGCTGGAAAAGGCCGAACTGACCAGCGGCAGCACCTGGCATGCGGCGGGGCAGATCACCCACTCGACCAGCTCTTACGGGCTGGGGCGGATGGTCGATTACAATATCGGGCTTTATTCCAGGGTGCTGGAGGAGGAAACCGGCCAGGCCGTCACCTGGCATGGCTGTGGGTCGTTCCGGCTGGCCTATACGGAAGACGAGATGGACTGGCTGCGCCACACCCTGTCCGTCGGGCGCGCGCTTGGCTTTAACATTGAACTGGTAGATACTGATTTCATAGCAAAAAAACATCCTTTCTACAATCTCGACGGGGTTTTGGGCGCGCTCTACACCCCCGATGACGGCCATGTGGACCCGTCGAACGTGACCATGGCCATGGCCACCGGTGCCCGCCAGAACGGCGTGCGCATCATCCGCCGTTGCCGGGCCACGAACATCACTCAATTGCCCTCCGGCGAATGGCTGGTCGAGACGGAGCAGGGCGCGATCACCTGCGAACATGTGGTCAATGCAGGCGGCACCTATGCGCGGCAGATGGGCGAATGGTCGGGCTTGCAACTGCCCATGACCTCGATGACCCACCACTATCTTGTGACCGAAGATGTGCCTGAATTCAAAGATTTGGAAGCCGAACTTCCCGTGGTCCGCGATGACAGGATGGTGTCTGGCTATATCCGAATGGAGCAGAAGAAGGGCCTTATCGGCATCTATGAGAAGGAGAACTCCAACTCCGTCTGGGAAGATCATTGCCCTTGGGAGGCGGAGAATGAGCTCTTCCAGGCCGATTACGACCGCATCATGCCCTGGCTGGAAAACGCGATGGAGCGGATGCCGATCTTCGCGGAACTGGGCATCACCCGAGAGGTCCATGGCGCGATCAGCCATCCACCCGACGGCAACCCGATGGTCGGCCCCGCCCCGGGCGTGACAAACTACTGGTGCTGCTGCGGCACCCAGATCGGCATTGGCTGGGGGCCGGGCCTGACCCGCGAATTGGCGAAATGGATGGTGCATGGCGCGGCGGACATCAACATGCGCGACTACGATCCGCGCCGGTTCGGCAGCTACGCCACCAAGGATTGGCAGGTGATCAAGGCGCATGAGGATTACAAGCTGCGCCACGAAATTCCCTTCCCCCATTTCAACCGGCTGGAAGGTCGCCCGATCAAGCCCTCGCCGCTCTATGACCTTCTGAAGGGCAAGGGCGCGGTTTATGAGGAGGTCTACGGGTTTGAACGCCCCCGCTGGTTCGCCCGCGACGGTGTGGAGCAACGCGACCACTATTCCTTCCGCCGCACACCTGTCTTCGAGATGGTGGCCGAGGAATGCCAAGCGGTGCGCGAACGGGTGGGCATCATGGATGTGACCGCCTTCGCAAAGGTCGAGGTCGCGGGCCCCGATGCCTATGTGCTGCTCGACAGGCTGGTCGCCAACCGGATGCCGCAAAAGGATGGCGGCATCATCCTGACCCATATGCTGAACCGCCGAGGCCGGATCGAGCTGGAATGCACCATCGTGCGAATGGCGGCTGATCGCTACTACCTCGTCTGTGCCGCCTTCTTCGAACAGCGCCTGCTGGATCACCTGGCCCAGAACAAGGGCAGTGAAAACGCGACCATCACCGCCCTGTCTTCCACTTGGTCCGCCCTGTCATTGAACGGCCCTAGATCGCGCGACGTGCTGGCCGCCTGCACCGATGCCGATCTCTCCAACGCGGGCTTCCGCTGGCTCAGCGCGCAGGAAATCGCCGTTGCAGGCCACAAGGTCTGGGCCTTCCGCATGTCCTATGCGGGCGAGCTGGGGTGGGAGCTGCACATGCCCGATGCCGCCTGCCTCGACGTCTACACCGCGCTTTGGGCAGCGGGCGAGGCCCATGGCATCGCTGATTACGGCAGCTTCGCCATGAACGCGCTTCGGATGGAAAAGGCCTTCCCCGGCGCGGGTGAACTGACCAACGAAGTCACCTTGCCCGAGGCCAATGTCATGCGCTTCGTCAGGCTCGACAAGGACTACCTGGGGGCCGAGGCCACACGCGTGAGCGCGGAGAGCGGCGAACAGCCCTGGATCTGCACCTATCTGGAGATCGCGCCCGACGGCATCGAAGACGGGCATGGTGGCGAAGCGGTCCGGCTGGATGGCAAAGTCGTGGGCGCCACCGCCTCCGTCGCCTATGGCCATACGGTCGGAAAAATCCTCGCCTTCGCCTATCTCAAACCCCTTGCCACCGCCCCCGGCACCGCGCTGGAGGTGCTGATTGCCGGCAAACCCCGTGCGGCCCGCGTTCTGGGTGCCCCGGCCCATGACCCCGACAACCTGCGTCCTAGAACAGACAGCGCCGCATGATCGGTCTTCTTGGTCCAAATATTCCGGGGGAGTCGGCGTCAGCCGACGGGGGCAGAGCCCCCACCCG
>NZ_JASHJX010000045.1 GCF_030732985.1 Nioella sp. MMSF_3534
ACCCACCCAAACCCAAAGGAGATCGCGCTTTGCGACGACGACGATAGACACGACCATGAAAAGGAGACCTGACATGTCTATTTTGAAAGCCCTCCGGAACCAGCGACGATTGCTCGTTCCGGTCAACACCCGCACCCTCGTGCTTGCCAAGGGGAAGATCGACCAGATCCTCGGCCCCGGTGAGCACTGGATCGACATGCAGGACGTTCAGACCGAACGGTTTGATCTCTCCTCCCCCCGGTTCGTGTCCACGCTCGCCGCACCTTTGCGTCGGGATCGGCCCGACTTGGTCGAGGCCCATTTCACCGAGGTCCATACCGGCCCCGATGAGGTGGCCGTGATCACCCGAGAGGGGATCGTCACCGACCTTGTGGCCCCGGAACAGCACGCGCTTTTCTGGACCGACGCAGGTCCCTGGACCATCGAGCGGTTCGACATGGCCGCAGAGGTGATGCTCGATCCGGCCCTTGCCCGCCGGCTTGAACGGGCGCGGTTGGATGCGCAGATCAACGTGACCACTGTCGAGGAGGGGCGCGTGTCCCTTCTCTTCACCGAGGGTCGGCTTGTGAAAGTGCTCGACCCCGGAACCCATTGGTTCTGGATCTTCGGGCGCAAGCATACCGTGCGCCAGGTCGATATGCGCTGGCAGACCAAGGAGGTCGCGGGGCAAGAGATCCTTACGAAGGACCGCGTGTCCATCCGGGTGAACTTGACCGCCGTCTTCCGCGTCACCGATGCGGTGAAAGCCGTGACCGCCGTGCGCGACCATGACGAGGCGCTTCACCGGGCCGTGCAGCTTGCGTTTCGCAAGACGCTCGGGGCGATGACCCTTGACCGGCTCTTGGCCGAAAAGGGGATGGTCGATGCCGAGGCCGCCGAGAAGGTCCGCGCCGATATGGCCGGGCTTGGGATCGAGGTGGGTGAGATCGCGTTGAAAGACGTGATCTTGCCCGGCGAGATGCGCGACATCCTCAACGGGGTGGTCGCCGCCCAGAAAGAGGCCGAGGCCAACGTGATCCGCCGGCGTGAGGAGACGAACGCCACGCGGTCCTTGCTCAACACCGCGCGTGTCATGGCGGAGAACCCCGTCATGTTGCGGTTGAAGGAACTTGAAGCGTTGGAAACCATCGCGGGCAAGGTCGAGCGGCTTACGGTCCATAACGGGACCGAGGGCCTCATGACCGACCTTGTGAAGCTTCGCGACTAGGCAAAAGCCCCTGAAAACAAGGCCCGCCCGGAGAAATCCGGGCGGGTCAGCCTGTTTATACCTCAGGTTTAGGCCCCTGAACCGGTGGTTTATGGACCGCGGGATAAACGGCGGGCAAATGGTCAGTCAGCCCAATCGGCACTTTTGTCGGGTCAGCGGATCGGTGGCAGTCCTGCCGGTTCGCGCATTGGACCAATTCAACAGGAGATGACTGATGACCCCGAAATCCATTCTTGCAGCGTCCGTGACGGCGGTTCTGCTGTCCACCACAACCCTTGCCGCACAGACGTCGAATGATGCGGTAAACGCGGCGATCGCCGAACTGCAAGATGCCGGCTACATGCGCATTGAGGTGCAGATCCGCAATGGCGGCTACAGGATCGAGGCCACCGGCGCCGACGGCTCGGTTGAGCGGACCTTCGACCGCGATGGCAACCTTGTCCGCGAAGAGGTGGTCTCGGGCGGGATCGAAACCGAAACGACGTATGACGCCAATGGCAATGTGATCGAAACCGAAACCGGCCCGGCCTATGACGACGATGATCGCGATGACGATGATGATGATCGCGATGACGATGACGATGACGGTCGCGACGATGACGATGATGACGATGACAACAGCGGTCACGGAAACGATGACGATGACGACGACGACCGCGATGACGACCGCGACGACGATGACCGCGATGACGACAACGATGACGACAACGACAACGATGACGATGATGATGACGACGATCACGGCGGCCATGGCAGCGATGACGTGAACGACGACCACTAAGGACCGATATCGGCTTTAGGTTCCCTTCAGGAGATTGGTGTGCTCTCCTGTTGCCGATAGACGGACCTCGCTCTGCCCCGCTATTCCCCCCACGCACGCGGGGCAGAGCCATTTCAACCAAGGAGACGAAACAGATGAAACCCTCGCGCCTCTTGATGGCCACTGCGCTCTGCCTGTCGGCAGGAACCGGAGCAGTCTGGGCGCAGGATATCGAGGCCCAGATCATCTCTCAGCTTCAGGCGCAGGGATATGCGCGCATCCATGTGACACGCACCTGGCTTGGGCGCGTCCGCATCGAGGCCGAAGGGCCGGGTCGCGAACGCGAGATCATCTTCAATCCGACAACCGGCGAGATTCTGCGCGACTATTGGGAAATCGAAGATGACCACTCGGGCGGTGGCGGGGTCTTGCCGTCATCCGTGTCGGAAAGCTCGGGTGACGACGACGACGACGACGATGATCGTGATGATGACCGAGACGACGATGATGATGACGACGACGATAACAGTGGCTCGGGCGGCGGCGACGACGATGACGATGATGACAACAGCGGATCGGGCGATGACGACGATGACGACGACAACAGCGGCTCTGGAGGGGGCGGAGATGACGACGATGACGATGACGATGACTGATGGCTCGCAGCGCCAGGAGGGGCAGCTGCGTGACAAAG
The DNA here is from genome assembly GCF_030732985.1 of Nioella sp. MMSF_3534. GTDB lineage: Bacteria > Pseudomonadota > Alphaproteobacteria > Rhodobacterales > Rhodobacteraceae > Nioella. The sequence continues at coordinate 2,662 of NZ_JASHJX010000045.1, forward strand.
GGTAAGCTGCTTCTTGCGGCTGTTTTCATTGTGCAACTGGTCTGCTCGGTCTTTTTCGTGTCCGAGATTGTTTTGACCATATTCAATGTCCGCGCCCGTCCGATCAGCTGGCAAACCCGCGAGTTGATGGAAATCGGCGCGACGATCGGGCTGATTATCGGGCCAATCATCGGCGCGATCTTTCTGCGCAACTCCATGCGACGCACGGCAATTGTCGAGCAGAAGCTCAAGGCCGCATCAGGGGCCTTCATGGATGTGATGGCGGAACGGTTCGACGATTGGGGCCTGACCCCGGCGGAACGCGACGTGGCGCTTTTTGCGATAAAGGGCATGTCGATCCAGGAAATCGCCGCTTTGCGCCAGACGTCAGAGGGCACGGTCAAGGCACAGACCAACGCGATCTATCGCAAGGCAGGCGTCAGCGGACGGCCTCAGCTGTTGAGCCTGTTCATCGAAGATCTGCTGGATGTGGACGACCGGGTGCGGATCGCAGCCGAATAGGTCAGGTCGCCGCCATTTCCTTCAGAACATCCAAAGGGATGATGTCCAGGGCGCGGGCATGGGTTGCCTCAAGCCGCACCTTGGGCGCGCAGCCTTCGTCATGGGCTTGCAGGAACCGGCCGGCGCAGAGGCACCATTGGTCACCCGGTTTCAGCCCCGCAAATCCGAACTCGGGCCGGGGCGTGGACAGATCGTTGCCCACATATTTGGAATAGGCGAGGAACTCCGCCGTCATCTCGGCGCAGACCGTGTGGCTGCCATGATCGTCGGAACAGGTGTTGCAATGACCATCGCGGAAGAACCCTGTCAGGGGAGCGGTGGAACACGGCTGCAACACGCCGCCCAACACGTTTACCGGGGCATCCATGGGGGTCATTGGCTATCCTCCGGTTCGGCATCAGCCTCGGGCTCAGGGCCTGGCGCTGGCGGGGCGAGGCTTTCAGAGATCAGCCGAAAGATACGGACGTTTTCCTCGTTCACGCCGGAATCGCGGAATTGCCGGTCCGCGCCGGTGGTGGCGATGACCACAGCATTGACCTGATCGACATAGACGTATTGCCCATAGATCCCCCGCGCCATGAACTGGCCGGGCTCGGCCCCGACGGGGATCCACCACTGGTAGCCATAGCCGATCTCGCCCGGTGCGGTGTTGGCGGAGGCCGAGGTTGAGGCCGCGACCCACTCCGGCGACAGGATTTGCTGGCCGCCATATTCCCCGTTATTGAGGAAGAGCAGCCCAAGACGTGCATAGTCGCGGGTCGTCATGTTCAAGCCGCCAAGCACGAAGGCGACGCCCTCGCCATCGGTCAGGTAATAGGGTGTGCTGTCCATCCCGAGCGGCGCGATGATCCGTTCTGACAGAAGCGAGGGGATATCGCGCCCGGTCGCGCCCCGGATCACCATGCCGATCACATGGGTGTCGATCGAGACATATTGCCATTCTTCGCCCGCCGGGCGGTCGGTTTCCGTCAGCGCCGCGGCGAAGCCATCGAGTGTGCCGCCAAGGGCGATCTCGCGGCCCATGCGGTTGATGTCGGAATTGTAGTCCAGGTAGTCCTCGTCGAAGGTCACGCCCGACGACATTTGCAGCACGTCAAGGATCGTCGCGCCGTCATAGGCGGAGCCCGCCAGCATCGGCGCGTATTCGGTAACCAGAGCACCAAGTTCCGGGATCGTGCCGTCATCGACCAGCGTGCCCATCAGCGCCGAGAGGAAGCTTTTGGCAACCGACCAGGAAATCCGCTGATCCGTGGGCGCGGTGCCCAGGTGATAGCTTTCATGCCGGATCTGGCCGTCCTGTAGCACCAGCAGCGAGGTAACCGCGCGCTCGTCGATCCAGTCGGCCACCTCGGCAGGCAGCTCTGCCGGGTCACCTTCCGGCATCGGGCTGGCGGGGCCTGTTCCGCGCGGCACCTCCACGGTCAGGAACGCCGCGTCCATATGGCTGAAATTCTGCACGATCCGATCCGCGTCAAAGAGAGAGTTCACCGCCCAAAGCCGCTGGATTTCCTCGCGCATGTACCAGCCCGCCGCCGCGGTCACGACCACGAAGATCAGAAGGATGCGAACCAGAAGTCTGAGTATACGCCGACGCATGAAAGGCCCCCTTTTGGCTGTGGATCAGCAGAACATGGCAGCGCCTCGCGCGGCAATCCTGACCCTACGTCAGCCGAAGGGTTAGCGGAACCGGTCCACCAGTTTTTGCAGGGCGGATCGGTCGTCTTCGGGCTCTGCCGGGGGCTCGGGCTCTGCCGGCTTGGCTGCCGGTTCAGGCTTGTTGCTGCCCGAGGATCGTGGCGGCGAGGTGCGCAGGGCAACGGCGTTCATGAACCGGCTGGTGTCTCCGCGTGCAAGCTCCGGCGCGCCGTCGGATATGCCGCGCAGAAGGTCGTCCAGCCAGTCCTGATCGGCCTTGGCGAAATCCGACAGAACATAGGGCGCAACCCGGTCCTTGTGGCCGGGATGGCCGATGCCAAGGCGCACCCGGTCGTAATGCGGGCCGATATGCTGGTGGATCGAGCGCAGCCCGTTATGGCCCGCATGCCCGCCCCCCGCCTTGACGCGGCATTTGCCCGGCGCAAGATCCAGTTCGTCATGGAAAACGGTGATGTCGGTCGGCTCCAGCTTGTAGAAGCGCATCGCCTCGCCCACGGATTGGCCCGACAGGTTCATGAAGGTCTCGGGCTTCAAGAGCAGCACCTTCTCGGACCCGAACTTCCCTTCGCTCAAGCTCGCCTGAAACTTGCTGCGCCACGGGGCAAAGCCGTGGTCTTCGGCAACCCTGTCCAGCGCCATGAAGCCGATATTGTGCCGGTTGCCCGCGTATTTCGCACCGGGGTTTCCAAGGCCGACCCAGAGTTTCATGGCATCCTCGCATTCAAATCGCCTGCTCAGTCCTATAGGCATGACGGGGCGAGGGATCAACGAATTGGGGACAGATGCCGGTATTCACCCTTCATGACATCACGCTTGACCTGCCCGAGGTGCTGATCACCAAGGCGCTTGCGGCGCGGCTGGCCGATGGCAGTTACGAGGCCGATGAAATCGCCGCCGCGATGTGCCGGGTCGGGCCGGGCATGCGGGTGCTGGATCTTGGCGCGGGTCTGGGGCTGATCAGCGCGCTGTCAGCGCGGGTTGCGGGGGCTGCGAACGTGCTGAGCGTCGAGGCGAACCCCAACCTGCTACCAGTGCTGCGCGATACGTTCGAAAGAAACGGGCAGGGCGGCATTCGCCTGCTGCACGGCGCGGTCACGGCGGGTGAGGGGGGCGGCACGGTCCGGTTTCAGGTGCCGCGAGCCTTTCTGGGTGCAAGCCTCGCGCGGGCCGGGGCACCGGAAGAGGAGATTTGCGAGGTGCCCAACCTGGGGCTTGAGCCCTTGCTGTATGAACATCGGCCGGACCTGGTGATGATGGATATCGAAGGGGCGGAGGAATGGCTGTTCGATCAGCCCTGGCACCCAGAATTGCGCTTTCTGGTGCTGGAATTGCATCCGCCCCGCTATTCCGACACGGTCATAAAGCGGGTCGTCGATTGCATGTCGGATTCCGGTCTGACCTACGATCCCGCCACATCACGCGGGCGGGTTCTGGGGTTTCGCCGCGTTTAGCGCCGGGGGTGGGCCAAAAGAAAACGCGGCCCATCCCATTGGGACAGGCCGCGCTGGATCTGGTCCGAACAGCAGACCGCCGGGATTATTCCTCGGCGGCGGCGTCTTCGGTTGCCTCTTCACCTTCGGCTTCGTCTTCAGCGTCGCCACCACGTGCCAGGCCCGAGGGGGCGGCGATGTTGGCGATCACGAAGTCGCGGTCGATGGTCGGGCGTGCGCCCTCGGGCAGGGTCACGTCGGAAATGGTCACGACGTCACCGATGTTCAGGGCCGACAGGTCAACGGTGATCTTTTCCGGGATGTCGCCTGCGGTCACGCGCAGTTCGACTTCCGGGCGCACCACGGTCACGACGCCACCCTTCTTGATGCCGGGCGCAACCTCTTCGCCGACGAACTCAACCGGAATGAACAGGTTGACGCGGCTGGTGCGGCGCAGGCGCATCAGGTCGACATGGGTCGGCAGGTCTTTCACGACGTCACGCTGAACGCCGCGGCAGATCACGCGCACATCTTCGTGGCCTTCAACCTTGAGGTTGAAGAGCTGCGCCAGAAAGCGGCCTGCTTTCAGGTGCTTGAGCAACACGTTGAAGGGGATCTGAATCGAGACGGGGTCCGCACCACCGCCATAGACAACTCCGGGCACCATACCGTTGCGGCGTGCTTGACGAGCGGCCCCCTTGCCTGTCCCCGTCCGTGCCTCGGCGACGAGATCTTTAATCTCTGCAGCCATAGCTATTCTCCATATGATAAAGGGCGGCCTCCAAGGGTGTCCGCCCGGTTGAAGCCGTGCCTATAGACGAGCCCTGCGGGTTTGGAAAGGGGCTTTGCGCGAAGAATCCGCGCTTTGGAGCTTGCTTTGGCGCAACGCCCGTGACAATCGCCCGGTCATGTTGATCCTGCGCGCGATTTCCCTGTCCCGTCATGACCTTCCGGCCTTTGCGGCGCAAGGCATCTACTGGGGTGCTTTCGCCGCCTATGTGCCGCAGATCAAGGCCCATATCGGGGCCAGCGACGGCGCCTTCGGCCTTGCGATGCTTGTCACCGCGGCGGGTGCGGTGACGGCGATGCTGTCTGCGCCTGTCTTCGCGGCGCGGTTCGGGCGCTATGCCGTGTCGCTTGCATCCGTTCTGCTGGCACTGGCGTTTCAGGCCCCGATGTGGGTTGCGTCGGTGCCGGTTTTCGCGGCGCTGATGTTCTTTGCCGGTGCCGGGTCGGGATTGCAGGACGTGGTGATGAACACACGCCTGTCGCGCACGGAATCGCGCCTCGGGGCATCCCTGATGAACCTCAATCACGCGATGTTTTCCTTCGCTTACGCGGCCTCCGCCATTTCCGCGGGTCTGGCACGAGAGGCGGGGCTGCCGCCCGCGCCGGTCTTCGCCACGCTTGGGCTGCTGACGCTGATTGCCTCGGCGTTCATGATGTCGGGGGATGGCGCGGAAACCCATGGCACGGCTAAGGCCGCGCGTGGCCGCTTTGGCGGCGTGGTGCTGTGGGGTGGGCTGATCGTGCTGGTGGCATTCCTTGCGGAAAACGCGACCGAGGGCTGGTCGGCCCTGCATGTGGAACGCACCCTGGGTGGCGGCGCGGCAGAGGGCGCGCTTGGTCCCGCGATGCTTGGCCTGACCATGGGAATCGGGCGCTTCACCGGGCAGCTGGTGGTGGGCCGCCTGTCGGAAACCCGCGTGGTGTTCTGGAGCGCGCTGGTCACCGCCTGCGGAGCCTTGCTGGCGGCCATCGCTCCGGTGCCCTTGGTGGCATATGCCGGGTTTGCCATTCTGGGGCTCGGAGTGTCCACCATCGCACCGATGCTGCTGGCGCTTGCCGGGCGTCTGGCCAGCGATGACGCGCGGGCCTATGTCATCAGCCGGGTCACGACCATCGGCTATTTCGGCTTCTTCATCGGGCCGCCGATCATGGGCTTCATCTCGCAAGGCTTCGGCCTGCGGATGTCCTTCGGCTTCGTGGCGCTGCTGCTGTTGCTGATCCCCGGCTTTCTGGCGCTGATGCGCCGGGCGGGTTAGTCGAAGACCTCTCCGGGGTCGACGCCCCAAAGCGTGTCCATCGGCACCCACCCGCGATGACCGCCCACGTTCAGGCGGCACCAGCTGCCGTTGCATTCATCGAGGAAGGCAATCACCCCAAGCTCGGCCTGAGCGGTCACGGGAGAGGCCGGGTCGGGCCGCTGATGCAGTTCCAGCATGTCGACCTCGACAATCGCGGTACGTATGCCTGACAGCAGCGAATAATGCATCCAGCCGCCCGCCCCGTCGCGGTCGATCACCCGGCGCCAGTGTTCATGTTCGGCCACCACCTGCATCGGCATGTTGCGGCGCTGGAACACCCAGTCGATCCTGTGGCTGCGCGAGGGTCCGCGCCGTGCGAAAGCCTCTGACGCCTGGATCGAGACATAGCGGGGCAGGGGGAACCCCGTCACGGGACCACGCGCCTCGGCCTCCTGCGCGGTGGCGGCCGTGGCCATCAGACCCAGAATCATCGCCAGGATCACGCCCGATATCTTGCGCTTCGTCATCTGCACTGCCTGCCCGCACCTGTGCCGCTGTTTCGCGGTCTTGATCGGTGTTTTTGTCGCTGTTGGGGTGCTGTGTCTTGCACCCCTGCCTAGGATGAGAGAGTGTCACGGCAAGGGCTGAAATGCCAGAAAAAGGGAAAGACGGGATGCCAGGTCAGAAGCTGAGTGTTGTCGTAACGCGACGGTTGCCCGAAGCGGTCGAAACGCGGATGTCCGAACTCTTTGACGTGGAGCTGCGCGAGGATGATCGCCCGATGACCCGGCAGGAGCTTGTCTCGGCCATGGGCCGGGCCGATGTGCTGGTGCCTTGCGTGACCGACCAGATCGACGCCGGATTGCTGGGACAGGCGGGTGATAAGCTCAAGCTCATCGCCAATTATGGCGCGGGTGTCGATCATATCGACGTGCACACTGCCCGCCAGCGGGGCATACTCGTGTCCAACACGCCCGGTGTGGTGACCGAGGACACCGCCGACATGACCATGGCGCTGATCCTTGCCGTCACGCGCCGCATCCCCGAGGGTCTGGCCGTGATGCAGGCGGGCAAATGGCAGGGCTGGTCTCCCACGGCCTTCATGGGCGGGCGCATCGGCGGCAAGCGGCTCGGGATTCTGGGCATGGGCCGGATCGGTCAGGCGGTGGCCCGGCGCGCGGCGGTGTTCGGAATGCAGGTGCACTATCACAACCGCCGCCGCCTGCATGAAGATATCGAGGCCGATCTGGAGGCGACCTATTGGGAAAGCCTCGACCAGATGATTGCGCGGGTCGATATCCTGTCGATCAACTGCCCGCACACGCCCTCGACCTTTCACCTGATGAATGCCCGTCGGCTGAAGCTGATGAAACCCACGGCGGTGATCGTGAACACGTCGCGTGGCGAGGTCATCGACGAAAATGCCCTGACGCGGATGCTGCGGTCCGGTGATATTGCCGGGGCAGGTCTCGACGTGTTCGAACACGGCAAGGACGTGAATCCGCGCCTGCGAGAGCTGGAAAACGTGGTGCTGCTGCCGCATATGGGATCGGCCACGCTGGAAGGGCGCGAGGAGATGGGCGAAAAGGTCATCATCAACATCAAGACCTTCGACGATGGCCACCGGCCGCCCGATCTGGTCGTGCCGAGCATGCTGTGACCATCAGTCATCATAAGAAAATTCCAGAATTTTCTTCCTGCCTCAAAATTCTTCCAGAAGAATTTTGGACCGGTTTGAAAATCCTTCGGGAAGGATTTTCCGGCGCGCGTTGCGGTCATGGCTAGGTTTGTCGTCCTGCCGGTCCTGATTGCCTTCGCCTGCCTTCTGGCGGGTCTCTACGGCATGGTTCACAACCAGATCAGCTATACGGTCGGTCCCGAGTATTTCCACGCTTTCAAGTTCCACCAGTTCAACATCGCCGAAGCGCTGCCATTCCGGGTTGGCGCAGCCATCGTCGGTTGGCGGGCAAGCTGGTGGATGGGGATTGTGATTGGTGTGCCGATTGCCGCCATAGGGCTGGCAATGCCGACCACGGGCCAGATGGTTCGGACCTTCCTTGGCGTCTCGCTGATGGTTGTCGGGATCACACTGGTGCTTGGCGTGGCGAGCCTCGCAATTCCCGTCGACCCCTCGCAATACCACCATTTCAGAATTCCCTCGGGCGTCGAGGATGTAGAGGGCTTCGTGCTGGCGGGGCTGATGCACAACACGAGCTATCTTGCCGGTCTGATCGGACTTGTCGCGGGGGTGATCTTCATGCTGGTCGCGGTCATTCGCGCCCGTCGTCGGACCCGCCCCGGAGGCTGATCGACTGCGCTTGTCGCGAAAAACCCGGGCGCGTGTCGGATTCTCGCGTTATCTGGTCGGCTGGCCTTCGCACCGACCTGCGCAATTCGGCACATTACCGGCAGAAAATCTGGCCCGGAGTCGCGCCCAATGAAAACCCAAGTCAAAGCCCTTGTCGTCGGTGGTGGTGCCGTCGGCACCTCGATCGCCTATCACCTTGCCAAAGCTGGCTGGGACGATGTCATGCTGCTGGAACGTGATGAGCTGACCTCCGGCTCCACCTGGCACGCCGCTGGCCTTCTGCCGCTGTTCAACATGAGCTACGCGACAACCCATATCCACCAGTACTCGGTCGATTTCTACAAGACCCTGGAAGAGGAAACCGGTCTGAATGCGGGCTTTGCCGTCGTCGGTAACCTGCGCATGGCGCAGACGCAGGAGCGTATGGATGAATACATGCTCTATGCCTCCACCGCCGAAACCTGCGGTGTGAAATACGAATGGCTGACCCCCGACCAGATCAAGGAACGCTGGCCGCTGATTGAGACCTCGGACCTCAAGGGCGCGATCTATCACACCGAGGACGGCTACATTAACCCCGCCGACGTGACCCAGGCGATGGCCAAGGGCGCCCGTCAGCGCGGGGTGGAGATCGTGCGCAAGATGCAGGCTGACGCGTTCCATTGGAATGGCACGCATTGGGAAGTGACCTGCACCAAGATGGTGGAAAAGGGCGGCAACCTCGTGCCCTCCGACGAACAGGTCGTCATCACCGCCGAACATGTGGTGACCGCATCGGGCAACCACGCGCAGCGCACCGCGAAGATGCTGGGGATCAAGATGCCCGCGATCCCGGTGGAGCACACCTTCATCGTCATGGACAAGGACCCGGAGCTGGTCAAATGGCGGGAAGCGGGCAATCCCGAGCACCCCGTCGTGCGCGATGCCGACAATGAATCCTACGCCCGCGAAGAACGTGGCGGCTGGATCCTGGGCATCTACGAACATGGCGCGCCTGCCCGCTTTGAATATGGCGTGCCGGACAGCTTCCGCGCCGACCTGTTCCCGCTCGATCTGGACCGGATCGCCGACCAGTACATGGCGATGGCAGAGCGGGTTCCTTCCTGCGCCGAATCCGGCCTCAAGGACGACTTCAACGGCCCGATCTGCTACACGCCCGACGGCAACCCGCTGGTCGGCCCCGCACCGGGCCTGCGCAACATGTGGCTGGCCGAGGGCTTTTCCTTCGGGATCACGGCGGCTGGCGGCACCGGCTACTACCTCGCCCAGATGATGGTCGACGGCGAAGCCGAGATCGACATGGCATCGCTCGACCCCAAGCGCTATTCGCAGAACTGGATGACCACCGAATTCGCGGCGCGCAAGAACGAGGAATGCTACGAACACGTCTATATCCTGCACCACCCGGATGAAGAACGCGAAGCCTGCCGCCCGCTGCGCACCGCCCCTGCCTATGACCGGCAGAAGGCGCTTGGCGCGCAATTCGGCTTCGTCAACGGCTGGGAACGCCCCAACTATTACGGCCCCCTCGATGCGCCCGAGAATTTCGACCACGACGCACGCAGCTTCCGCCGTGGCGGCTGGTGGCAATACGCGGTGGAAGAGGCCAAGGCGATCCGCGAGGGCGTGGGCCTGATCGACGCGACCGCCTTCACCAAGCACGTGGTCAAGGGCCCCGGCGCGACGGCCTTCCTCGACTGGTTCACCTGCAACAAGCTGCCGAAAGTGGGCCGGATCAACCTGACCTACGCGCTGACCAGCGCGGGCACCACGCGCACCGAATACACCATCGTGCGCAATGGCGAGAACAATTACTATCTCGTCTCCGCCGGGGCCTGGACGGAGTATGACGCCGACTTCCTGCGCAAGGCGGCCGAGGACAAGATGGAGGAGTTCGGCTATATCGAGATCCAGGACGTGACCACGCAGTGGGGCGTTTTCGCCATCGCAGGACCGAAGTCGCGCGACGTTCTGAAAGAGGTGATCAAGGACGCCGATCCGGACACCGCGCTCTCGAACAAGCGCTTCCCGTGGCTGTCGGCCCGTCAGATCGAACTGGGCATGTGCCCTGTGAACGCGATCCGCGTGGCCTATACCGGCGAGCTGGGATGGGAGCTCCATCACCCGATCGAAATGCAGAACTATCTGTTTGATCTGCTTGAAAAAGCTGGCGAAAAGCATGGCATGAAGCTGGTTGGTGCACGGGCGCAGAACTGGCTGCGGCAGGAGAAATCCTACCGAGCATTCGGCAACGAACTGGGCCGCGACGCGACCCCTGCCGAAGCCGATCTGCCGCGCTTCATCGACCTGTCGAAAGAGTTCCACGGCAAGGCCGAGATGGAAGCCAAGGGCATCCGCTCCAAATGCTGCACGCTGCTGATCGACGGGCCGGAGGATGCCGATCCCTGGGGCCGCGAAGTGCTTTATACGCCAGAGGGCGAGCGGGTTGGCCGCCTGACCTCGGGCGGTTATTCGGTGGCCTTCGGCAAGTCCATCGGCATGGGCTACGTCACCCCCGATCTGGCGGTGGAGGGGACCCGTCTGAAGGTCAAGATGCTCGATCAGTTGTGGGATGCGGTCGTGACCTGCGACAGCCCCTATGACCCGAAGAACGAGACCATCCGCAAGGACGGCTGAGGCGTGTTAACCGGGGGTGCCGCCCGTACACCGGGCGTACACCCCCTGTACACCCCCCGTACAGACGCGGCCCTGCAATCCGGCCAAGGGTTAAGGCGCGGAGCGATAGGTAAGAGACTGGAAAGACCTGCCAAACCGGCGGGTCTTTCTTTTTGGCGCTTTGACATGCGGCGATGTGCCGAAGGGGTGCATTGCTGGTCTGACTGCATCGGGCTTTCCATCGGGCGAGTGCTCAGGCAGATTGCACCTTCAGGGAATGGTCTGGGGGATCGGCATGGCAACGGCGGCAGTGGTGATTGGTTTGGTGGCCTTCGGCTGGCTGACGCTGTTTCAGATCGCGCTGGCAGCGGGTGCGCCGATTGGGCACCTGGCCTGGGGCGGGGCCGCGCGGGTGTTGCCGACGGGTCTTCGGGTGGCGAGCGGTGTTTCCGTTCTGCTGGCGCTGCTTGGCTTGCTGACGGTTTCCGAGGCCGGCGGGGTGATCGCGCCGGTGCTGCCCGAGGGCTGGTTGCGGCCAAGCCTCTGGGGTCTGTCCGGCCTTTTCGGGCTGAGTGTGCTGACCAATCTTTTCGGCGCGCGCGGAGCGGAGCGGCTGCATGGCGTTCCATTGGCGTTGTTCTGCGCGGGGTCGTGTCTGGCGTTGGCTCTGTCCTGAGTTCCGTGGGGAATGCCCCGGCCCAATGCCCTTGCAAGGGCATTCCACGCGGCCCGTCAGGGCCGCGCGGGTCGATGCGCGCGAAGCCGCGCAGCGAAATCCCTCAGCGCCGCAGGAACCGGCCCAGAACGTCATCCATGGCCGACCCGTCGCCATCGGCATCGAGCAGATCGTTCAGCATGCCAAGCCCGCCACCGCGCCGTTGGCCGCCGCCGCCAAGCAGTCCGCCGATCATCCCGGCCAACCCGCCGCCCTGGGCTTCTTGCTCCGCCGCGTCGATCTGGTCGTCTGGCATCTGCCGTTGCAGCCCGCCCTGTGCCATGGCCGCAAGCGCGGGCAGGAATTGGCTGACCAGATCGCGGTCAACGCCGGATCGCGCGGCGGCCTCCTCGGCCAGCCCCTCGGCCGCGTCCTGCCCACCAAGAAGTGCCGACAGAAAATCGCGCCCCTGCGCCTGACCGTCGGAACTGGCGGCTGCCTCGGCATCGTCAAAGAGCCCTGCCTGATCTTCGCCCCTAAGCCGCCCGAGCACATCGCCAAGCCCGCCGCTTTCCGCCCGCTGGCGCGCGGCCGACCCGATGGCGGGTGCCAGCAGCGATGTCAGGCTTTCGGCCTGCGCATCATCCAGCCCAAGCTGAGAGGCGAGCTGTCCCAGACCCTGACCGCCCTGTGCCTGTTGCAAAAGTCGCATGATCGACATGGTAATCCCCTTAATTTCAAATCTTGTGACCCGGTCAGGTCAGCACAGACGGGGGATCGGGGAAAGACGATTCGGGTTTCGCGTGGCAGACAGGCGGGAACAGGCTATTCAGCGGCTTTGGGGGACAGGGCCGCGTGCAGCTCGTCATAGGCATCCATCGCCTTGGCCGCATACATCAGGGCCGGACCACCGCCCATCTGCACCGCCATGCCGAGCGCTTCGCCCAGTTCCTCGCGGCTGCCACCGGCGCGGATCAGCACCTCGATATGAAAATTCATGCACGGTTCACAGCTGTCGGCCACGGCGATGGCCACGGCAATCAGCTCCTTGGTTTTCACATCCAGAACGCCATCGGTCTTCACCACCGCGCTGACGCCCGCAAAGGCCTTTGTCACCTCGGGGATTGCCTTGTTCAGCTTGCGCAGCTGCCCGTGCATTTCGTCGCGTTTTTTCATCCAGCTCATGGCGGTCTCCTGCTTTTGTTTCGGCCTGTCAGAACAGGTCGGCAGGGGCCGCGCCTTGACCGGGATCAATTGGCGCCGACAATGATTATGAGGTTGTTGGAGGGCATCTCCACGGTTTCGGTCCTCAGCGGTGACAGGCGGTCGCGGACCCAGGCGATATCCTTGTAGCCGATGGCGGTGTCCTGCGCTTGCAGGCTGGCATGGAAGGCGGCGTCGCCCTCGCTGGTGGTCTCGCCGTTGCGCAGGAACGGGCCATAGAGGAAGGCCTTGCCGCCGGGGGCGAGGGCCTGCGCGATGCCGGTCAGAACGGCTTCGGCCTCGGCGTCCGCGATCAGGTGAAGCAGGTTCACCAGCAGGATCATGTCGGCGGGGCCATGGGTCGTGTGCCAGCCGGGGGTGGCGGCGTTCAGGTTCTGGGGTGGGCGCAGGTTTGCGGGGCCTTCGGCCTGCCGCCACGCCTCGATCGAGGCGAGCCTGTCGGGGTCCAGATCGGTCGGTTGCCAGTCCAGCCCCGGAAAGGCGCGGGAGAAGGCCACCGCATGTTCCCCGGTGCCCGCCGCGATTTCCAGTGCGCGGCCTTCTGCGGGGGCGTGGGTGTGCAGCACCTCCAGAATGGGGGCCATATTGCGCCGGGCTGAGGGCGCGGACATGCGCCTGTCTGTGCCAGACGAGGGCGCGTCCGGCAGGGTCAGCCTGCGGGTCATCCGAAGCGCGCGGGGCTGAGCGCCGCGACGGTGGCCGCATCCAGATCCGGCGTGCGGCCTGCCACGACATCGGCCAGCAGTTGGCTGGCTGCGGGCGCGGTCTGGAAGCCGTAGCCGCCTTGCCCCGCGCACCAGATGAACTCGGGTTCCCGCAGATCGCGGCCCAGGACCAGTGTCCGGTCAGGGGCGAAGCTGCGCAGACCCGCCCAGGTGGTTTCCACGCGGGTGACTTCCTCGGTCACGAAGGGCTGATAGCGGGCGATGCCCTCGGCCAGCACCATGTCATCGGCCCATGCGTCGTGTGGTTCATCGACCGGGTCCTGTTCGGCGGGCGAGACGATCCATTTGCCCGCATCGGGCTTGGCATACCAGGTTTCGCCCGCGCCGATCAGCATCGGCCAGCCGGACGGATCATAGCCCCCCGGTGCGGGCATCCGCGCCATGGACCGGCGCAGGGGGCTGATGCCGATGGGTCTGATCCCGGCCATCCCGGCGATGATGTCGACCCAGGCCCCGGCGGCGTTGACCAGCTGGCGGGCCTCATAGGTGTCGCCGCCCGCGCTGACCTGCCAGATGCCATCCGTGCGGGTGATGGCCTCGACCCGTTGGCCGGTTTTCACCGTCCCGCCATTGCCGCGCATTTCCTTGACGAAGTTGCCGATCAGCAGGTCGGTGTCCAGATCCCAGGCGTCCTCGTGATGGGCCGCGCCGCGCAGGTGGTCGCGGTTGAGCGCCGGGACCAGCGCCATGGCCTCGTCGATCGAGATCGGGGTCAGGCCCATATCCGCGGTATCCTGCGCTAGCACCTCCTCCTCGCCCGGACCGGCCAGGAACATCAGGCCGCGCGGGCTGAGCACGCCGCCATTGGCGGTCATGTGATAATCGCGCGAGGCAAGGTTCAGCTGCACCGTGGCGGGCAGGCCGTATTGCGATTCAAACAGCGCCGCAGACCGGCCCGAGGCGTGATAGGCGAGGCTGGTTTCGGCCTCCAGAATCAGGGTGGAGCCCAGATGCGACAGGCGCGCACCCGCGGAAGTCCCGGCGATGCCGCCGCCGATGATGAGGAAATCATATGTCATGGCAGATGCGTGACATGGCGCGGCGGGGCAGGCAAGGGGGCAGATGCAGCGGGGCTGTCATCGGGGCAGATGCCGGGCTAGGGTTCTGCGAAAGTGCATTTGTTCGGGGCTGCTCATGACCACCACATTGATCGTTCTGGCGCATCCCGATCCGGGATCGTTCAACGGGGCCTGGGCCGAGGCCAGCGCGCGGGCCTGCCGGGCGATCGGGCATGACGTGCTGGTCAGCGACCTTTGCGCCATGGGCTTCGATGCCGTGGAGGGGCGGCCGCATTTCCCCGGCTACGCGGAGGACCGGCCTTTTGACCCGCTCAAGGCGCAGGAGGAGGCGGCAGAGGCCGGTGAGGTCCCTGCCGATGTGGCGGGAGAGATCGACAAGATCCGGGCCGCCGATCTGGTCATTTTCCATTTCCCCATCTGGTGGTTCGCGCCGCCCGCGGTGCTGAAAGGTTGGTGCGACCGGGTGCTCTTGCATGGCGGCTTGCACAGCGTGGATCAGCGGTTCGATGCAGGGCTATGCCGGGGTAAGCGGGCGCTGTTCTGCGCGACCACAGGGGCCAGCGCCGCGGAATGCGGGCCGGACGGGAAAGAGGGCGATGTCCGCCTGCTGCTGTGGCCCTTGGCGCAGACGCTGCGGTATCTCGGGGTCGAGCTCTATGAGCCGGAGCTTGTGCACGGGGTGCATGGCTATTTCGAGGGCGCAGAGGACCAGGCGTTGCGGGCGCGGCTGTCGGGGGTTCTGGATCGCCAGAGAGACATTCTGGCCGGGCTTGCAGAGCGGCGTTTGATGCCGTTCAACGCGGATGCGGATTTCGATGCAGACGGGCGGTTGAAGCCTGACTGCCCCAGCTATTCGCCGTTCATCCGGCACCCGAGCTAAGAAAAAGGCCCGCCGGAGGGGCGGGCCTTCTGATGCTGTTGGTGAAAGGGATCAGTTCGGCACGTCGCCGGTGATGCCTTCGACGTAGAAGTTCATGCCAGCCAGCGTGCCGTCATCCGCCACTTCGCCTTCGGCCAGCCAAGCGGAGCCGTCCTGACGGTTCAGCGGGCCGGTGAAGGGGTGGTAGTCGCCGGCTGCGATGGCTTCGACCATGGCCTGTGCAGAGGCGCGGACCTCTTCCGGGATCGCGTCGGTCATTTCACCGATGCCGACCATGCCCGGCCCGATGCCGTCCCAGGTGTCGGTGCTTTCCCAGGTGCCGTCCATCACCGCCTGGGTGCGGGCGATGTAGTAGGGGGCCCAATCGTCGATGATGGCTGACACGCGCGGGGCCGGAGCGAACTGGTACATGTCGGATGCCTGACCGAAGCCGATGGCGCCCGCTTCCGCCAGCACGGTCATCGGCGCGGTGGAGTCGGTGTGCTGCATGATCACGTCGGCGCCCTGGTCGATCAGCGCCTGTGCGGCGTCTGCCTCGACAGCCGGATCGAACCAGGTGTAGGCCCAAACGATGCGGAATTCGACATCGGGGTTCACTTCACGGGCGTGAATGAAGGCCGAATTGATGCCGCGGATCACTTCGGGGATCGGGAAGGAGGCGATGTAGCCGACGATGTTCGATTCGGTCATGTGGCCTGCGATATGGCCCATCACGGCGCGGCCTTCATAGAAGCGGGCCGAATAGGTGGACACGTTCGGATGGTCGCGGCGATAGCCGGTGGCATGTTCGAAGCGCACGTTCGGGAACCGCTCGGCCACGGCATTGGTCGGGTCCATGTAGCCGAAAGAGGTGGTGAAGATCAGGTCGGCACCCGACAGGGCCATCTGGGTCAGCACGCGTTCCGCATCGGCGCCTTCCGGCACGTTTTCCACGTAGCTGGTTTCGACGGCATCGCCGAAATGCTCTTCCACCGCCAGACGGGCGCGGTCATGTTCATAGGTCCAGCCGAGATCGCCGATGGAACCGACATAGATGAACCCGACCTGTGTCGGATCGTCCTGCGCCAGTGCCGGCGCGGCAAGGCCGAGCGACAGCGCGCTGACTGCCATGATCTTGGTGAGTGTCTTCATTCTCAGGTCTCCTTGTTGGTGTCTGTTTCGTATTCTGTTTCTAGGTCGAGATCCGTTATCGGATCCTCAAGATCGCCCTCCAGGAGGGCGCTTGTTATCAGGCCGGCGGGTACCGCGATCACCCCAAGCCCGACCAGCAGCACGATGCCGGTAAAGGCCCGCCCCGCCAGCGTGATGGGATAGACATCGCCATAGCCCACGGTGGTCAGCGTGGCCAGCGACCACCACAGGCAGGCGGGGATCGAGCCGAAAGTGTCGGGTTGGGCCTGATGCTCGAAATGGTAGATGCCCACGGCGGACAGGTAGAGCACGACGAGCGCGATGAAGCTGAAGATCCATAGCTCGTCCCGGTTCTTCTGGAAGGCACGGGCCAGCCGGTCCAGCGCATGACTGGCATGGAAGAGTTTCAGCAGCCGGATCAGCCGCAGCAGGCGCAGCGAGCGGATGGACTGGGCGTCGGGCACCAGGAACAGGATTGCGGGCACGATCGACAGGAAGTCCACGATCCCCCAGAAACTGACCGCGTAGCGCAGGGGTTTCGGCGAACAGGCCAGCCGCAGCAGATATTCCGCCGTGAAGATCGCCAGAACGCTGTATTCCACCACCAGCAGCACCTGGCGCAGCTCTGTCGGCAGGCTTTGCACGGTTTCCAGCGCGATGGCGACCGCCGAGACGATGATCAGCACCTGCAGGGCAATCGCGATGCCCCGCCCGATGGTCGGATGTGTGCCATCCAGTGCCTGCAGAATCGCGCCGCGAGTCATGTGTCCTCCTAGCCGGTTGCATGGAACACCTTGCCAAGAGCGGCGGGCGCATTCAATGCGGTACGGCTCTTGTCCGAGGACATGATCACCAGCACGATGATGGTAATGACATAAGGCGACATCGCCAGGATCTCGACCGGGATGTTGATGCCCGCTGCCTGAAGGCGCAGTTGCAGGGCCGTGACGCCACCGAAGAGATAGGCCCCGAGCAGCGCGCGCCAGGGCTTCCAGCTGGCAAAGACGACCAGGGCCAGCGCGATCCAGCCCGCGCCCGCGGTCATGCCATCGACCCAGTTCTGCACCCGAACGACGGACAGGAACGCGCCGCCGAGACCTGCACAGGCGCCGCCGAACATGATCGCCATCAGGCGGATGCGGATCACCTTGTAGCCGAGCGCATGGGCGGCATCGTGGTTTTCGCCCACGGCGCGGATGATCAGGCCCACCTTGGTGTAGCCAAGCACATACCAGACCGCCGCGACCAGCAGGACCGACAGATAGATGATCAGGGAATGGCCGAAGAGGATCGGCCCGATCACCGGGATCTCGGCCATTGCCGCCGGGAACGGGTCTGACACAGGCGGTGGGGTCGAGCCGGGATAGCCGACGCCAAGCAGGGCAGAGAGCCCGAGTCCGAACAGTGTCAGCGCCAGCCCCGTTGCCACCTGGTTGGACAGCAGCATCTGGGTCAGAACGCCGAAGATGAGGGACAGCGCCATACCGCTTGCCATGCCCGCCAGAAAGCCGAGCGTGGGCGAGCCGGTGTTGACGGCGACCACGAAGCCCATGACGGCACCGGTGATCATCATGCCTTCGACGCCGAGGTTCAGGACCCCGGTCTTTTCGACGACAAGCTCGCCGATCGCGGCCAGCAGCACCGGGGTGGAAACGGTGATCAGAGCGACGATCAGGGTGATTGGATCAATACCCATCATGCGACCCCCTCTTTCTTGACGCGGATACGGTAGGTCGACAGCACATCGACGGCCAGCAGGAAGAACAGCAGCATGCCCTGGAAGGCCTGGATCGCCGGAGCGGGGATTTGCAGCATCAGCTGCGCCAGTTCACCGCCGATATAGGTCAGTGCCATCAGGAGCCCCGCCAGCAGGATGCCGATGGGGTGAAGACGGCCCAGGAAGGCCACGATGATCGCGGTGAAGCCATAGCCCACGTTGAAGTCGATGCTGATCTGACCGGCGGGGCCGGAGACCTCGAAGAGGCCCGCGAGCCCGGCCAGTGCACCGGACATGCCAAGGCACAGCACGATAAGGCGATTGGGGTTCACCCCGGCAAAGCGGGCGGCGCGCGGGGCCTGACCGGCCAGTTTGATCTGGTAGCCCAGAACATGCTTGTTCAGCAGCACATAGGCAGTGATGACCGCGATGAAGGCCGCCACGATGCCCCAATGCATGCCGGTGCCCGAGATCAGTTCGGGGTTGTTCATCGACTCGATGCGGCTGAGATTGCGCGATCCCGGGAAGCCGTGGCCTTCGGGGTTGCGCAGGAAACCGGTCGCGGCAGAAGCGAGAAACTTTTCGGCCACATAAACCAGCAGCAGCGACACGAGGATTTCATTGGTACGGAACCGGGTCTTGAGGATCGCCGGGATCATCGACCAGGCCCACCCGCCAAGCGCCCCGGCGATGATCATGCCGGGAAAGATCAGCGGGCTTTCCGACGGGTAGAAAGCCAGCCCGAAGGACGCACCGGCGATGGCGCCCATGATATACTGGCCCTCGGCCCCGATGTTCCACACACCTGCCCGAAAGCCGAGCGCAAGGCCGATGGCGATCAGGATCAGCGGACCGGCCTTGACCAGAAGCTGCGGCCGCGAATAGGCGGCGAAGCTTTCATGAAACAGCGGATCCCAGAAGATGATGCGGATCGCCTCGAACGGGTTCTTGCCCAGAAGGGCGAACATGATCCCGCCGGCAATCATGGTCAGCACAACCGCCAGAACCGGCGTGGCGGCTGTCCATGCCCGGGACGGGGCAGGTCTTTTCTCAAGCCTCAGCATGGATTGCCTCCTCGTCCAGATCATGCATGTCATGCGCCCCACCCAGCATCAGCCCGATGGTTTCCATGGTCAGGTCGCGCGTCGTGCGCACGTTTGACAGGCGGCCTTCGTTGAGGGCGGCGAAATTGTCGGACACCTCCAGCAATTCATCCAGATCCTGGCTGATGACGATGACGCCTGCGCCCTTCTGGGCCAGATCGAGGATCGCCTGCCGGATATCGGCCGCCGCCGAGGCATCGACGCCCCAGGTTGGCTGGTTGACCACCAGAACCGTCGGATCCTGGAGGATTTCCCGTCCGATGACGAATTTCTGCAGATTGCCGCCGGACAGCGACCGGGCCACGTTGTCGGGGCCGGGGGTGCGCACGTCGAAATCGGCGATGACCTTTTCGGCATAGGCGCGTGTCGCGCCCCAGTTGACGAAGCCGCTATCCGCAAGGTTCTTGCGTTGGCGCGCGGTCAGCAGGGCGTTTTCGACAAGGCTCATATCCGGTGCAGCGGCATGGCCGAGACGTTCTTCCGGCGCGCAGAGGATGCCCATTTCGCGCCGCTCGTTCGGGCCCTTGTCGCCAATCGGGGTCTTATTGAGCGTAATCGTCCCCGGGGGTGTGGTGACTTCGCCCGAAAGCGCCGCCAGCAGCTCGTCCTGACCGTTGCCTGCCACGCCGCCGATGCCCAGAACCTCGCCTGCGCGCAGTTCGATTCCGACGTGACGCAGCGGGGTGCCGAAGGGGTTCGACGGCTCCACCGACAGGCCTGCGACCTTCAGGATCACCTCGCCCAGTTCGGCATTGTCGCGGGCGGGGGTGGCCAGCGACTTGCCGACCATCAGTTCGGCCATTTCAGCGGCGGATGTGTCGCGCGGGGTGCATTTGCCCACCACCTTGCCAAGCCGCAGGATCGTCGCCTCGTCACAAAGGGCGCGGATTTCTTCCAGCTTGTGGCTGATATAGAGGATCGAGGTGCCCTCGGCTGCCAGCTTGCGCAGGGTGTGGAAGAGAATCTCCACCTCCTGCGGGGTCAGCACACTGGTCGGTTCGTCCATGATCAGCAGTTTGGGGTCCTGCAGAAGGCAGCGGATGATTTCCACCCGCTGACGTTCGCCTGCTGACAGGTCGCCCACCAGACGATCGGGGTCGAGCGGCAGGCCGTAGGCCTCGCTCACCTCGCGGATGCGCTTGGCCAGATCGCGCTGCGGCGGCGGGTTCTCCATGCCAAGCGCGATGTTTTCGGCCACGTTCAGCGCTTCGAAGAGCGAGAAATGCTGGAACACCATCGCCACGCCGGTGGACCGGGCGACGCGCGGTTCCGGCGGTGCATAGGCCGCGCCCCGGAAGGTCATGGACCCGCTATCGGGCCGCACGAGGCCGTAGATCATCTTCACAAGCGTCGATTTGCCAGCGCCGTTTTCGCCAAGCAGCGCGTGAACCTCGCCCGGCTGGATCTGGAACGACACGTCGCTGTTTGCCACGACGCCCGGATAGGCCTTGGTGATGTTGTTGATGGAAAGCAGGGGCTCGCCGGTCATGTGACGCCCTCCTGTCTTGGTCCTTGTTCGGTCATGTCACTCCCCTCCCGAGTGGTGCCGCTGGGTGCGGTCTGTGTTCTGGATGGTCCCGTCACGGGCGGCGTCCCTGATTAGGCTGGCCGCCACCCCAACGGCAATGGCCTGCGGGTGCTTGCCAAGGCTGGGGTCGCCGATTGGGCAGGTGATGCGCGAAATCTGGGCGTCCGAGTGGCCAAGCTGCTGCAAACGCTTGCGAAAGCGGGTCCATTTGGTGGCCGATCCGATCAGGCCGCAGAAGCGGAACCCGTGGCTTAGCGCGTTGTGGCAAAGCGCAAGGTCGATCTCGTGGCTGTAGGTCAGGATCAGGTGCTGCGCGTCCGAAGGCGCAAGCCGCATGGCAGCGGGCATATCGGGCGCGGGCAAGGCGGTGACGCCGTGCGGGATGTCTGCCGGAAAGCGATCCGGCGCGCTGTCGACCCAGGTGATGGCAAAATCCGGCAGCTGCGAGAGCGTGGCGACGATGGCCCGCCCCACATGGCCCGCCCCCCAGATCCAGAGCGGCGTTGACGCGGCCCGGATCGGTTCCACGAACCAGCCTTGAACAAGCGCGGTTTCCACCGGGCGATGACCCGCCCGCGCGGCGCGCAATTGGCCTGCGAGTTTCAGCGGCATCTCGGCGGCGGAGCCGGGCAGGGGGCGGGCATGGGCGTCGCCGGTGACGGTTCCAAGCCGCGCGTCGTCCCAGACCTCTGTCAGCAATTGCACGGCCCCGCCGCAACATTGCCCAAGGCCGGGGCCGAGAGGCACCTTGTCGAAACGGTCCCCGCCAGACAGCGCCTGACGCGCCCGGTCCACCGCCTGAAATTCCAGCGCGCCGCCGCCGATGGTGCCGGACTGACCATCGGCCCAGACCAGCATGGCTGTACCGGTTTCGCGCGGCACAGACCCGGCTGAGCCCACAATCACGACCCGCGCAACCCGGCCATGCGCAGCCACGGCGGCGCGAAGGGCGTTCAGGTCGAGGCTCATCCTCTCGCCCTCTTGATGGCGGAAAGCACTTCCTCGGCGGTGGCGGGGGCCTGCAGGTCGGCATAGTTCGGACCACAGGCGGCCACGGCCTCGGACAGCGCAGACCAGACGCTGATCCCGTGCATGAAGGGCGGCTCGCCCACGGCCTTGGAGCGATAGATCGTCTCCTCGGGGTTCGGCGCGTCCCAAAGCGCGACGTTGAAGACGCGGGGGCGGTCCGAACAGGCGGGGATCTTGTAGGTGGAGGGCGCGTGGGTGCGCAGGCGTCCCTTGCCGTCCCAGACCAGTTCCTCGGTGGTCAGCCAGCCCGCGCCCTGTACGAAAGCCCCTTCCACCTGCCCGATATCGAGAACAGGGTTCAGGCTGCTGCCCGCGTCATGCAGGATGTCGGTGCGCAGGATGCGGTTTTCGCCGGTCAGCGTGTCGATCACCACTTCGGAACAGGCGGCGCCTTGGGCGAAGTAGAAGAACGGCCGCCCGCGTCCGGCGATGCGGTCCCAGGCGACCTCTGGCGTCTTGTAGAAGCCGGTGGCCGACAGGCTGACCCGGCCCACATAGGCGCGGTTCGCGGCCTCGTCGAAGGGGATCGCTTCATTGCCCACATGGACCATGCCATCGGCAAAACGCACTTGCGCGGGCTTGGTCTGGTATTGCTCGGCAAAGAAATCGGCCATCCTGTCGCGGATCGTGTCGCAGGCGGCTTTCACGGCCATGCCGTTCAGGTCCGACCCGGATGAGGCCGCCGTGGCCGAGGTATTCGGCACCTTGCCAGTATCGGTCGCGGTGATCTTGACCCGGTCGAGCGGCACGCCGAAGCGGTCAGCCGCCACTTGCGCCACCTTCTGAAACAGGCCCTGGCCCATTTCCGTGCCGCCATGGTTCAGGTGGATGGAGCCGTCATTGTAGACATGCACCAGCGCGCCCGCCTGGTTGAGATGGGTCAGCGTGAAGGATATGCCGAATTTCACCGGCGTCAGCGCGATGCCGCGCTTCAGCACCGGCTGGCTGGCGTTCCAGTCGGCAATCGCGGCGCGGCGGGCGTGGTAGTCGCAGGCCTCCGCCAGTTTCGCGGTCAGCCCGTTCAGGATGAAATCGGTGACCGGCATGTGATAGGGCGTGGTCTGCTGGCCTTGCTCCATCGGTTCGGGCGAATGCGCGCCACCGAAGCGTTTCGCGCCCCCGGTGCCGGAGCTGATCTTGTGGGCGGTGCCTGCGCCCTTGGCCTCGACGCCCTTTTCGACATTCACACCCGCTTTGCCGCCCATCTCGGCGTAATAGTTCGCCTTGCGCACCTCCAGCGGATCGAGCCCGAGCGTGTGGGCGATATGGTCCATCACCCGCTCGATCCCCAGAACCCCCTGCGGGCCGCCGAAGCCGCGATAGGCGGTGGCGCTTTGGGTATTGGTGCGCAGCCGGTGCGACGTGATCCGCGCGGCGGGCAGGTGATAGGCGTTGTCGGCGTGCAGCATGGCACGGTCGGCCACGGGCAGGGACAGGTCCAGCGCCCATCCGCAGCGCGTCATCTGCACGAAATCGACCCCGGTCAGCTTGCCATGGGCATCGACGCCTGCGCGGTAGTCGATGCGGAAATCGTGCCGCTTGCCGGTGATCATCATGTCATCGTCACGGTCGTAACGCATTTTCACGGGGCGGCCCGTGCGATCCGCGACCATGGCGCAGGCGATGGCCAGATGGTTGCCCTGGCTTTCCTTGCCGCCGAAGCCGCCGCCCATGCGGCGCACCTCGACCCGCACCGCATTCATCGGGCGGTGGAGCGCGTGGGCGACCTTGTGCTGGATTTCGGACGGATGCTGGGTGGAGCAATGCACCACCATGTCGCCGCCTTCCTGCGGCAGGACCAGCGCGGCCTGACTCTCCAGATAGAAATGCTCCTGCCCGCCCATCTCGATCCGGCCTTCGATGATATGGGTGGCGCGGGCGAGGGCCGCGTCGACATCACCTTTTTCATAGATGCGGGGGCCGTCCTCGAACCGGGTGTCGGCGGCAAGCGCCTGTTCGATGGTCAGGATGGGCTCCAGTTCCTCATACTCGACCTGCGCCAGCCGTGCGGCCTTGCGGGCGGCGAGGTGGCTGGTCGCGGCGACGAGGAAGAGGGGCTGGCCGAGGTAGTGGACCGTTCCATCCGAGAGCAGCGGTTCATCATGTGCCGACGGAGAACAATCGGGGATCTCGTCGAAATCCTCCCCCGCCAGCACCATCACCACGCCGGGGGCCGCGCGCACGGCGTCGAGATTCATGGAGGTGATCCGGCCATGGGCGATCTCGGCCATGCCGAAAGCCAGATGCAAGCAGTTGGCGGGCACCGGGATGTCATCGACATAGCGGGCCTGACCGGTCACATGCAGGGGCGCGGCGTCATGGGGAAGGGATTTGTGAACGCTCATGCCGACACCTCCAGCACGTTGGACAGGGTGCCCTGATCCTCATGGAAATAGCGCAGGAGCATGTTGGCGGCGGTCTCCAGCCGGTAGGCGCTCGATGCTCGCATGTCGGTGAGCGGGGTGAAATCCTGTGCGTAGGCCGCCATCGCGGTGCGCACGGTTGCTTCCGTCCAAGGTTGGCCGACCAGGGCGGCCTCGGCATTCGATGCCCTCTTGGGGATGCCCGCCATGCCGCCATAGGCCAGTTTCGCGTCGGTCACGGTCCCGTTCTCCACGGTCACGCTCAGGCAGCCGCAGACGGCGGAGATATCCTGATCGAAGCGCTTCGACAGCTTGTAGCAGCGCAGCCGGTCGGGCTGGGTCGGGATGGTGATACCTTCCACGAATTCTCCGGCGTCACGGTCCTGTTTGCCGTAGTCGATGAAGAAGCTTTCCAGCGGGATGGTTCGGCGCGTGGCCCCCTTGCGCAGGTGCAGCTCCGCCCCAAGCGCAATCAGCGCAGGCGGCGAATCCCCGATGGGGGAGCCATTGGCGATATTGCCGCCGATGGTGGCCGCGTTTCTGACCTGCGTAGACGCAAACCGGCGCAGCATTTCCGCGAAAGACGGATGGCGGGGCGCGATGGCGGCATGAAGCTCCGTGAGAGACACCATCGCGCCCACATGCATCCCGGAAGCATCTTCCGAGATGGTTTTCAGGTCGGCGCAACCGCCGAGAAAGGCGACCGGCGACAGGTCGCGCAGCATCTTGGTGACCCAAAGCCCGACATCCGTGGCCCCGGCAATGAGCGTGGCCTCGGGGTTCGCGGCATACCAGTCGGCCAGTTCATCGCTGCTGGTAGGGGCGAAGGGCAGGGGGCTGGCATCCAACGCGGCCACGGCCTCGCGGTCGGTTTGCATCCATGCGGGCACGGGTTCAGACGCGGCGGCCTCAGCCGCACGGATGATCGTCGCGTAACCGGTGCAGCGGCAAAGGTTGCCCGCCAGCACATCGTCGAACGCCGTTTCGCCATTGGTATGGGCTGCCGCCAGCGAGGCGATGATGCCAGGCGTGCAGAACCCGCATTGCGAGCCGTGGTGGTCTACCATCGCGGTCTGCACCGGGTGCATCTGGCCATCGGGGCCGGAAATCCCTTCGACCGTGCGCACGGCCTTTCCGTTCAGTTGGGGCAGGAACAGGATGCAGCCATTGACCGCCCTGGACCCGTCCGCATCGGTGACAACCACGGTACATGCCCCGCAGTCGCCCTCGTTACAGCCTTCCTTGGTTCCGGTCAGGCCCTGCGTCTCGCGCAGCCAATCCAACAATGTGCGGGTAGACGGCTGATCCGTGATCCGGACCGGCGCGCCGTTGAGGAGGAAAACAACCTCGTCAGTCATTCAATTCTCGTGTCGCCTTCTTTTCGGAGGGGCTTTGCCCTCATTTGCGCTGGCCCGATGCGACGTAAAGCCTATGCGCGCTTCCCTGTTGGTGTGGTCAGGAAAGCGGCTTTTTGTCTCTGTGGCAAGCGACGCGGCGCATTGCAGCACAAAAAGACTTTCAGGTTTCTTGCGAAAATGAGTTGGATTCCCGCAAAGAGGTGAAAGATCAGGCTGCCTTGAAACGGGCGCCATCCAACCACGGGGCTGGCAGCGCGTCTGGTGCTGCGCTAGCCTCGCACCATGAGCAGCGCCCCCCGATTCATCCATCTCCGCCTTCACACCGAGTATTCCCTTCTGGAAGGGGCCGTACCGGTCAAGAAACTGGCCGGCATGTGCGCGAGCGCCGGGATGCCCGCCGTGGCGGTGACCGAGACGAACAACATGTTCTCGGCGTTGCAGTTTTCCGAACTGGCGGCGGGGGCCGGGGTGCAGCCCATTGTCGGCTGCCAGATCAGCGTCGATTACGACCCGCCTCAGCCGGGGGAAAAGCCGCGCGCTTCCGCGCCCGTGGTACTGCTGGCCCAGAACCGGACGGGCTATGAGCATCTGATGAAGCTCAACACCTGTCTCTACCTGCGCGGCGACGGATCGCTGCCGCATGTCACGCTGGAGGAACTCGCCACCCATTCCGACGGGCTGATCTGCCTGACGGGCGGCCCTGACGGCCCCATCGGCCGCTTCCTGCGCAACGGGCAGCGGGCGAAGGCCGAGGCGCTGATGGCGCGGCTGAAGGGCATCTATGGCGACCGGCTCTATGTCGAACTGCAACGCCACCCTGGCGAGGGCGGCTTGCCAGAGGCGGAACAGCAATCCGAGCGCGGCCATGTGGAAATGGCCTATGCGATGGACCTGCCGCTTGTGGCGACCAACGATGTCTATTTCCCGAAATCCGATATGTACGAGGCCCATGACGCGCTGCTTTGCATTGCGGATGGTGCATATGTGGATCAACAGGAACCGCGCCGCCGCCTGACGCCGCAGCATTATTTCAAGACGCCCGAGGAAATGGCGACGCTGTTCGCCGACCTGCCCGAAGCGCTGGAAAACACGGTGGAGATCGCCCGCCGCTGCGCCTTCCGCGCCCGGACGCACCCGCCCATTCTGCCCAAATTCGCCGATGACGAGGTCAGCGAATTGCGCCGTCAGGCCAATGAGGGGCTTCAGGCGCGCCTGGCCGTGATCCCCCATGCGGTGAGCGTCGAGGAATACCAGGAACGGCTCGATTTCGAGCTGGATATCATCGAGGGCATGGGCTTCCCCGGCTACTTCCTGATCGTGGCCGACTTCATCCACTGGGCCAAGGAACACAGCATTCCCGTGGGTCCGGGGCGGGGGTCCGGGGCCGGGTCTCTGGTGGCCTATGCGCTGACCATCACCGACCTTGATCCGCTGCGCTACAGCCTGCTGTTCGAACGCTTCCTGAACCCCGAGCGGGTCAGCATGCCCGACTTCGACATCGACTTCTGCATGGATCGCCGCGAGGAGGTGATCCGCTACGTGCAGGAAAAATACGGGCGCGAGAAGGTGGGCCAAATCATCACCTTCGGCGCGCTTCTGTCCAAGGCCGCGGTGCGCGATGTGGGGCGGGTGCTGCAAATGCCTTTCATGCAGGTGGACCGCCTGTCCAAGATGATCCCGGTCGAGGGTGTGAAGCCGGTCTCCATCGAAAAGGCGCTGGCCGATGAACCCCGCCTGCGCGACGCCGCGCGGGAAGAGGAGGTGGTGAAACGGCTGCTCGACTACGGCCAGCAGGTGGAGGGGCTGCTCCGGAACGCCTCGACCCATGCGGCGGGTGTGGTGATCGGGGACAGGCCGCTGGATGAGCTTGTGCCGCTCTACCAGGATCCCCGCTCCGACATGCCCGCGACACAGTTCAACATGAAATGGGTGGAACCGGCGGGGCTGGTGAAGTTCGACTTCCTGGGGCTGAAGACCCTGACCGTGGTGCAAAACGCCATCGACCTCATTCACGGGCAGGGGCGTGACCTGCATGTGGGGCCGGATGGGGCGCAGCTATACGAGCCGCCCGCCGGGGCCGAAAACCAGATCAACGCCATCCCGCTGGATGACGAAGCGACCTACAAGCTCTACGCCTCCGCCAAGACCGTCGCCGTGTTCCAGGTGGAAAGCTCGGGCATGATGGATGCGCTCAGACGCATGAAGCCCACCTGTATCGAGGATATCGTGGCGCTTGTGGCGCTCTATCGACCCGGCCCGATGGAGAACATCCCGACCTATTGCGAGGTCAAGAACGGGCTGAAGGAACGCGAATCCGTTCACCCGCTGATCGACCATATCTTGGAAGAAACCCAGGGCATCATCGTCTACCAGGAACAGGTGATGCAGATTGCGCAGGTCATGGCGGGCTACAGCCTTGGCGGCGCCGACCTGTTGCGCCGCGCCATGGGTAAGAAGATCGCCGAGGAGATGGCCAAGGAACGCCCCAAGTTCGAAAAGGGGGCGATGGAAAACGGCGTCGACAAGAAGAAGGCGTCGGAGGTCTTCGACCTTCTGGAGAAATTCGCCAATTACGGCTTCAACAAATCCCACGCCGCCGCCTATGCGGTGGTCAGCTACCAGACGGCCTGGCTGAAGGCCAATCATACGGTGGAGTTCATGGCCGCCGTCATGAATTGCGATATTCACCTGACCGACAAGCTGAATGTCTACAAGCAGGAGGTTGACCGGCTGGAGATCGAGACCATCCCGCCTTGCGTCAACCGCTCTGCCGCGATGTTTACCGTGGACAATGGCCGTGTCGTCTATGCGCTGGGCGGGCTCAAGAATGTGGGCGTCGAGGCGATGCGCCTGATCGAAGAGGGCCGCGCCGGGCAGCCCTTTGCGACGCTCTTCGATTTCGCCCGCCGAGTGGATCTGAAACGGGTTGGCAAACGACCGTTGGAGATGCTGGCCCGCGCCGGTGCGTTTGATGAGCTTGACCGCAACCGCCGCCGGGTCTTCGAAAGCCTCGATGCGCTGGTGGGATACTCCGCCGCGATCCATGAACAGCGCAGTTCCAACCAGGTGTCTCTCTTTGGCGAGGCGGGTGACGACTTGCCCGAACCGCGCCTGCCCAACCCTGCCGACTGGCTGCCGAATGAGCGGCTGGCAGAGGAGCACAAGGCCGTCGGGTTCTACCTGTCGGGCCATCCGCTCGATGACTACATGCCCGCGCTCAAACGCAAGAAATGCATGACGCTGGAGGAGGTTGCCCAGAAGGTGCAGGGCGGGGCCTTCGTTGCCAAGATGGCGGGCTCCGTGTCCTCCCGGCAGGAACGCAAAAGCCAGCGCGGCAACCGGTTTGCCTTCGTGCAGCTGTCTGACCCGACGGGGCTATACGAGGTCACCATGTTCTCCGAGGTGCTGGAGGCGAGCCGCGAGTTCCTCGACAGCGGATCCAATGTGGTGATCACGGCGGATGCGACCTATGAGGGCGAGCAGCTGAAACTGCTGGCCCGCACCGTGCAGCCTGTCGATGGCGTGGTGGCGGACGCTGGCGGATCGGGCCTGCGGATCTTCATCGAGGAAGACGTTGCGATCCCTGCCGTCGCGGGCCTTTTGGACCGCGCGCGGGGGGAGGCGAAACTGAAAGGCCGGGGGCCGGTCAGCCTGTGCCTGCTCAGCCCTGAATTACCGGGCGAGGTGGACGTTCTGTTGGGCGAGGATTTCCCCGTGAACCCGCAGATCAAGGGCGCATTGAAGAGCCTTGAGGGCGTGCTGATGGTTGAAGAGGTCTGAGTTGGATCGGATGGGTTGCCTTTGAGCCGAACTCGTGTTGAGAACTCCTATATGGACGATCCCAAGGCTTCGCTTGGGTATTTGGTAATGAGTTAGGAGTGATGCCAGATGTTGGCTTTTTCCCTGCGCCGATCCGAGATAGGCCGCAAAACGAGTGTTCCGTTGCTTCTGATCACCTGCCTTGCGGCGTCCTGCACGCCGGGTGTTGAAACGAGCCAACGCGGGGATTCCGGCTGCATGTTCCAGCCAGGTTCGCCGACCTCCTGTACGCGGATTTATGCCTGCATTGGAGGCGAGGATATCCTTGCAGGTCGAGCGGTCGGATGGGAGGAAGGCGTGGTCGCCGCCACCATGTCCAACGGCGCAACCTGCGAAGGGACGTTTCAGGCCACCCGACAGGGTGGAACGGTTTCATTCACCTGCGATGATGGCCAAAGCGCGGGCGTGAATTTCACGCTGGCCGGCAATAGGTCCAGCACCGCTATCGGCATCGGAAGAACAGATCAGGGCCGCACGATCCACGGTTGGACCGGCCCCGCCTTGCGAGAGTATTTTAGCAACACAGACGGCGGGCAACTGCCTACTTGTGGTGGTCAATCCATCCAACCGGTGTGAAGGCATATCAGGATCCCGTCTTGCAGGTTGCGGGTCTGCGACCTTACCCGTCCCAACGGTCAGCCCCAACATATCCACCCCTTGCGTTTTCCAGAAATGCAGCAGGTCGATGAACAGCTAGGTCCCGGCCGACTTCCCCCCCTTCGCCGCTCCTCTTCCAATGGATCTCTGCGGGAGCTGGGTCGTCTATCTAGAGGGCCGCTTGCCTGCCCAAATCGGCATCTGACGCACCAGCGAGGGCCTCGGTTCACTCTCCACCGCAACCTTAGCAAGGCTCAACAGGGCGTTTTCTGGACGAAGACACGGGGAACGCCGAGGATTGGGAGTCGCTGGTCGGTCTGATATCCGTCGATCGACGCCGCATCGACCGGCACGGGTCCGGGTGGATACGCGTGGATTGACAGCGACCGGGGCGACAGGGCGCCCTTTGGCGCACAGGGCAACAATCAGGCTCGACCGTGGGCTGTACGGCGGACTGCGGGATGCAGGCTGTTCATCTTGCGGGGTTGCCGGTGTGATTTGGCAATTGCGGCCCACCCCCGAATCGGCTGTACAACGCCGGAGCGTTCACGGCCAGCGGACCGGGGGCGAACATGGAGGGCGACCGATAGGGGCCGTAATCGAATCCTTGCCGCTTGGCGTTCTGGCCGCGGCGCTGGCGATCACCTTCTTCGGGGGCGTGGTCAAGGGCGTGGTGGGATTTGCCCTGCCGTTGATCATGATCTCTGGCCTCAGTGCGATCATGCCGCCGGAAATCGCGCTGGCGGCGCTTCTGCTGCCCGCGGCGCTGACCAATATGTGGCAAGCGTTTCGGCAGGGTCTGGGGGCGGCGGCGCAGTCTCTGCGCGGACATTGGCCTTTCATGCTGATCGGGCTCGGCGTCATGGCGGTGGCGGCGCAGATGGTTCTGGACGTGCCGCAATGGGCCTTCTTCGGGATCATCGGGGTGCCGGTGGTGATCTATGCCAGCCTGCAACTGATGGGCCGGCCGATCCGGGTTCCGGCGCGGCGGCGGGGG
>NZ_JASHJX010000046.1 GCF_030732985.1 Nioella sp. MMSF_3534
GCTTCTCTTCATCGTCTGTCTCCTCAGTTGGAGAACAGGCTAACCTCAAACCGGGGACTTTTCAGGGGAGCAGGTCACCCATGCTAGGCCCCGATCCGATCCCAGAGGATGCGGCCCTCGGCGTAGTCAGTCACCGCCCCGGCAGCCTGTATGCGCTGACCAGGCAAAGCTGCGAGCATCTTGCTCTCTTGTGGCGCGACCTTTACGAGCTCTCCACCATCTCCTTTCGGTTGCAGCCATCGTCGGCGGCGATGCGGATGCTCCTACAAGCGTTCCCGGGCGGCTGATGTCGCGACTAATCTCGGCTGCAAAGACGGGGGGCGAGCATGTCCTCGATGACCCGTTCCTGCAGTGGGATGGCACCGAGGAATTCGTTGATCCACGTAATTGCAGACGGGCGATGATTGCGGCTCTCATCGCAGTCCTCGAGTTGACATGGGATCGTGTGGATTTCGACAGGCGCCAGATCGACCTCAGGACTGGCGATGGCCAGAGGAAGGGACGTGCAATCGTTCCGATCAACGACACGTTGCTGGATGCACTTTCTACCGCACGAGATGCCGCTCTAAGTGACTACGTCGTGGAGTGGGCCGGGCGACCCGTTCGGTCGATCAAGAAGGGTTTCCGGGCTGCCGTGGACATGGCTGAACTGAAAGATGTCTCGCCACATGTCTTACGGCACAGCGCGGCCGTTCACATGGCAGAGGCAGGTGTGTCGATGGATGAAATCAGCCAGTATCTCGGCCACTCCAACACTGCGATCACAGCGTCTGTCTATGCACGATATAGTCCGGGGCATTTGCGCAAAGCGGCGAGCGCGCTCGAATTCGGAGGGCGACAGAATGGCTGACGGGTCGCTTCCAGTCGGGTCCGCTTCATGTATGGGCAGCCTGCCAGAGGAGGCCGTGGGAGTTGCTTGCTCACCTCAGTCTTTTGCACGCAAGCGCCCACCGATGCGAAGCGCATTCTGTTCGACCAGTTCTGCGACATGCCGGACCATCTCGGCAGAAACGCCGGGTTGCGTTGACACCAGATCCGTTGCCTCGACCCGCTTGGCAACCATGTCATCGATCTGCTCCTGAACACGCAGGCGCAGGTTTCGCGAATTGAAGCCAGCCTCTTCAGCAATCCTGTCCCAATGACGCCTCGCCATGTCACCCGGCTTGCGCTTCCTGCCGGCAAGGTTCTGGGCGTGATACTGAACAACATGGTCCCATGGCAGAACAGACGATACATCGTAGAGCGGCGCCATCCGGGCTCCTCGACTCAGCAGCATCGAGTAGTTCTTTGCATGAGCGTCGGTATTGGCGACGAGGATGTTGTAGATCACCTGGTCGAGCAGCAGAAGGGCATCGCCCGGAGGCAAGCTGCGTCCCGTTTGAAGCAGGGAATTGAGCGTTAGTCCGGGCACTGTGCCTCGTTCATACTTCTGGCCGGGGTAGATGCCATTGGCCTGGGCCAGATCTTCCTGATGCAAGCGGCGGAGATTGCCATTGTTGCGCTGCGTTCGATCGTATCGTGCTACTGCAAGGGCGGACCTGTTCCCGGCCTTCAACGCGACAGCCTCGACAACCGGAAGTCCAATCAGCCGGGCGAGCGTCAGGCAATAGGCTTCGTTCTCCACAATACCGGGGAGCGTCGGGTTGTCCGGCTTGATGATGAGTGTGGACGGGGCTCCAAATTTCGGTATCGCGACCGTATCGCCTGGCTGCGGCAATCCGAGTTTGACCCTGCCGTTTGCGTCGAGAACTGCCAGCGCGGTCTTCTTTTGACCACCGGCGAGAGACAGCCGCACGCCGTCCTCGCCAACCAGAAACGGCCGTCGTCCGAGATCGTCGAAGTGTTGGACGAGGGCCTTCTCCTCGGATCCTGTCCGGTAGTGATCCCTAAGCGGCTCATAGTGCCAATCATCGCGGACGTTCGGCTCGCCTACGGAGATGGCACCGGCAGTATCACCCCCGATTTCCCGCAGGATCGCGAGGCTGTCAGAGGATGAGAGCCCCAGCACTCTGGACAGGGTAAGAAGCTGCTGCTCCTCGGGCAAGAGGTTTGCCAGCCATGGCCCGATGACAGTGTCAGCGAACGGGTCCGTCTGTAGGGGCATTGTGACGGACAGCGGGAAAGCGCCCTTGGTTGCCAGCCACCTCGGGTCGTAGGTGAAGGACATCTGTCCTTGATCCATCACGCTGATGGTGCCGACCGAAAAGGTTTCATAGTAGACAGTGACGCTTTCGACGATGGACATCAGTCGTCTTCCAGATCGTAGCCAGCCGGCAAGTTTTGTGCTTCGGTATTCGTCTCCGACGCGTCATCTGTGAACAGCTCTGCCAGATCGATGCGCAAGGCCGAAGCCAGGTTGACCAGAGTGGAGAGCTTCACGTCGCGCTTGCCACGTTCGATGTTGGACAAGGACGGCACCGTTGCGCCAGACAGGCGGGACAGATCCTCTAGGCTCAGGTCGAGCTCTTTTCGCCTGCGGCGCAGGGTCTGACCGATGCGGTCGATCCAGCTTTGAAGTTCCTGGTCTCTGGGTGTCATGACGCTTATCCTCGATGATAAATATGGCGGAAATTCGAGGATGAGTCACGATATTTATCATGTGGGATAAGAGGCGAAGATTGCGGCCTCGCGAAGCCATAATTTATCTCACAAGATAAATTCATGCTGACTGTTGGAGGCGTCAATAAAAGCAATAGAGCTTCGGATGTGATCAAGTCACTCCAACGAATACAGGTCGAGAGATCCGACTAGGTTCAATGAACCTAAGGTAACTACCTTCCAAACCACCGATGTCCCTGATTTAATTGGTCGGAGTGAGAGGATTCGAACCTCCGACCCCTGCCTCCCGAAGACAGTGCTCTACCAGGCTGAGCTACACTCCGACCGTGCCGGGCGGGATAGCGGGGGAATCGCGCCTTTGCAAGGGGGATTTCACCGGCTTGCTTGATCCCGCGCGCAATCCCTGCAAGAAGGCAGGCAACCGACAAGACGAGCGATATCATGGAAAAAAACGCCTCCATCCTGCTGACCGGCGGCACCGGGTCCTTCGGGTCTCATTTCGTGCCGATGACGCTGGAAAAATACGACCCGGCCCGCCTGATCATCTATTCGAGGGACGAGATGAAGCAGTGGGACATGGCCAAGAAATATGGCGATGACCCGCGGGTGCGTTTCTTCATCGGTGATGTGCGCGACCGGGAGCGGTTGTATCGCGCGCTCGACGGGGTGGATTATGTTGTGCACGCGGCGGCAACCAAGATCGTGCCAACCGCCGAATACAACCCCTTCGAATGCGTCAAGACCAACATCAACGGCGCGATGAACCTGATAGATGCCTGCATCGACAAGGGCGTGAAGAAATGCGTGGCGCTGTCGACCGACAAGGCCTCGTCTCCCGTGAACCTCTATGGCGCGACCAAGCTGGCCTCGGACAAGCTGTTCGTGTCGGGAAATTCCTATGCGGGCAGCGACGGGTGCCGCTTTGCCGTGGTGCGCTATGGCAACGTGATGGGCTCGCGCGGGTCGGTCATCCCCTTCTTCAAATCCCTTGACGCGGGGGCGATGCTGCCGATCACAGACTCCCGCATGACCCGCTTCATGATCACCCTTCCGCAAGGCGTAGAACTGGTCTGGCATGCGTTCGAAGACATGGTCGGCGGAGAAATCTACGTGAAGAAGATCCCGTCGATGAACATCCTCGACATCGCAGAGGCTTGCGTGCCTGGATGCGAACACAAACTTGTCGGCATCCGCCCCGGTGAAAAACTGCACGAGCAGATGATCGGCGAAGAGGACGCGGCGCATACCTTCGAATATCCCGAGCATTTCAAGATCCTTCCGGCGATACACAACTGGTCAACCGATGCGGGCCGGATCAAGGATGGGGTCAAGGTGCCCGAGGGCTTTTCCTATGTGTCCGACACCAACCCGGACTGGATGTCGGTCGAGGAACTGCGCGCCTGGATCGAGGCCAATGCGGACACGATCGGGCATTTCTGATGGGCGACACGGGCTTCATCCCCTACGGCCGGCAGGACATCTCGGAAGACGACATCGCCGCCGTGGTCGAGGTGCTGCGGTCTGACTTCCTGACGCAGGGCCCCAAGGTGCCGGAATTCGAGGCCGCCATTGCGGGCGCGACCGGCGCGGCCCATGCGGTGGCGGTGAACTCCGCCACCTCGGCGTTGCATATCGCCTGCCTCGCGCTTGGCCTGAAACCCGGCGGGCTGGTCTGGACCGTGCCCAACACCTTCGTGGCCTCCGCCAACGTGGCGCGGCTTTGTGGGGCGGACGTGGATTTCGTCGATATCCGGGCCAGCGATTACAGCATGGACCCGCAGGCGCTGGAGGCGAAATTTGCCCGCGCGGACCGCAAGCCCGACATCCTGATCCCGGTGCATTTCGCGGGCCAGTCGGCGGATATGAAGGCCATCGGCGCCATCGCAAAGGCCCATGGCATAAACGTGATCGAGGACGCGAGCCATTGCATCGGCGGGCAGTACAACGGCCAGCCGATCGGGGCGTGTGAATTTTCCGACATCTGCGTGTTCAGCTTTCACCCGGTCAAGATCATCACCACGGCAGAGGGTGGCCTGGCTACCACGCAGGACGCGGGGCTTGCCGCCGCGATGGGGCTTTACCGGTCCCACGGCGTGACCCGCGACCCGGACTTGATGGAAACCGCGGATGCGGCGCCATGGGAATACGATCAGGTCGCACTTGGCCTGAACTACCGCATGACCGAGATGCAAGCCGCTCTCGGAGTCAGCCAGACCCGGCGGCTTGCGGATTTCGTGGCGCACCGGCAGCGGATGGCAAAACGCTATGACGCGCTGCTGGCCGACCTGCCGCTGATCCTGCCATGGCAGAATCCCGACAGCTATTCGGCACTGCACCTCTACCCGGTTCTGATCGACACGGACAAAACCAACCGCACGCGGCGCGAGGTCTTCGATTACCTGCGGTCAGCAGGGATCGGCGTGAATGTGCATTACATCCCGGTTCACACCCAGCCCGATTACCAGAGGCTTGGCTTCCGGCGCGGCGATTTCCCGGTGTCGGAATGGTACTATGACCGCGCCATTTCCATCCCGCTCTATTACGGGCTGAATGAGGCCATGCAGGATCGTGTCATTGCCGCACTGGCCGAGGCACTGGCCTGACCCTGCCGCCTGCGTATCTTATTGATCGTCCCGGTCCTCGTCTCGGTCCCGGTTGAGGAACGAGGCCACGCGTGGGGCGCTCGGTGTGCCCACGCGGGATCTCGATCGCAGAACCGGCTGGTTGGAACTGCCTTTGCGCTTGTCCTCACGCAGGACGATATAAAGCCCGGAAGCTATGATGATCCCGGTGCCGATCATGGTCATCATGTCGAGGCTTTCGCCAAAGAACAAGGCGCCGAAGATGCTGGCCCAGATGATCTGCGAATACTGCATCGGCGCGACGATCACCGCCGGGGCCAATCGGTAGGCTGCCACAAGGCAGGCCATGGCGATCAGCGCAAGCAGCGCCACCACGGCAGAGGCACCAAGGTCGATCAGTTCGACCGGCACATAGACGAAGGGCAGCAACGCCCCCATCACCACGAAATTCACCAGCAGCGGGTAGAGTTGCAGAACCACCGTCCGCTCGGCCCGGCCGATCTTGCGCATGATGACCGAGCTGAAGGCACTGAAGACAGCGCCAAGCAGCGCGGCGGCATGGCCGAAAGACAAGGGGGCCGCGCCCGGTTGCAGCACGACGATCACCCCTGCCAGCCCCACAAGGACGGCCATCGCCCGGTGCAGCCCGACCCGCTCGCCCAATAGCGGGATCGCCAGCACCGTGACCAGCAGCGGCATCGCAAAGAGGATCGGATAGACCTGCGTCAGCGGCAGAACCGAAAAGGCATAGAATGCACCGGCGGCCCCAAGGGCACCGCTGACAGTGCGCGCCGCCGTCCACCACGGGTGTACCGGCACCAGTGAGCCGCCCTTCGAATCGCGGATCATGACGAAAGTCAGCAGCGGGAAGCTGAACAGGACCGTAAAGAAGATGATCTGGATCGGGCTGTAGGTGCCACCCAGAACCTTGATGACCACGTCATGGGTGGCGAAAATCGCGAAAGCAGAAAGAGCGAGAAGAGAGCCTTTGGCATTTGGCGGCATGGAATGTCCTGTTGTGCGCTAACAGTCACAGGCTTAGGCCGGTGCCGGGCAAAGGGCAAGCCGCGGTCTCAGGGACAGGGGGTTGCCAGCCAGTCCTCGCTACCGCCGCGCGCGCATTGCTGCTGGAACCCGTAGGCGGTCAGCGCCCATGCCCCGGCATCCGTGCGGACCAACTCGAATCTCTGGCGCACGGCGGACACGGAATCGTCTGCAAACCCGGACTCGGTCAGCACGATGACCAGTCGCCCGGTGTCGTCGACCTCGGATAACAGCTGCAATTCGGGCCGGCCCTCGCCATCGGGGAACCCGATGATCCAGTCCTGTACCAGGCTCATCGGCTGATCGTGGACAAGTTGGGAAGGCAGGCGAAAATCGGAATGGCCGGGAAGGATCTGCACGTCTTGTGCCGCGGCGGGTGCGGCACAGAGGCAGGCAAAAACAAGAAATGAACGGATCATGAAAAGACCTTTCGGGTTGGGACCTGGCCTAGCCTATCCCAACCCGCAGGTTCACGTCGAGCGCCCCTTGCCTTAGAGGCTCGCTTCCAGCTTGGCGACGATAGCATCGCCCATTTCGCTGGTGCTCACGGGGCTGACACCCTCTTCGCCCAGAAGGTCGGCGGTGCGCAGACCGTCGGCCAGAACATCCTCAACGGCCTTTTCCAGGCGATCAGCCTCGGTGCCCATGTCGAAGCTGTAGCGCAGCGCCATGGCAAAGCTGAGGATGCAGGCAATCGGGTTGGCCTTGCCCTGACCCGCGATATCGGGGGCAGAACCGTGGACGGGTTCATAAAGCGCC
Source organism: Nioella sp. MMSF_3534 (assembly GCF_030732985.1). Classification (GTDB taxonomy): domain Bacteria; phylum Pseudomonadota; class Alphaproteobacteria; order Rhodobacterales; family Rhodobacteraceae; genus Nioella. The sequence goes on from NZ_JASHJX010000046.1 coordinate 6,945, forward strand.
TTCGGGCGGCCGTTTTCCATCGGCGCGCCAAGCGAAGCCGAGGGCAGCATCCCGAGCGACCCGGTCAGCATCGCGGCGGCATCGGACAGCAGGTCGCCAAACAGGTTGTCGGTCACGATCACGTCGAACTGCTTGGGCCAGCGGCAGAGCTGCATGGCGCCGGCATCAGCGTACATGTGGCTCAATTCCACGTCCGAATACTCGGCCTGATGCACCTCGGTCACCACGTCGCGCCACAGGATGCCCGATTCCATCACATTGGCCTTCTCCATCGAGCAGACCTTGTTGCCGCGCTTGCGGGCAAGTTCAAAGGCGGACCGGGCGACGCGGGCGATCTCGGATTCCGTATAGCGCTGCGTATTGATGCCGACGCGTTCATTGCCTTCCTTGATGATCCCGCGCGGTTCACCGAAATAGATGCCGGAGGTCAGTTCGCGCACGATCATGATGTCGAGACCGGCGACCACGTCCTTTTTCAGCGACGAGAAATCGGCCAGCGCGTCGAAACACTGGGCCGGGCGCAGGTTGGCGTAAAGGTCCATTTCCTTGCGCAGGCGCAGAAGGCCGCGTTCCGGCTTCACGCTGAAATCGAGATTGTCGTATTTCGGGCCGCCCACGGCGCCAAGCAGGACGGCATCGACCTCCTGCGCCCTGGCCATGGTTTCGTCGGTCAGCGGCGTGCCATGGGCGTCGTAGGAACATCCCCCCACCAGCCCTTCGCTGACATCGAAGGTGACATCGCGTTTGGCGCCGTACCAGTCAATGATCTTGCGCACTTCGGTCATGACTTCGGGGCCGATGCCGTCACCGGCAAGGATAAGAAGCGAAGGGTTGCTCATGGGGTCATCCGTCCTTGATCTTGGGTCGCATCCGCGTAACGGCTGCGCGCCCTAGGGTCAAGAAAGGAAGGGGGAAAGCCCCCCTGCCAAAGCATCCCATATGCGGGCTATGCGCGGTGTGTGCCGCAGACGTTCATGGGTCGTCAGCCAGACCGGCAGGGTCGGCAGCGGCACATCGGGCAGGATGCGCGTGACGCGGGGGTCGCGGTCGGCAACCGGGCATTGGCCAAAGCCCAGACCGGCCCCGGCACAGACCAGTTCCCAATAGGCAACCTGATCGTCGGTGCGGACCGGAAAGCTGTCGCGGGTCACCTCCAGCCCTGCGTCCCGAAAGCCACGGATCAACCGGTCATCGCGATCATAGCCGACGATATCATGATCCATCAGTTCGGCGAAGCCACGGGGAGCGCCGCGTCGCGCCAGATAGGCCGGTGCCGCATAGATCCCTAACTGAAGGTCTCCCAGATGCCGGGTCATCATGTCCAGCTGCTCGGGGCGGTACATGCGCAGGGCGATATCGGCCTCGTGGAACAGCAGGTTGTCTGACTGGTCCGAGGCCACCAGTTCAAGCTCGATCTCGGGGTGACGGGTGCGGATTTCCGCAAGGATGGGAGGGAGCAGGTGAACAGAGACGAAAACGCTTGCCGTAATGCGCACGGGCCCGGCCATGCGCGCGTCACCCCCGGCGGCGGCCAGCGCCACCTGTCGCGCGCCTTCGCGCATTGTTACGGCACCGGGGCGCAACTCGCGCCCCAGTTCGCTGAGGGTCAGACCCTTCGGGTGCCGGTCGAACAAAGCGCCCCCGACCCGGTTCTCCAGCAGCCGAATATGGCGTCCGAGCGTCGGCTGGCTTTGCCCGGTGTCTCGGGCCGCCGCGGACAGGGATCCGGTTTCGGCCACCGCAAGGAATGACCGCAGAAGGGTCCAGTCGAGGGGCGGATGTTCCATTCATAAATGAATATCACACCGCCGATTTTTCGCAATCCACACGTCAATTGCGAATACCTATCCTGATGTCAGTCGAATGGATATCAGCACAGGATCCAGCCCCATGCCACGAACAGCCCTCATCCTCGGTGCATCCGGAAGCTTTGGCCACAACGCGGCACAGGCCTTCGAGGAAGCCGGCTGGACCGTCCGCCGGTTTGACCGAAAGACCGGCGACATGATCCGTGACTCGCAAGGCGTCGATGTGATCGTCAACGCGATGAACCCACCCAATTACCATGCGTGGGACAGGCTGATTCCACAGATCACCAGCCAGGTTCTGGCGGCGGCAAAGGCCAGCGGGGCAGCTGTCCTTCTGCCGGGCAACGTCTATGTCTTCGGTGATCAGCCCGGCCCATGGAGCGAAACAACCCCGCATCGCCCGATTGCCCGCAAGGGCCGTGTCCGGGCGGAAATGGAGGCAGCATATCGACAGGCCGCGCAGGACGGAGTGCAGGTGATCATCCTGCGCGGTGGTGACTTCGTAGATCCGGACAGCCCCAATACCGTGTTGAATCTCGTATCGCTCAAGGCGGTGTCAAAGGGTCGGATCACCTCCCTCGGCCGCCCGGATGTTCCGCGCGCCTATGCCTATCTGCCCGATATGGCGCGGGCCGCTGTTGCATTGGCTGAACGGCGTCGCAGCCTTTCGCTCTTCGAGGATGTGCCGTTTCCGGGCCATACCTTTTCCGTGACCGACCTGGCGTCTGCCCTTCAGGCGCAGATGGGGAAACCGTTGCATATGCGCGGGTTTCCCTGGTGGGCCTTGCGTCTGGCCTCACCGGTCTGGGAACTGGCGCGCGAGCTGACCGAGATGCGGTATCTTTATGACACGCCGCATCGTCTGGACGGGACACGGTTTCGCCAGGTGCTGCCGGATTTCGAGGAGACGTCGTTTCAGGACGTTGTAACCAGTCACCTGCCCAATGGACAACGGGCCGGGTCAGGGAAGAGCGATGTCCACCCAGACGAGGCGATGGCGTGACGCGCCATTGCCATCCTCACCGCCGAGCAGGGGCCAGTCCGGGCTGTTCCGTGAGGGCCAGAAAACGCCGCTTGCGGTGATACTCAGATCGGCGGAGGGCAGGATATAGCTGACGCGCAGGTTGCCGGGGTCGGGCTCGGACCAATCGGCGGTGTCGGTGGGGTCACCCGCCTCTGCCCCGCCGGGGCTGATCGGTTCCGGGTCTTGCAGACGCGGGTGCATCAAGGCTTCGATCAAGGCCCCTCGCCGCGCCTCCCCATCCACGGGATCGGCGTTCAGCACCCCCATCAACACGAAGCGAGAGTCGAGCGACGGCGTATCGGATGGGGACCATCCGTCAATGCGATTCAGCCAAAATCGGAGTTCATCCTCGTTGCGGTGACCGTTTCGATCCTCTGGCCCGTCAAAGACCGGCGGCGTGGCGTGAAGGGTCAACAGGCGCAAGGGTCCGCCAACGGTGACGATGTCAATCTCCCATGCTGCGACGCTGGCAAGCCGCTGTATCGAAAGCGCGCCCATCGGCAGAACCTCTGCCGCGCGCCCGTTCGGCAGATCCTGCCACAAGAACCCGGAATGGTCGTATACCTCTCCGATCGGCAGGCGAGACAGCACCGCCATGCCGCCCTGCCCGGTAAACCGGCCATAGCCCTGAGCATCCCGCGCCCGGCCAAGCCGCCCGTCGCCGTCGATGTCCAACCCGGTGGGAACGCCGGTATTCGGGGGAAGTGACAGGCGATAGGGGTAGTCGGCCCCTACCTGCGCAAGACGCGCGACAAATGCCGCAAGGGCGTGCTGTTCGACATCGTGGTCAAAGCCCTGGAGCACCAGAATATCCGCATCGGCATTCACGATGACCTGCACCACGGCGGCAACCTGCGGGTCCTCCCCCCGCAGAATATCGCGCAGCAACAGGCCAGGGCCATCGCGGGACAGTTCTGTATGATAGGTGGCAATGCGGATCTGGTCGGCGTTGGCGGGCATGGCTGCCATCAGCAGCCACAAAAGGATCAGACCGGCGCGAATTCGCCCTGCTCTGCCATGTCGCGGACCAGTTTCTTGCGCCGCTCCGTGATCATGTGCGCGATCCGGCCCATGGCCATGCCGCGCATCAGAAGGGAAACGGGAAGAACGCTCCATAGGGTGACTGTCCAGACCAGCATGATTGGCGACGCCCCAAGGGAAATGCCGAGATTGCCAATCCCGTAGCTCGCCACGACCGGCATCAGGAATGGCAGCAATATTCCTAAGATCAGGTTAATACGAGAGTCTCGGATAAGACGTGCAACAACATCTCCCCCCGCAGTGGGGTCGAACGTGGGCAGGTTGACCCAGACATTGAAGCTGGTGTTGCGGTTGGGCCAGCTTTTCAGCCGCATCAGGATGGCGAAGACACTGATCGTCACCAGCCCGATCAGGAAACTGAGCCCCCCCATCGTGCGCAGCATCGTCAAATCTGCCTGCGTTGCGCCCTCTGGCAGGAAAACCTGAAGCAGCCAGATCGGGCTGTAGGTAAAGTCCAGCGCATGGGCCAGCACCAGCCCGGTGGCATTCACGATCAACGTCAGCGTTCCCGAATTGTCCGGTGACGCCGCGACAAGGCTCAGGAAGAAGAGCGTGATGAAGATGCCGATGACGCGCACCCGGTTGAAGGGCGGTGCATCGCGGAATTCGATCAGTCCGGGGTAGGTGGACGCGTATTCGGAAAAGGTGAACATGGCAGCGAACAGCGCCACGAGCATCACGACCTGATTGCCGTCCGGCGACATAGCCGGAAGGAGCAGGGACGGTGTGGATATGACGATCATAACAAGAATCGCCCGCACCACAGCGCTGGATAGCTGTGCGATCACTGCCTCAAACCCTCAACCTGGACGGACCTGTTTTTGGTGGCCCTTATTCCGGTCTTGACCCGACTGCCATCGGATTGCCTCATTTGCCACGATCTTGCCCATATTCGCCCCAATTCGCAAGTGCCTGACTCTTCGTGAGGAATCACTGTGGCGATTTTGGGATGCGAACTGTCGCCCGATTGCATCACCGGGCAAAAAAATTGCCCCCCGGCAAGGCCGAGGGGCTACATCTTGTTGTCAGGCGAAATTCAGACCCAAGGGCGGGCTTGGGCGGCCTTTGTCTCGAACGCTTCGATCGAGGCGGATTTTTCCATGGTCAGGCCGATATCATCCAGCCCGTTCAGCAGGCAATGCTTGCGGAAGGCGTCGACCTCGAAGCTGATCGTGCCGCCATCGGGGCCGCTGATCGTCTGGTTTTCAAGGTCCACGGTCAGGGTCGCGTTGGCACCGCGTTCCGCGTCATCCATAAGCTTGTCGACTTCTTCCTGCGGCAGCACGATCGGCAGGATGCCGTTCTTGAAGCAGTTGTTGAAGAAGATGTCGGCAAACGACGGTGCGATCACGCAGCGGATGCCAAAGTCCAGCAGCGCCCATGGCGCGTGTTCGCGCGACGAGCCGCAGCCGAAATTGTCACCGGCGACAAGGATTTCCGCGTTGCGGTAGGCGGGCTTGTTCAGCACGAAATCGGGGATCTCGTTACCCTCGCCATCATAGCGCATCTCGTCGAACAGGTTCACCCCGAGGCCGGACCGTTTGATGGTCTTCAGGAACTGCTTGGGGATGATCATGTCGGTATCGACGTTGATCAGGGGCATCGGCGCGGCAATGCCGGTCAGCTTGGTGAACTTGTCCATGTTTCCGGGTCTCCTTCACATCCGCGAAGGGGCATAGCGGCAATGCCGGGGCAACACAAGACGCGCCTTAACGTGCGGGCACCTCGAAGGTCAGCGAGGCCCAAAGCGTGTGCCAGACGGCGGCGCTGTCAGCGCTCGGTTCCACCTCCAGCAGCGTGACCGCGTCGACCAGATAGGCATGCCCGGGTTCCACCGGCAGCACGGCGCGGCCTTCGGCATCGGTGCGGTGCAGGGTGATGGTGACCTCACCCTCGGCGTCACGGTCGAACAGTTCCACCTGCGCGTCGGCGCGAGGGGCGCCTTCCAGGAAAAGCTGCACGGGAAACCCTTCTGAAAGATCGTCGGTATAGGGATTGGCCAGCGCCACGAATTCCGTGCGCAGCCCATATTCCCGGTCAGCACCTTCGCCATTGCCCGCCGCAACCAGACTCTTGGCGTGACGGCTATAGCTTTCCATGAAGCCAGTCATCGGTAGCCCACGGGCGAGGTGGCGTGCCTCTATGTCGGGGAAGTCCTTGTGTTCCGCGAACCTGAGAAAGCTTTCCCATTCATCATAGGTCAGCCTGCTGTCAGTGGTTTCATAGAGGATAACAGCCAATCCTTCGCCGTGGTCTTCGACCATCAGAGCGGGATTCTGACCAAGTCTGCCTTCCACGTCGGTCACATCCGTCCCGAACGCCAGTTCGAACCGGGTAAAGTTGCGGCTCAGGTAGGAAAGTGACCCACCTTCGAAACTTTGTCCGACCCGCAAACGTGCCTCCAACGGTTCGTCGCGGCCAACGGCGAAATCCAGCGGTTCGATCCAGAATTCATGGGCGGCACTGGGAATGGCTGGCAGCAGGGCCAGATTTAAGGCAAACAGGGTGCGAATGAGGTGATGCATGAGACTTTCCGATATGTTTCTTAAGATGGTGGCCCGATTGGCCGCGCTGTCAATTCTCCTTTTCGTGATGGCCGCGCCGCAGGCCCGCGCGCACGAGATTGATCCGGCGATTTCCGATATTTCCGTGACGCCCGAAAGGGTGACAATCGACATTCGGCTGTCGCTGGAATCGATCCTGGCCGAGATGGACCTGGCCTCGATCACTGAAACGACTTTGTCTCCGGTGGAAGAAATCTATAACGAACTGCGGGCCACCAGCCCCGAAACGCTGCGGGCCGAGCTGGATGAATTCTGGCCGCGCATGGCACAGCGAATTTTCATCGAGGTGGACGGAGAACGGATCACGCCAGAGCTGGTCGGTGCGTCGATCCCGGAGATCGGCGATTTCGAACTGGCCCGCACGTCGACCATCACGATTGCCGCCGATCTGCCCGAGGGGGATGCCCCCGTTCGGTTCGGATGGGTGGCGCTTTATGGCGATCTGGTCGTGCGTCAGGTCGGTGGCGGCGAGGATGCCTACACGGCCTTCCTGTCCGATGGCGACCTGTCCGAACCCCTGTCGCGGATCGAGATTCGCACCGAAGGCGCGGGCGCTGTCTTCCTGCGCTATATCCCCGTTGGCTTCGAACATATCGTCCCGCTTGGCATCGACCATATCCTGTTCGTACTCGGGCTGTTCTTCTTCTCGCTCCACCTGCGGCCGATCCTGTTTCAGGTGACGTCCTTCACGCTGGCCCACACGATCACGCTGGCCCTTGCCAGTCTCGGGATCGTCACCATACCGGGCAGCGTGGTGGAACCTTTGATTGCCGCCTCGATCGTCTATGTGGGGGTCGAGAACATTCGTGGGCATACAAACGTCAAGGCACGCACCGTGCTCGTCTTTGTTTTTGGCCTGCTGCACGGGCTTGGCTTTGCCAGCGTGCTTGGAGACTTCGGGATTACCGCCAGCCACTTTGCGGCGGCGCTTGTCGGGTTCAATATCGGGGTCGAGTTCGGACAGCTTGCGGTGATCTTCGTGGCGCTCGCGTTGATCCTGATCGCGGTACGGCTTGCCGGGTTCGCACCACTGCCAGAGGATGAACAACCAGTACGCCAGACCCAGGTGATGTACCGCGCGGTTTCGGTTGTGGGGTCCGTCATCATCAGCCTGATCGGGGCCTGGTGGACCATCGAGCGGGTGTTCTTCTGATCAGGCCGATCTGCGGGTAGCCGGGGCCTGTGCCGGGGCGGGTGGTTTCTTCATCACCCGCGCCCTTGGGTCCGGGATGGCGTGGCGCAGGGCATCTGGCATGCGGTCGTCGCCAACATAGACTTCGCCTTCGACCACGAAACTGGGCGTGTCGAACACGCCCCGTTCCCGTGCTTCTGCCGTTGCGGCCTCGAAGGCCTGACCGATCACAGCGCCTTCAGCCCTCGCGATCACGCGGTCCGGGTCTTGCCCCAGTTCGGTCAGCGTCTTGCTGAGATTCGGTTCCTGACCTGCCGGGTGCCCGTCATGAAACCAGTGCCCATAGGTCCTGACCACGTAGTCAGCGACCCAGCCTTCCTGCGCGGCTACGACTGCAATCCGATTGGCGATCTCGTATCCGAGCATCGGGAACGGGGCAGGCAGGCGTGGGGTAAGTCCGAATTTCTTCGCCTGCCGTCCGATATCCGTCCACATATAGGCAGTGCGAACAGGCTTGTCCGTATAGGGGTGATAGCCATGTTCCTTCATGATCTGGCGGGCAGAGAAGGGACGCCACTCGACCTGAACCCCGGTCTTGGCAACGATCCGGGGCAGGCGCATGACTGACAGGTAGGTGTAGGGACTACCGATTGAAAACCAGAACTCGACCTTTTTCATGTTTTGACCGATTTGCATTATTAATGGCACAGCGTCCGAATTGACGATTGCCATTAAACAGGAAAACCCGGCATTTTTATGCCGGGCATTCCAAACAGTTCTGCAAATGCGGATTTACATAAGGTCGCGCACATCCGTCAGCTTGCCGGTGATGGCGGCGGCGGCGGCCATGCCGGGGCTCATCAGATGGGTGCGGCCACCGCGGCCCTGACGGCCCTCGAAGTTGCGGTTCGAGGTGGCCGCGCAGCGTTCGCCCGGAGCCAACTGGTCGGGGTTCATGGCCAGGCACATGGAACAGCCCGCGAGACGCCATTCAAAGCCCGCCTCCTTGAAGATATCGGCAAGCCCCTCTTCCTCGGCCTGTGCCCGCACAAGGCCAGAGCCGGGTACGACCATGGCACGGATACCATCCTTGATCTTCTTGCCCTTCAGGATCGCGGCGGCGGCGCGCAGGTCTTCGATCCGTCCATTGGTGCAGGAGCCGATGAAGACGGTGTCGATCTCGATCTCGGACAGCGGGGTGCCGGGCTTCAGCCCCATATATTCCAGCGAGCGCGCCGCGGCGTCGACCTTGCCGCCCTTGAAGTCGCCGGGGTTCGGAACGGTTGCCGTGATCGGCAGCACATCCTCGGGGCTGGTGCCCCATGTGACGACGGGGGCGATATCCTCGCCCTTCAACGTGATGACCTTGTCCCAATGGGCGTCATCGTCGGAATAAAGCGTCTTCCACCAGGCAAGTGCGGCTTCCCACTGGGCGCCCTTCGGGGCATGCGGGCGGCCGTTCACATATTCATAGGTCTTCTCGTCCGGCGCGATCAGGCCCGCGCGCGCACCGCCCTCGATCGCCATGTTGCAGACGGTCATGCGGCCTTCCATGGACAGGTCGCGGATCGCTTCGCCACAATACTCGATCACATATCCGGTACCCCCGGCGGTGCCGGTCGCGCCGATCACCGCAAGGGTGATGTCCTTGGCGGTCACGCCGGGGTTCAGCTTGCCGGTGATTTCCACCTTCATGTTCTTGGATTTCTTCTGGATCAGCGTCTGCGTCGCCAGAACATGTTCCACTTCCGAGGTGCCGATCCCGTGCGCCAGCGCGCCGAATGCGCCGTGGGTGGCGGTGTGGCTGTCGCCGCACACCACGGTCATGCCCGGCAGGGTCCAGCCCTGTTCGGGGCCGACGATATGCACGATCCCCTGACGGATATCGGTCACCGGGTAATAGTGAATGCCGAACTCCTTGGCATTGCTGTCGAGCGCGGCCACCTGGATGCGGCTGTCTTCCGGCATCTGATCGGGATTGTCGCGGCCCGGCGTGGTGGGCACGTTGTGGTCCGGAACGGCGATGGTCTTGTCGGGCGCATGCACCTTGCGGCCCGCCATGCGCAGACCCTCGAAGGCCTGTGGGCTGGTCACTTCGTGCACGAGGTGGCGGTCAATGTAGAGCAGGCTGGTGCCATCCTCGGCCTCATGGGCGAGGTGAGCGTCCCAGATCTTGTCGTAGAGCGTCTTGCCGGTCATTGGGGTATCTCTCTTGCGGGTATGGACTGTGTCTCAGGGGGAAGGGATCACAGCCCGGCCAGGCCGCTGATCCGCCCCGAGGCGCAAAGACCGTGAAACCGCCAGGGCAGGCGCGTCCGGTCATCCATGTCGAAAATCCGTGTCATCGCCCATGGCAGATACACTCCGGATGACCGATTGCCAAGGGTTCCGCTTGCCCGGATGGCCGATAAGCCCCATGATTTCCACAACAGGAAAGGACAGGCATGGAGCCAGAGGAAACCGCCCAACCGGCCACGCCGGAAGCCGCAACGGAGACTCCGGTGGACGCCTCTGAAAACCTGGCTGATATCGGCCTGAGCCTGTTCGGGCAGGCACAGGCGTTTCTGGAAAGCCTGCTGCGGCCGTGGAACGCCTATCAACTGGCGATTGCGGCGGGTCTGCTGCTGGCGGCGTGGCTGCTGCGAAAGGTCTTTGGGCCGCGCATACGGGCCTGGATGGCGGCACGGCAGGGATGGCCGATGTGGCGGATGCGGATCCTTGCCTTCATCCACAAGCGGATCATGGGGATCTTCTTTGTCATCCTCATCTGGGTGACCGTCTGGATCATGCGAGAGGTCACATGGCCTAGCCGGTCCTATATGCTCGGTATCATCGCCCGGTTGGCCACCGCCTGGCTGATCGTGACCTTCGTCACCCGCTTCGTCCATTCGCCCATCATGCGGACGATCCTGCGCTACGGGGCGTGGATTTATGTCACCCTGTCGATCACCAGCCTGACCGATGAGGCGGCGACGCTGCTGGACAGCATCGGGTTTGACCTGGGCGAAGGGATGCGCCTGTCACTGTTGCTGGTGGTGCAGGGCTTCGTCCTGGTGTCGGCCCTGCTGATCGGCGCGCGGTTCCTGTCCAAAACCACCGCCACGCGTATTCAGAAGAACGAGGATATCTCGCCCTCGATGCGGGTGCTCGTGATCAAGGCGGTGCAGGTCGTGCTTTACGGCGCGGCTCTGTTTGTCGGGCTGAACGCCGTAGGGGTGGACCTGACCGGACTGGCCTTCCTGTCGGGGGCCATTGGTGTGGGCCTCGGCTTCGGCTTGCAAAAGGTGGTGTCGAACCTTGTGTCGGGGATCATCATCCTTCTCGACAAGTCGATCAAACCCGGCGACGTGATCAGCCTGGGCGACACGTTCGGCTGGATCAACACGCTCGGCGCCCGTTATGCCAGCGTCGTCACACGGGATGGCAAGGAATACCTGATTCCGAACGAAGACCTGATCACCAACCAGGTGGTGAACTGGTCCCATTCCGATGCCTATGTGCGGCTCGATATCCATTTCGGCACCTCCTACACCGACGACCCGCACAAGGTGCGGCAGTTGGCGATTGATGCGGCCAAAAGCGTGGACCGGGTGCTGAGCCACAAGGCACCGGTCTGTCATATCGTGGGCTTTGGAGACTCCTCGGTGGATTACGTCCTGCGCTTCTGGATCGAGGATCCGACGGGCGGGCTAACAAACATCCGGGGAAATGTGTTTTTGGCTCTTTGGGACACGTTCCATGAGCACGGTATCTCGATTCCCTTCCCGCAGCGCGAAGTGCGGATGCTGTCCGAGGCCGAATGACGTCGCGCAAGGTACCTGTGCGTTCCTGTGGCTGGTCTTTGCCCGTGTGTGAGATAGCTTTCACCGGACGGTTATCGGTCAGGTGGAGTATTGAGCATGGAATCGGGCAAGCTACTGGGGATCTGCGGATCACTTCGGGCGGGGTCCTACAACCGCAAACTTCTGCGAGAGGCGGCGCGGATCTATGATCCGGCGGAGTTCGTGGAGGCCGATCTGCACCTGCCGCTCTATGACGGGGATCTTGAAGAGGCGCATGGTATCCCGGCATCGGTGCTGGCGCTCGCGGATCAGATTTCAGCGGCGGAGGCCGTGGTGATCTCGGGCCCGGAATATAACAAGGGCCTTTCCGGGGTTCTGAAAAACGCGCTCGACTGGGTCAGCCGCACCAAGGGCAGCCCCTGGCGGGACAAGCCGGTTGCGATCATGGCGGCAACGGGCGGTCGGGCTGGCGGGGAACGGACTCAATGGACATTGCGCCTGTGCCTTTTGCCATTTCGCCCAAAGCTGATTTCGGGGCCGGAGGTGCTGGTCGGCAACTGTTCGACCGAGTTCGATGAGGACGGGCGACTGGTAAATGAGCGCTATGAAGCAGCCCTTTCCGAGCTGATGGGAGAGCTGCGTAAGGAGGTCAAGCGCGGCTGACCTGTGTGGTTTCGCTGCCTTCGGCATCGACCCGGGAGCGCTCCTCCTCAACCCCCGGCTTGCGCCGGAGGCCTCGTCGAACCGCGTTTCCACGGAAATGTGGCTAGGCTTGTGTGAGTGTAACTGGCCGATGGCCCGGTTGCGGGTGCGGGATGCCTCCGGCGGGAGTATTTGGGCAAAGAAGAAGGACTATGTTCCGGGGATGGAGGCCTCGACCCGGAAGCTTTCGGGAATGTTGTCCTCGCCGTCGAGGATCAGGTCGGCCATAAGCTGTCCTACGATCGGGGCCATGCCGAAGCCGATCTTGAAGCCGCCATTGGCGATGAACTGACCGGGGCGGCGGGGCCAAGCCCCCAGCATCGGGGCGCGTGACCGGGCGCGGGGGCGCAAGCCGGCCCATCTTTCCAGGACGGGGCGTTCGCGCAGCACCGGGACGAGCCGGATGACCCGGCCCAGGATATCGTCAAGCCCGCCATCACAACGGGTGGGGTCGGTGAATTCGCGTTCGGTGGTCGAACCAATGGCGGTGGTACCATCGGCGTGAGGGATGACATGCAGCCCGTCGACATAGATCTGCGGGCAGTCGCGCGCGTCATAGTCGAAGATCGCGGATTGGCCTTTTATGGGGGTCCCCACGGGTTTGCCAAGCTCTTCTGACAAGGACATCAGCCCGGCGGCACCGGTGGCGTGGACGATCTTGCCTTGTTCGGGCGCATCTGCGGTGATCTCGACGCCCCGGGCGCGTAGAGCCGCAGCGAGGGCCGATGTCGCCTTGCGCGGATGCGCCCGACCGGTCAGCGTATCATGGATCACCAGACCCGAGGCGGTGACCGGCGCGAAGGGGGCAAAGTCGCGGACATCTCGGATTTCCCAGCTGTATTTCCCGCGCCAGAGCTCCTCGGCATTGCGGGCGCGTTCGGTGGCGATCTCCAGCACACCGACCGGCTGGATGCGGCCGGTGCGCGCATAGCCCGGGTCCTCGCCCCCCACCTCTGCCACCTCGGCCCACATCGCCTCGGCCATATCGAGGCTCTGGAACTGCAACTCCTTTTTGTCGTTCCAGCGTTCGGGCGTATGAGGGGCAAGCGCGCCAACGAGCCCGCCAGAGGCCCCGGCGCCCACGCCATTGGGGTCGATCACCCTGACAGACGCCCCCCGCGACACGCAGGCCCAGGCTACGGATAGCCCGAAAATCCCCGCGCCTCTGACCGTCACATCCACCATCTCTGACCCCGCTTGCCGAACCGGACGGAACCCTTCATAGGTCAGCCCATGGACAAAGCCCAGACAGACCGGACGCTCTGGCGGGACAATGGCGTGCCCGTGTCGGAACGGTTCGACGATCCCTATTACTCGCTGGACAATGGGCTGGCCGAGACCCGCCACGTGTTCCTTGACGGCAACGACCTGGCCGCGCGGTTCAGGCCGGGGTTCCATATCGCCGAGCTTGGGTTCGGAACCGGGTTGAACCTGATCGCAGCGCGGCTGGCCTGGATGGCCAGCGGAACGCCGGGCCGTCTGCGCTTTACCAGTTTCGAGGCGTTCCCGATGCCGCCCAAAGACGCGCTGCGCGCCCTGTCGGCGTTCCCTGACGCCGTAAGATTGGCGGAGGATACGGCCGAACTGCTGGCGGACCCGCGCAAACCGCTGATCCGCGATGACATCGAGATGCGCCTGATCACCGGCGATGCCCGCGAAAGCCTGCCCGCATGGAAGGATCAGGCGGATGCGTGGTTCCTCGACGGGTTTTCGCCTGCCAAGAACCCGGAACTGTGGGGCGCTGATCTGATGGCCGAGGTCGCCCGCCACACGGCCCCCGGCGGCAGCTTTGCCACCTACACGGCGGCGGGCGATGTGCGACGCGCGCTTGTCGCTGCCGGGTTCGACGTGACCCGCGTGCCCGGCTATGGCCGCAAGAGGCATATGAGCACGGGACGCAAGAGATGAGCGAGCAGAACACGCGGGCCGGCATCTGGCTGATGGTGCTGACGACCTTCATCTTTGCCATGCAGGACGGGATCTCGCGGCATCTGGCGGGGGAATACAACGTGCTGATGGTGGTGATGATCCGCTACTGGTTCTTTGCCAGTTTCGTGATGGTCGTGGCGTCGCGCAAGGCGGGCGGGCTGCGCGCGGCGGCGGCGACAAGCCAACCGTGGTTGCAGGGGTTTCGCGCGGTTCTGCTGGTCGCGGAAATCTGCGTGGCGATCCTGGGCTTCACCCTGCTCGGGCTGGTTGAAAGCCATGCGGTGTTCGCCTGCTATCCGCTGCTTGTGGCGGCGCTCTCTGGCCCGGTTCTGGGCGAACAGGTGGGCTGGCGGCGCTGGACGGCGATCGGCATCGGTTTCGTCGGAGTTGTGATCATCCTGGAACCCGGTTTCGGCGTCTTCGATCCTCTGGCCATCGTGCCCCTCGTTTCGGCGCTGATGTTCGCACTCTACGGTCTGCTGACGCGCTATGCCGCGCGCAGGGATATGGCGGCCACCAGCTTTTTCTGGACGGGAACCGTGGGGGCAGTGGCCATGACAGCGGTCGGCATCTGGTTCTGGGAGCCGATGACCGGGCGCGACTGGATCTGGATGGGGGTTCTCTGCCTGACCGGGGCGGCAGGGCATTTCACCCTGATCAAGACCTATGAACTGGCCGAGGCCAGCGCGGTCCAGCCCTTCGCCTATCTGCAGCTGGTGTTCGCCTCCACACTCGGGATCGTTGTTTTCAATGAAAACATGGAGCTCAACGTGGTGATCGGTGCAGCAATCGTCGTGGCCGCGGGGCTGTTCACCCTGTGGCGGGCGCGGGCCCTTGAAGCCGAAGAAAGCTGATCCTTTCACCTTGGTGACAAATACCTCGGGGGAGTCGCGAAGCGACGGGGGCAGAGCCCCCTTCAACGGAATGCACCTGAGAGAAGCATTCGGGGTAGCGGATCGGTGCCGCTTTGATCGCGCCCCGAAGGGGCGCGCGGGTCGACGTGCCGAAGGCACGGCGAAATCACTGTCCCGGCGCTAGCGTTGCCGCAAGAGCCCGGTCAGCGTCTGGTCCGGCAAGCGCCCGGTCAGCAGCGCGTCATAGATCCGCATGCTTTCCGTCACCCGCATCACGTAGTTCCGCGTCTCCCGAAAGGGGATCGACTCGATCCAGTCGACCACGTCTACATCCGGGTCGCGCGGGTCTCCGAACGCCTCCATCCAGCGTTCCGCCCGGCTCGGGCCCGCGTTGTAGGCGGCGGCGATCAGCACCGGGTTGGGGCCAAACTCCTCGATCAGGTAATCGAGATAGGCCGCGCCGAGCGTGGCGTTGAAGGCCGGGTCCTCGTGCATCCGGCTCTCGCTGAAGGCAACGCCAAGCCGGCGCGCCATTTCGCGTCCGGTGCGGGGCATCACCTGCATCAGTCCAAGCGCGCCCGCGTGGCTGACAACCGTCGGGTCGAACTCGCTCTCGCGCCGGGCGATGGAATGCACCAGCCGGTCCGACACCGGCAGGTCGTAGGCCAGCAGGTCCGATGACAGCGGATAATAGGCGCGCATGATTTCGTGGCCCATGGTGGCGGTGCGCTTGGCGATCATCAGGGCGATATGCGGTTCATTGAGATCCAGCAGCATCGAGGCCAGTTGTCCGGCTTCCTGACGGCTCAGGCTTTCGGTCAGATGTGTCCAAAAGCGTTCGGCAAGGGCAATCTCGCCAGCCTCAAGCAGCCGCACCGCAGCGCGGAAGACGCTTGTCCGAACAAAGTCGGCCTGTCGCCAGTCGCCGAAATCCTCCTGCCCCAGAAAGGCCGGATCCGTTGGCAAACCGCCACGCTCCGCTGCCAGTTGCCCGTAGAAGCTCGACTGGAAGCGTGCCCCGAGCGCATAAGCCTGCGCTGCGGCCTCCTCATTGCCAAGCGCCTCTTGCGCGCGGCCAAGCCAGTAGCCGGCGCGACCCATGGAAATCGGGGATTCCACAGCCTCGGTGAAGTGGGAGAAATGCTCCGCCGCAGTCGCCGCATCGCCCATCCGCAAAGCGGTGTAGCCGGAAATCCATTCAAGATCCGAGTAGTTCACGTAATCGGTCGCGGGGTCGATATGGTGGTTGGCAGCCACGTTATAGGCAGTCTGGAAATCCCCGTCCCGCATCAGGTCGCGGGCCAGAGCGCGGCGGCGATTGGCCCATTCTGATGGACGGCCAAGCGCGGTGGCGGAGCTGGAGGTCTCGCGAATCAGGCTGGTCGCACTGCTGGTCAGCCCTTCTCGCATCCGCCAGACGAAGCGTTCATAGGCCAGACCGGGATCGCCACGCAGCGCGGCAGGCACTGCCTCGATTGCCGCATCCACGCCGGGCCTGCGGGCGCGCAGCAGCAGGCGTGCCTCTGCCAGCCGCTCCCATCCATCGCTGACCAGCGGGTACATGCGCCGGGCCTGCGTGGCCTCGTTTTCCCACAGCAGGTGATCCAGCCGCGATTCATGGTGGGTGCGCAGGGTGCGCGGCCAATCGATCATGAACTGGTCATGTTCCGCCTCTGATAGCGACATCGTGGTCCAGGCGCGAATCGCTTCGGCCATGGCGTCTTCGCGGCGGTCTAGCTCCCACAGGGCGGCAGCAAGGCGCAGCGAGCCCCACCCGGTTTGCGGCGCCTGATCCTCGAAATAGGCGATAACCGTCGCGGCAGGCGTGGTTTCCTCGATATTCCGCTCGCCCTGCCGGATCAGGTAGGGCAGGCCGGGCCAGTCGGGATTTTGCGCAAGGAAGTCGAAATACTCGCTCAAGTCCCCCTCGCCCTGTCGCAGCCTGATCCATGTCACCACATCGGCGGCGGCGGAATCGGTCACGCGGGCCTGTGCCTCGGCGGCCGACGGATAGTCGCGGTCGCCAAGGGCTTCGATGGCCTCGGCCAGCGCTTCGGGGGTCGCCAGCGCCGGGACAGGCAGGCAGGTCAGGAAAAGGCTAAAAAGAAATCGTCGCATCATGCCACCGGTTTGTAACTATCCTTAAAGGATAAGGCCTCAGCCCTTGCTTGCAACTCACTTACTTGGCAATAGGCGGGCGGCGGCCCGTCGGGCCGCGATCCTCCGCCGATCCCGGCGATACCAGACATGAAAGGAAGCGTGTGATGTTCAAAGGCTCGATGCCCGCATTGGTCACGCCGTTCAAGGACGGCGCGGTGGATTTTGACACGCTGAAGAAACTCGTCGAGTGGCATGTCGCCGAGGGCAGCACCGGTCTGGTGCCCGTGGGCACGACGGGCGAAAGCCCGACCCTGACCCATGAGGAACATGAACAGGTGATCGAGGCCGTGGTAGAGGCCGCCGCGGGCCGTGTGCCCGTCATCGCCGGGGCCGGGTCCAACAACACGGTGGAGGCCATCCGGTTCCTGCAACACGCCAAGGCCGTTGGCGCGGATGCGGGCCTTGTCGTGACGCCCTATTACAACAAGCCCACGCAGGCGGGCCTGATCGCGCATTACACCGCGCTGACCGAGGCCTGCGACCTGCCGATCATCATCTACAACATCCCGGGCCGGTCGGTCATCGACATGTCGCCCGCCACGATGGGCGAGCTGGCAAAGCTGCCCTCCATCGTGGGTGTGAAGGACGCGACCGGTGATCTCGCGCGTGTCAGCTGGACCCGCATTTCTTGCGGGCCGGAGTTCTGCCAGCTCTCGGGCGAGGACGCGACCGCGCATGGCTTCAACGCGCAGGGCGGGGTCGGATGCATCTCGGTCACTGCCAACGTCGCCCCGCGCCTGTGCGCCGAGATGCAGAACGCGACGCTGGCGGGCGACTATGCCAAGGCGCTGCAGATCGCCGACAAGCTGATGCCGCTGCATCGCGCGATCTTCCTCGAACCGGGGCTGTGCGGTGCGAAATACGCCATGTCGGTTCTTGGTCTCTGCTCGGACGAGGTGCGCCTGCCGCTGGTGCCGGTGACCGACGCCACCAAGGCCGAGATCCGGGCCGCCATGCAACATGCAGGCCTGATCGACTGATATGGCTGAGATCCGCGACGGTGAGGTGACGCTGCCCTTTGATCCGGCTGACCGGGCCGAGGCGGGTGTTGCCTTCATCGGGCGGATCCGCACGCCGTGGTTCAAGGGGCATGGCCCCAAGAACCTGATCCAGGCACGCGAGACCGGGCAGGGGGCGACGATCGAGCTCGCCCCCGCCTATATCCCCTGCCTTGGGGGGCTGGAGGAAGGCACGCCCGTCGTACTGCTCTACTGGATGGACAAGGCGGCGCGGAACATCGCGGTGCAGAACCCGCACCACACCGAGGGCACACGCGGTACGTTCGCCCTGCGCTCGCCCGCGCGGCCCAACCCGATTGCGCTGGCGGTGGTGATCCTGCAGGGGATCGACCGCGACACCGGCCTGCTGACCATCGACGCGATGGATTGCTACGACAACACGCCGCTTCTGGACATCAAGCCGTGGAAAGCCTCCATCGACGTACCGCCGGGCGCGTGATCATTCCTCCACCACGGGCATGCCGTTGCGATCAAAGCGGTAGGTCACCAGTTCCAGACGGGCGAGATCCCACCGTTCCTGCTGTAGGTGATCGTCAATTCTGACCGGAAATCCGTGTGGTTCCAGCGTGATGAGATCGGGTAGAATGGCCTCTGGCGGGATCGGGTCGCCGGTGATCTCGACATGCAGGGTCTGGAGCCGACGCAGGATCTCCAACACCTCCTCCACGCCCGGCAACGCCTCCTGCGGTGCAAGCACGTAGTCGCGCAATACCTGCCCGTCCTGTGCGATCAGCCGGGCAAGTTCCGTATCGAAGCCCTGATAGGCCGAGGTCGGTTCATCGAGCAGGATAAGCTCGGCATCCATCAGCAGACCACGCGATATGGCAACCCGCTGCTGCTGACCGCCGCTCAGCGTCTGGCCGGTGGGGCTCGGGGTTCCCGTCAGGCCAATGGCACCTTCCAGCGCGGCCTGCACGGCCTCGCGCTGGTTCGGGTCCACACCATCCAGCATGTCGGGGATCAGCTCGGCCACTGTCGCGCGGGCCTCCTCCAGCGCGCTCGTATCCCCGGTGGCACCCATTGCCCCAGCGGCATTGGCCATCTGCATGGCGGCCTGCAGATCGACAAAGCGCCCGCCGCGCCCGTCCCAGACCCGGATGGTTCCGAAATTCAGATCGGCCACGAGCGCGCCATCGTGACCGGGATTGAGAGCAAACATGTTCTGCGACAGGATCATGATCATTGAGGTCCGCCCCTGTCCGGAGGCCCCCAGATATTCCACCAGATGCCCACGCTGCTGCGCGAACAGGCTGGATGGAACAAGTATGAACAAAGCAATCAGGATGATGCGGCGCATTGAAATCCTCCCCGGACAATACCTGTCTGAAACCGGGTCCAGCATAGCACAACTCTGCCTTGTGCGCAGCCGCCAGCGCAGGACCGGTAGACAGCGCGGGCAAGCCACACTACATCGGGCGGATCATGGCCAAGAAACCGAAGACAGACCCCAACTACAAGGTGATCGCCGAGAACCGGCGGGCGCGCTACGACTATGCCATCGAGGATGACATAGAATGTGGGATCGTGCTGCAGGGGTCCGAGGTGAAATCGCTGCGCGAGGGCGGGTCGAACATCGCCGAAAGCTATGCCGCCGTGGATGAGGGCGAGCTGTGGCTGGTCAACAGCTATATTGCCCCATACAAGCAGGCCAAGACCTGGGGCCACGAGGAACGCCGCCGCCGCAAGCTGTTGGTCAGCAAGAAGGAACTGTCGAGGCTGTGGAACGCCACGCAGCGGCAGGGCATGACGCTGGTGCCGCTGGTGATCTACTTCAACCACCGGGGCATGGTGAAGCTGAAGATCGGCATCGCCAAGGGCAAGAAGACCCAGGACAAGCGCGCCACCGAGGCCAAGCGCGACTGGCAGAAGCAGAAAGCCCGCCTGTTGCGGGACCGGGGCTGACAACCCGCCCTCTTGAAAGCAGGCCCCGGCCCGCGTAGGGCTAGCAAAACCCCGTGCCTGACGGAGACCCGCATGTCTGCTGACGATCCCAAAACGCTCGTATCCACCCAGTGGCTCGCCGATCACATGAAGGACCCGGATCTGCGGATTCTGGATGCCTCCAACTACCTGCCCGATATGGGCCGCGATGCGAAGGCTGAGTATGACGCCGCCCATATCCCCGGCGCGCGGTTCTTCGATATCGACGATGTCAGCGATTCCGTCAGTGACCTGCCCCACATGGCCCCGCCGCCGGAAAAGTTCATGAGCCGTATGCGCGCCATGGGTGTGGGCGACGGGCATCAGGTGGTGGTCTATGACGGTAACGGGCTGTTTTCGGCGGCGAGGGTCTGGTGGCTGTTCCGCCTGATGGGCAAGACCGACATCGCCGTGCTGGATGGCGGCATCCGCAAATGGCAGGCCGAGGGGCGCGAGATCGAGGACATGCCCCCCATCGTGCGCGACCGGCACATGACCGCGCAGCGCCAGGCGCATCTGGTCAAGGACGTCACGCAGGTGGCCGCTGCCGCCAAGCTTGGCGACTGGCAGATCGTTGATGCCCGCAGCGCCGGTCGCTTCCGCGGCGAGGAACCGGAACCACGCGAGGGCCTGCGGTCGGGCCGCATTCCGGGCTCGAAGAACGTGCATTATGCAACTCTGCTGAACGAAGACGGCACCATGAAACGCGGCGACGCCCTGCGCGCGGCGTTTGAGGCCGGTGGAGTCGATCTGGACAAACGGATCATCACCACCTGCGGGTCGGGTGTTACAGCGGCGATCCTGTCGCTCGGGCTGGAGCTGCTCGGCCACAAGGATTGGGCGCTTTACGATGGCTCCTGGTCCGAATGGGGCCAGTTCGATCAGCTGAAGGTCGAGGTGGGATGACCTTCATCCCCGCAGGCACCGAAGTCGCCTACACGATCACCTATCTGGAGATGACCGAGGCCCCTGCCCCGGCCCCCGCCCTGCCTGATGACGTGCGGCTGGAGCGGTGCGAACAACCCCCGGTCTGGTTCTTCCTGTCGCTCTACGATGCCGTCGGGCGGATGTATGAATGGGTCGACAAGTTCAATGAGCCGCCTGAAGCGGTCCGGACCTTTGTCCAGCACCCCGACGTATCGCTCTACGTCGCCTACCGCCATGGCTGGCCCAACGGGTTCTTCCAGCTCGACTGGCGCAAAGAGGGTGTGTGCGACCTCGCCTATTTCGGGCTGGTGCCCGAAGCGATCGGCGGCGGCATCGGCGGCGCGCTGTTGCGCACGGCCATCGCGACGGGCTGGTCGCGCCCCGGCGTCGCGCGCATGACCGTCAACACCTGCACGCTGGACCATCCCCGCGCGCTCGACCTCTACAAGCGGATGGGCTTCCGGCCCGTCCGCACAGAGGATCATGCCCGCATTCTGACTCGCGACCGCGACCCGTCGCAATTTCCCGCCTGAGGAGAGGCACATATGTTCGAGACCCTGACCGCCCCGCAGCCCGACAAGATCATCCAGCTGATGCAGATGTTCCGCGAGGATACGCGGGACGGCAAGGTCGATCTCGGCGTCGGCGTCTACAAGACGCCCGAAGGCAAGACCCCCGTGATGAAGGCCGTGAAAGCGGCGGAAGAACTGGTCTGGCAGACGCAGGACAGCAAGGGCTATGTCGCACTGGCGGGCGATGCGGGCTATCTGGCCGCGATGAAGGGGCTGCTCTTTGCCGACGCGGTGCCGCATGCGCGCCTGGCCGCAGCGGGCACACCCGGCGGCACAGGCGCCGTGCGGCAGGTGCTGGAGATGGTCAAGCGCCTGACGCCAGAGGCCACCGTCTGGATCAGCGCACCGACCTGGCCGAACCACCCGGCGATCATCAGCTACCTGGGCCTCGCCACGCGCGAATACCGTTATTACGACGCGGATAGCGGCGGGCTGGATCGTGCGGGCATGATGGAGGATCTGGCAGGCGTGCAGAAGGGCGACCTGATCCTTGTGCATGGCTGCTGTCACAACCCCACCGGCGTGGACCTGACGCTCGATGACTGGCGCGCGCTTGGCGAGTTGTGCCTGTCGACCGGGGCAATTCCCTTTGTGGACATGGCCTATCTGGGCTTCGGTCAGGGCATCGAGGAAGACGCCGCCGGGATGCGCCTGCTTGCAGGCATGGTGCCCGAGATGCTGATCGCGGCCTCGTGCTCCAAGAATTTCGGCCTCTACCGCGATCGCGTTGGCATCGCCATGGCGCTTTGTGGAGATGAGAAGGCCGCCGCAGCGACCGGCGGCATGCTGGCCTGGCTCAATCGTCAAAACTTCGCGTTTCCGCCGGATCACGGCGCGCGCGCAGTGCAGACCATTCTGGGCGATGCCGGGCTGACCGACCTGTGGCGAGAAGAACTGCGCGAGATGCGCGAGGGCATGCAAGCCAACCGAGAGGCGCTGGCCGCCGAACTGCAGCGCATCACCGGGTCCGACCGTTTCGCCTTCCTCGCTGCACATCGCGGCATGTTCTCGCTGCTTGGCGCAAGCCTGGAGCAGGTGGAGCAGCTGCGCGAAGAGCACGGCATCTACCTCGTCTTCGACAGCCGCATGAACGTGGCGGGCCTGACACCCGAGACGATCCCACTGGTGGCGAAGGCGGTGGCCGAGGTCATGGGCTAAGAAAAATCTTCCCGAAGATTTTTCCGCTGATCCAAAATTCTTCCATGGCGCGGGGCTTGCCATCCGGCCCCCGCCTGCGCTATGGCGCGCCGTCCCTGACCGTCAGGGCCAAGTCTCCGCTACCTTGTCAAAACGGACCAAGCACATGACCCGCACCTATCTGCCCGGCATTCTTGCCATGGCGGCCGTTGTCGTCGCCTCGAACATCCTCGTCCAGTTTCTCTTCGGCCAATGGCTGACCTGGGGGGCCTTCACCTACCCGGTCGCGTTCCTTGTCACCGACGTGATGAATCGCGTCTATGGTGTTGATGCGGCTCGGAAAGTTGTGGTTTCCGGCTTTGTGGTCGGGGTCATCTGCTCGCTGATTGGAACCCAGATCATTGGGGAATTCGGCCCGCTGGTGACCCTGCGCATCGCCATTGGCTCCGGTCTTGCCTTCCTGACCGCGCAACTGCTTGATGTTGCTGTCTTTAATCGCCTGCGCGAGGGCGCGTGGTGGCGGGCGCCGCTGGCGTCTACGCTGATCGGATCTTCTGTGGATACAGCGTTATTTTTCTCTATCGCTTTCTCGGGGGCGTTAACCTTTATCGAGCCGGGCAATGACGTGTCCTGGGCCGGTGAGGTTCTGCCGCTTCTTGGCACCGGGCCGCAAGTGCCGCTTTGGGTGTCGCTGGCCGTCGCCGACTGGCTTGTCAAACTGTCGCTCGCGCTGATCGCGCTGATCCCCTTCCGGGTCATCACGGCAAAATTGACCGCACAGGTAGCATAAAAACTTTTGACAAACACAAAATCTATGGCACCCTCCTAGTACGAGTTCACAATCAGAAAGGAGGTGCCCATGTCGAGAGAGATATTGGAGAAGTGCGTCGGGACAGTCTGGGAGGGACGCGGCTAGGCAGCCTTAGCTGCGCAATCCATCCCAGGTGGGCCTTGGTCTAACCGACCCCACCTCCTTAATTTCTCGGAAAGGGTCGCCCCCGTGGCGGCCCTTTTCTGTTAACAAATAGGGGGGGTGCCATGCGTACACCCCCCGTACACCCCCTGTACACCCCCCGTGCATACGGAAAGACGACATGCTGAGGATCACCGACCAGATCACCATCGCCGATTGGGAGCTGACGGAACAGTTCACCCGCGCCTCCGGCCCCGGCGGGCAGAACGTGAACAAGGTGTCCACGGCGGTGGAACTGCGGTTCGAGGCCGAGCGATCCCCGAACCTACCCGACCCGGTCAAACGGCGGCTGCGGCGACTGGCAGGCCAACGCTGGACCAAGGACGGCGCGGTGGTGATCTTCGTGCAGGAGACGCGGAGCCAGGCCCGCAACCGCGAGATCGCGCGGGAACGGCTGGCGGAGCTGATTGGGCGGGCAACGGTGGCGCCCAAGAAACGCCGCCCGACCCGGCCCACCAAGGGCAGCGTGGAGCGGCGCCTCAAGGCCAAGAAGGCGCGGGGGGAGGTGAAGCGGTTGCGGG
>NZ_JASHJX010000047.1 GCF_030732985.1 Nioella sp. MMSF_3534
CGCCAAAGCCCCCCTGCCCCATGGCGTGGGCCTTGTGACCCACCGCCAGCAGCGCCTTGGAGGGCACGCAGCCATAATTCAGGCAATCGCCGCCCATCTTGTGACCTTCCAGCAGCACCACATCAGCGCCCATCTGAACAGCGCCCGCCGCCACCGACAGCCCGCCGCTGCCCGCCCCGATCACGCAGATATCGGTCTTGATCCGGTTCATGGGTCAGAGCCCTTTCTGGCCGCGCAGGGCCTTGATAAGAATCGGGAGCGCTGCCAGCGCACAAAGGCCCAGAATGGGGCCCAGAATGGCGGGCTCGAAGATGATCGACAGGTTCGGGGTTTCACCGCGGGCGAAGACCTCGCCCAATCCGGCGCCCACCCAGGTATAGACCGCCGTGCCCGGCATGATCCCGAAGAACGTGGTGAAGACATAGCGATGCAGGCTGACGCCGACCAACGCAGGCAGCAGATTGGCGACGAAGAAGGGCACCACAGGGACCAGCCGGATCAGGAACAGCATTGAGAGTTCGTTTTCATGAATGCCCTCGCTGATCCGCCGAACGAGGCCCGACGACGCATCCATCCGCGCCGACAAGGTGCTGCCGAAACCAAACCGTGCGGCCAGAAATATGATCGTCGCACCGATGGTCGCGGACAAAAGCACAAAGAAGACGCCGGGGAAGAGGCCGAACAGAAACCCACCGGTCAGCGTGGCGATGGTCGCGCCGGGCAGGGAAAAGGCCACGATCAGCACATAGATCACCATATAGGCCGCCACCATCGCGACATAATGCGAATCGCGGAAGGCCAGCAGCGCCTCTCGGTTGTCGCGCAGGGCCTCGAAACTCAGGTAGTCGCGAAAGAAAAAGACCCCCGCCCCGAATCCGAGGATCAGGATAAGAATGGGCAGAAGGCGGCTGGCCTTCGATCCGGGTTCCGTGGTGACTTGGCTCATACCCTGTCCAATCGCTTGCGTTGACCACAACATGCGTGCAAGCCCGGCGCAGCAACAGCCCCCTCACGCGGCGTTGATCACACGTGACGGAAACCGTGGAAATATGTCATGATCGGGGGCCGCCTGAAGGAATCTGCGCCCGAGATGTTTCAAACCGGGAATTCAGGGCTTCGGGCTTGTTGACATGGCGGTCATGAGGGCCTATTGCCCGGGCCTCATACGGATTCTCCGGCTGTCGATGCGTGGGCCTCGCCCGCATCCGGCCTTGATGACAAGGAAACGAGACAGATGAAACGCACCTACCAGCCGTCGAACCTGGTCCGCAAGCGTCGCCACGGCTTTCGCGCCCGCATGGCCACCAAAGCCGGCCGCAAGATCCTGAACGCCCGCCGCGCCCGCGGCCGGAAGTCGCTCAGCGCATAATCGCGTAATGCAGGGCCGGGTCTTTGCGCCCGGTTGATGAGCCCCCTTCGGCCCCACGGCCCCGGGGGCTTTTCGTGTTTGAGGGACCGCCCTTGCCGATTGTCGAGACCCTGACCAAACGCCCCGATTTCCTGCGTGCTGCTCGCGCGGCCCGCGCCCCGGCGCCCGCCTTTTTGTTGCAGGCAAGGCGGCGGCGAGAGGATGAAGGCGTAGCGCCCGATCTGGTCCGTGTGGGTTTCACCTGTTCCAAGAAGGTCGGCAACGCCGTTGCCCGCAACCGTGCCAAACGCCGCCTGCGCGAAATCGCCCGCGCCATCCTGCCGCTTGAAGGGCGACCCGGCTGGGATTACGTGTTGATTGGCAAAGCCAATGACACCGCCGCGCGTCCGATGGAGGATATGCTGAATGACCTCCAGCGCGCTCTGAGGAAGATCCACAAGTGACCCCGCTGGCCCATCTCGTCGCCCTTCCCGTCCGGGCCTACAGGCTGATCTTCAGCCCATGGGTGGGGTTCAACTGCCGCTACCAGCCCACCTGTTCCGCCTACGCGTTGGAGGCCCTGCAGAAGCATGGGGCGATCAAGGGCTCATGGCTCGCCGCCAAGCGGATTGGCCGCTGCCATCCGTGGGGTTCAGATGGCTATGACCCGGTTCCCGGCTGCGGGCATGATCACAGTCACGAGGACGGGCAGGACGTGGCCGATCGGTAACAACCGCCGATTGTCCGATTTTCCGGCATAGCGCGACGCGTCCCCCCCATGCTACCTGCCCTACATCGAGTTCCACCGACCAAGCTAAGGGAGGGCGTCATATGATTTTGCTGTTCACACGACGCCTGGGCGAACTCGATTCCCGGTCCGGCACCTGCATGGCAGGGGCATAGGCCGCAAGGCCGCACCCTTCGGCCCCCTAGGGGCCAGCTTTCCAACATGACCTGACCGATCTGCCATGGGGGCATCTGCCTGCCCCTTGGTCCATCTCCAACCCAATCCAGAGGCCCCTGTTTCATCAGGGGGACATATCATGACCAGACTCGAAAACCGTCTTTCGGCGGCTGAAATCCAGGCCTTGCTGGCCGAAATGATCGCAGATGCGGGCGCGTGGCGCGTGCTGAAGGCCGCCGCCAGGCAGGCGCTGAGGCGCAAGGCGCGGCCCGCGAACGGGCTGATAGTGCTCAACAATCACATGCGGCGCGACATAGGGATGGCGCCTTACCACCCTCCCCCATCCGCGACACAGCTCAGATGGTGATCCATTTGGGGTCCGGTCCGTCCGGGCCCCAACCCTCAGCCGATCAGCGCCTGATTGCCCTCGTTCGTCGGCGCGCGCGTCGGCATGGTGGCGGCAGGATGCCCGGCCAGCACAAGGGTGGCGTCACGATAGAACTGCGCATCCAGGAAGTGCCAGTTATGAGAGATCGAGGACGTGTTCGGCCATTCATGCTTATGCGCGTTGTAATAGTGCTGCACATACACATCCGCATGGCCGGGCGGCACGCTGTCCGGCATCCCCTCGAACCCCAGCCTCTGCGCCTGAAACAGCCTGTACCACTGGGACAGACTCAACACCTCATCCGCGCGGCTGTAGTAGTTGGTGATCCGGCCCGCATACGCGTAAAGCGCGGCAGATTTCTTTGCGCCGGTCTTCATCGACTTCGCCGCAATGTCTGCGGCGACCAAGAGAACCTGCCCGACCGAGATATCGACCGCCCCGGCTTTGCCCATCTCCACCACACGATGAAAGGCGTGGCGCGTGACCAGTGACCCCATGGAATGGGCCATAATGTCGAGCTTGATCCCCGGCGCCGCCTTGCGCAGAACCGCGATGCCATCCAGCACCAGTTGCGGTGCAACCGTGTGGGCGTCGGCCCGATCCTCGCGGTAGTCGAACACCGCGCCGTTGGTCGGCCAGTCAAAGCTAACGACCACGCCACCGAACCCGTGCTGCTCCAGCCCGTCGGCGATCAACTGGTGCCGGGCGAAGGTTTCATGCTGTTCCAGGTTGAACCCGTGGACATGCAGCAGCACCCCGTTTGCGCCCGCCGCCGCCAGCACTTCGGCCAGCCATGTGTCCACCGGCAGGATCTGCACCGCGTAGCCAACCCCGACCTTCTCGACCCTCACATAGCGGGTCACACCTGGGTTCTTTGTGAATGCCCCGTCAACAAAACTGCGGGTTGTCATGGCGTAAATCATCGTCGGTCCTCGAATGAAAAACTGGCTAATCCGGTCATCATGCGCCCGAATCGCCCAGATGCCAAAATCATTGCCTGCCGGGACCATTCCGCGTAGATGCGGACCCGCAACCGGAGGCCCCCGATGCTAGACGAATCCGACGATATCCACCCTCTGTTCAGCGGCGCGCCGAACACGACCGAGTTCAAGAAGTTGCGCAAGCGGATCATCCGCGAAACCCGCGAGGCAATCGACCGCTACGGCATGGTCGAACGCGGCGCGCGGTGGCTTGTGTGCCTGTCGGGTGGCAAGGACAGCTACACGCTGCTCGCCGCGCTGACCGAGCTGAAATGGCGCGGGCTGCTGCCGGTGGACCTGCTGGCCTGCAATCTGGATCAGGGTCAGCCGGGTTTCCCCGCGACGGTGCTGCCGGAGTTTCTGTCCAAGATGGGGGTCGAGCACCGGATCGAGTATCAGGACACCTATTCCATCGTCATGGACAAGGTGCCCGCCGGGCGGACCTATTGCGCGCTGTGTTCGCGGCTCAGGCGCGGCAATCTTTACCGAATCGCGCGTGAGGAGGGGTGCTCCGCCGTGGTTCTGGGCCATCACCGCGACGATATTCTGGAAACATTTTTCCTCAATCTCTTCCATGGCGGCAAGCTGGCGACGATGCCGCCGAAGCTGTTGAATGACGAGGGCGACCTCTTCGTCTATCGCCCGCTGGCCCATGTGGCCGAGGCCGATTGCGAGAGATTTGCGACTGCCATGAACTACCCCATCATCCCCTGCGATCTTTGCGGATCGCAGGACGGCTTGCAGCGCCAGCAGATCAAGAAACTGCTGGATGAATGGGAAAGCCGCAGTCCGGGGCGGCGGGGCAAGATGTTCTCCGCCCTGATGAATGCGCGGCCCTCGCATCTGCTCGACCCGGCGCTTTTTGACTTCACGGGGCTGACGCGATCTGAACAAGTCGAGACAAATCCGAAGGACTGAGGCGGAGACGTTAACAGCCTGTCAGGCAGTTTGGCGTAGCGGTGAAGGCACCGTTGACCGAATTGCCAGGTTGAGAGGCTGCCATGTATGTCCCAATGTTTCCCCGGTTGGATTCCCTTGCGCAGAACATTCGCAGGGGCCTGTCGAGGGTTGAGGTACTGGCGGTCTTCCCGGCGCTTGCGCTGCTGGCCTTCTGGATGGGCGCGCCCGAGGTGATCTTCGCGACCTCCTTTCTGCTGCCCGGCCTATTGGCCCTGCAGGCCATGCGCCCACAAGGTAAGGGCGTAGGCGACTCTGCGCCGCTGGATGGCAAAACCGGCCTGCCGATGCGAGAAAGCTTTCTGGCAGTGCTGGAAACGACCCTGGCCGAGGCGGGGCGAAAAAGCCATTCCACCGCCTGCCTGGTGGTCGAGATCGACGATTTTCCCGACCTCGCCGCCCGGTGGGGGGGTGAGGCCAGCGACCGTATCCTGCGCCGCACCGCCGACCGGGTTCTGACCACCGTGCGCCGGGGCGATATCGTGGCCTGTATCGGTGAAGGGCGCTTTGCGATCACTCTGCACCCGGTCGCGTCCGTAAAGCTCGATATCGTGATGTCGCTCGTGGACCGGCTGCAAAAGGCCCTTTCGGAACCGATTGCAATCGCCGGGGCCGCCGCGCACCCCACCGTATCCGTCGGCTTCGCGACACCGGCCCAGACCGATTTCGGCGGCTCCACCTGCCTGCTGGACGCGGCCCTGACCGCTCTGATCGAGGCGCGTCGGCACGGGCCCGGCGGCGTGCGCGGTTATTCCGACCGGATCAAGTCCAGCGCGCAACTGCGTCACGGTCTGGCGGAGGAGGTGGAGGACGCCATTGCCTCTGGCTACATCCGGCCCTGGTTCCAGCCGCAGGTCAGTGCCGATACCGGCGCGGTCACCGGGTTTGAGGCTCTGGCGCGGTGGCACCATCCCGAGGCGGGTGTTCTGACCCCTGCCGATTTCCTGCCCGCGGTGGCAGATGCCGGATGTATGGGGCGATTGGGCGAATGCATCCTGGCGCAATCGCTGCGCGCCATTCAGGAATGGGATATGGCGGGCTGTTCCGTTCCGTCTGTCGCGGTCAATTTCTCGGCTGAGGAACTGCGTGATCCGACCCTGGCCGACCGCCTGAAATGGGAGGTCGACCGCTTTGACCTGCGCCCGGCGCGGCTGACCGTCGAGATCCTAGAAACCGTGGCCGCCCAGTCCGAAGATGACGTGATCCTGCGCAATATCGAGCAGATGGGTGCACATGGGTTCAACCTCGATCTCGACGATTTCGGAACCGGACAAAGCTCCATCGCCAATATTCGCCGCTTTCACGTGAACCGCATCAAGATCGACCGCAGCTTCGTCACCAAGCTTGATCAGGACTCCACACAGCGCGCCGTCGTTGCGGGCATCCTCGCGCTGGCAGAGCGGCTGAATGTGGCCACCGTCGCCGAAGGCGTCGAAACTCCCGGAGAACGCAGCGTCGTGGCGCAACTGGGCTGCGATCACCTTCAGGGCTATATCATCGCCCGTCCGATGCCCTTCGAAGACACCGTCGCCTGGGTCCAGACCTATACCGCGGGGCTCGCCAAGACCCCAAGGATCGGTCGCCGCGCAGGGTAAATCACTGCATCAATGCGGGGCCAAACCGCGCGGACGACCCAAAGAACCGGGAAAACCGCTTGACCTTTCCAGCCTCAGTCTGTTGAACCTGCGTGACTTCAACCAAGGCTGGATACGCGGGCATGCAAGATCAGAACCAGAACAAGAACCTCATTCTTGCAATGGCGCTCAGCATGGGTGTCATTCTGCTGTGGTCGATCATGTTCCCGCCCGAAGAACCGGCCGGTGACCCCGCCGCCAACGATCCGGCTGCCGTTACCGTTGTCGATGAAAACGGCAACGAGGTCGCTCTGATTCCGCCCGCCGCGGGAACCGCCGATGGCACCGCAGCCGAAGACGCCCCGGAAGCACTGGTTGAATCCCCACGGATCGAAATCGATACCCCGTCGCTCTATGGCTCCATCGCGCTGACAGGCGGCCGCCTCGACGACCTGCTCTTGCGCAACTACCGCGAGACACTGGACGAGACATCGGACAATGTCCGCCTGCTCTCGCCCGTGGGTGAGACCGGGGCCTATTACGCTCTCTACGGCTGGACGCCGGGCGGATCGCTCGACTACGATCAGGTGCCGGGATCGAACACGCCCTGGGAACTGGAAGAGGGCCAATCGCTGACCGTCGAAACCCCCGTGACCCTGCGGTGGGACAATGGCAATGGCCTGATCTTCCGCCGCACGATCTCGGTCGATGAGGATTACCTGTTCACCGTCACCCAGACGGTGGAAAACACCGGCGATACGGATGTACGCCTTGCCCCCTATGGCATCGTCGCCCGCCACGGCCTGCCCGAGGACCTGCAAAACTTCTTCATTCTGCATGAGGGCGTCGTCCAGAACTCTGATGGCACCCTGAACGAACTCGACTATGACGGCATGACCGACATGGATTTCGTGCAGCGCGAAGGGGCTCAGGCCGAGGTTACGGAGGTGACCGACTCCGGCTGGATCGGATTTACCGACAAATACTGGATGACCACGCTGGTTCCCGGCTCCGGCCAGCCCTTCACCGCCGTGTCTCGCTATGTCCCCGGATCGGAGATCTACCAGACCGAGGCACGCTTGCCCGCCGTGACGGTCGCCCCGGGTGAAACCGCGGAATCCACCACGCGCCTTTTCGCGGGTGCCAAGGAATGGGAAACCATCCGCCGCTATGAAAACGAGGAAGGCATCGACGGGTTCCTGGACTCCATCGACTGGGGCTGGTTCTACTTCCTGACCAAGCCGATCTTCTGGCTGCTGCACTACCTCAACGCCCTTATCGGCAACATGGGTCTGGCCATCATCGCGCTGACCCTGCTGATCAAGGCGATCCTCTTCCCGCTGGCCTATCGCTCCTATGTCTCGATGGCGAAGATGAAGGAACTTCAGCCAGAGATGGAGAAGCTGAAGGAACGCGCCGGCGACGACCGTGAGGCGATGCAGAAAGGGATGATGGAGCTTTACAAGAAGAACAAGGTGAACCCCGCCTCGGGCTGTTTGCCGATCCTTCTGCAGATCCCGATCTTCTTCTCGCTTTACAAGGTGATCTTCGTCACGCTGGAACTGCGTCACGCGCCGTTCTTTGGCTGGCTGAACGACCTGTCCGCGCCCGATAGCTCGACGATCTACAACCTCTTTGGCCTGTTCCCCTGGGCCGGACCGGAACCGGGCAGCATCCTTGCGCTGATCTTCATTGGCATCCTGCCCATCCTTCTGGGCATCTCAATGTGGTTGCAGCAGAAACTGAACCCGGCCCCCACGGACCCGACGCAGCAGATGATCTTTGCCTGGATGCCCTGGGTCTTCATGTTCATGCTTGGCAGCTTTGCCAGCGGCCTGATCGTCTACTGGATCACCAACAACACGATCACCTTCACCCAGCAATACATCATCATGCGCAGCCACGGGCATAAGCCGGACGTGTTCGGCAATATCCGCAAGAGCTTCCAACGCAAGACAAAGTCCGAATGATGACTGCCAAGGTTGAGGCGCTCTGGCGTCACCCGATCAAAAGCCATGGGCGAGAAGCCCTGACCCATGCCCGCCTCACGGCGGGTATGTGTTTTCCGTGGGACAGGGCTTGGGCCGTCGCCCATGACGCCGCCAAAACCGATGGCAGCGCTTGGGCGCCCTGTCAGAATTTCTCGATCGGGGCGAAGCTGCCGGGGTTGATGGCGATCGAAGCGCGTCTCGATGAGGCGACCGAGACGGTCACCCTCACCCATCCCGACCTGCCCGATCTGACCTTCCGGCCCGATGATGACCCGCAGGCGCTGATCACCTGGACCAAACCGCTGATGGACCCCAAGCGCGCACAGTCGCAGCGGGTCGTGCGGGTGCCCGGGCGCGGCATGACCGATACGGATTTTCCGTCTGTCAGTATCGGCAACATGGCCTCGCATCGCGTGGTCGAGCAGAAACTGGGGCAGAGCCTGTCGACCCGCCGCTGGCGTGCCAATATCTGGGTCGAGGGGTGGGCCCCGTGGGAGGAGTTCGACCTGATCGGCAAGACCATCCGCATCGGCAGCGCCGAGATTGCGATCCGCGAGCCGGTGGTACGCTGCATGGCGACGACCACGAACCCCGATACCGGCAAACGCGATGCCGATACGCTGAGCGTGCTGAACGACGACCGCGAGTTTTGCGTCTATGGCGAGGTCGTGACCTCGGGTGACATAAGCGTCGGCGACACGGCAGAGGTGATCTGACCATGGAAATCCGCTTCCCCCTCGCCCCGAAGCCCGAGGCAGATGAGGCCGAAAAGGGCCGTTTGCTGTTCGCCGCCGGGTCCGAGTTCCTGAAGGGCGTCGTTGCCATGGACGGGATGCCGCCCGGCGACAAGATCGAGGTCTGCTTCGCGGGCCGATCCAACGTGGGCAAGTCGACGCTGATTAACGCCGTGACGGGGCGCAAGGCGCTCGCCCGCGCCTCGAACACGCCGGGCCGCACGCAGGAAATCAATTTCTTCACCATCGCCGACAGTCACTACCTGGTCGACCTTCCCGGCTATGGCTTCGCCAACGCGCCTGTGAAGGTGGTCGAGAAATGGCAGCGGCTTCTCAAGGCCTATCTCTCGGGCCGGGCCAACCTGCGCCGCGCCTTCGTGCTGATCGACAGCCGCCATGGGGTGAAACCCGTGGATGAAGAGATCATGGACCTGCTCGACCGCTCTGCCGTGCCCTTTCAGGTGGTGCTGACCAAGGCCGACAAGATCAAACAGGCGGATATGCCCGGCCTTCTCGAACAGGTGCGCGGCGCATTGGCCAAACATCCCGCCGCCTACCCGGAAATCGTGGCGACCTCGTCCGAGAAGGGCGTCGGCATCCCCACCCTGCGCGCGATCATCGCCGGAATCATCTGAGCTATTGAGCGTCACACGCCCAAGCCCTAACAATGGATGACCAGAGGGCCAGACCGATGAAGAAACAAGTGACCATGACCACCCGCGACTACGCCGCCACCGCCCGCACCCTGTCCGAGGCCCTGCCCTATATGCAGCGCTACAACGATGCGATCGTGGTGATCAAATTCGGCGGCCACGCCATGGGCGACGAAGAGGCGATGGCCAATTTCGCCCGTGACATGGTGCTGCTGCGTCAGGTCGGCATGAACCCGGTGATCGTCCATGGCGGCGGCCCGATGATCAACGAGATGCTGGCCAAGCTCGGGGTGAAATCCGAGTTCGTCAAAGGCAAACGGGTGACCGATGCCGCCACGGTGGACGTGGTCGAGATGGTGCTGTCCGGCATGGTCAACAAGCGCATCGTGCAGGCGATCAACGCGCAGGGCGGCAAGGCCGTGGGCCTTTCCGGCAAGGATGCGAACCTGATGATCTGCGATCCTGCCGATCCGGAACTGGGCTTTGTCGGTGAACCGGCAGAGGTCGACCCGGCGGTGCTGCTGAACCTCTTCGAAGACGACATGATCCCCGTCGTGGCCCCCCTTGGTGCGGGCCGTGCGGGCGAGACCTACAACATCAACGGCGACACGGCGGCGGGCGCCATCGCGGCGGCGCTCAAGGCTGACCGGCTTCTGTTGCTGACCGATGTGGCGGGCGTCAAGAACGCCGCGGGTGAGGTGCTGACCCAGCTGTCCGCCACCGAGGTGGAACAGATGACCGCCGACGGCGTGATCGCGGGCGGCATGATCCCCAAGACGGAAACCGCCGTGAACGCGGTGCGCAATGGCGTGCGGGCCTGTACCATCGTGGATGGGCGCGTGAACAACGCCGTCCTGCTGGAACTGTTCACCGCCCATGGTGCGGGCAGCATGATCCGCGCCTGACACTTGCCAAGTTCCGCGCGCGGACGCAGAGTTCCGGTCATGGACCTCGCAGCGATTCAGGCGCTTGCCGCCCCGCATTTCCTCGACATCTTCGGCGCGCTCCACGCGACCGAGGACGATGGCTGTGCCCCCGGCACCATGGTGTTGCTATCTCCGCTGGAGCCTGGGTTCTGGACGCATGTCACACAGGAACCGGAGTTCTTGGATGGTGCGCCCGACGGGCTTGACCGATGGTCGACCCGCGTCATCACCATGCTGGCCACACACACCGGAGGCACCCCGCATTTCCCCTTCGGCGGCCCACCCTATGCCCCGTTCATCCGGTGGGCCGAACGCACGGGTCGGGCATGGCCCTCGCCCGTGGGCATGCTGGTACATGACACGGCAGGCATGATGATCTCGATCCGGGGAGCCATCCTTCTGCCCGACAGGCTGGACTTGCCCCCGCCCCCTGCCGACAGCCCCTGCACCACCTGCGCGCAGCCCTGTCTGACCGCCTGTCCGGTCGGGGCGCTTGGGCCACGGCCCTACGACGTTCCCGCCTGCCACGCCCATCTGGACCGTCCAGAAGGCGCTGAGTGCCTGACCGGCGGTTGTCTCGTCCGCCGCGCCTGCCCTGTCAGCCAACGCTTTGGCCGTGATCCGGCCCAAACGGCCCACCACATGAGGTATTTCCACAAGTGACCCTGACACTGATCCTCACCCGCCATGCGAAATCGGACTGGGATAATCCCCTGCTGGACGACCATGACCGCCCCCTAAACGCGCGTGGGCGGCGTGATGGTCCGCGCATCGGGGCCTGGTTGCGGGACAACGGCTATGTGCCCGACAAGGTCACCGTCTCCTCGGCCCGTCGCGCGCAGGAAACCTGGGAGGGCATCGCCCCGGCCCTTGCTGGCAAACCCAAGGTGAACACGGCCGAAAAGCTCTATCACGCATCGCCCGAAACTCTCCTGGGCTACACGCGCGGGTCCTATGCGATGACCCACATGATCATTGGCCATAACCCCGGCATGGCCGAATTCGCCGAGCGGCTGCTGTTCAGCAAACCCGATCATCCCCGCTTCGCCGACTTCCCGACCTGCGCCACGCTGGTGGTGGATTGCGACGAGTCAGACTGGCGGGATGTGCAGTGGGGGATGGGCCGGGTGCTGGATTTCGTCACGCCCCATGACCTGCCCTGAACGAAAGAGGCCCCCGCGATCCACGGGGGCCTCTTTGATTGCTGTCGGTCGGCTCAGTGACCGAGGATCTGGCTGAGGAACAGCTTGGTCCGGTCCGACTGCGGATTGGTGAAGAACTCTTCCGGTTCGTTCTGTTCCACGATCTGGCCAGCATCCATGAAGATCACGCGGTTGGCGACCTGCCGCGCAAAGCCCATCTCGTGGGTCACGCAGAGCATGGTCATGCCTTCTTCGGCCAGCTCGATCATGGTGTCGAGCACTTCCTTGATCATCTCGGGGTCAAGCGCCGAGGTGGGCTCGTCGAACAGCATGATGCGCGGACGCATGCAGAGCGAACGGGCAATTGCCACACGCTGCTGCTGACCGCCGGACAACTGGCCGGGGTACTTGTCGGCCTGTTCCGGGATCTTCACCTTTCTCA
Organism: Nioella sp. MMSF_3534; assembly: GCF_030732985.1. Lineage (GTDB taxonomy): Bacteria > Pseudomonadota > Alphaproteobacteria > Rhodobacterales > Rhodobacteraceae > Nioella. The sequence continues at coordinate 12,040 of NZ_JASHJX010000047.1, forward strand.
GGAAATGCATCGCCGTTTCCTCGGCCTCTTTCTTGGGCGTCTTGCGCACCCAGATCGGGGCCAGCGTGCAGTTTTCCAGAATGGTCAGGTGCGGGAACAGGTTGAAGTGCTGGAAGCACATGCCAACCTCGGACCGGATCTTGTCGATGTTCTTCAGGTCATTCGACAGTTCGGTGCCGTCCACCACGATCTTGCCCTGCTGGTGTTCTTCCAGAGCGTTGATGCAGCGGATCAGGGTGGATTTGCCCGACCCCGAGGGGCCACAGATCACGATCCGTTCGCCACGATACACCGTCAGATCAATGTCGCGCAGCACGTGGAAGGTGCCGTACCACTTGTTCATCCCCGAGATGTCGATGGCGACCTCGTCAGAGACCGTCATGTGGGACCGGTCGATTTCGCGGTCCTGGATAGTAGAAGTTTGAGCGTCAGTCATTTGGACGTCTCCTTAGCGATGCCCGGTCTGAAGCTTGCGCTCCAGCCACATTGAGTAGCGGGACATGAGAAAACAGAAGATGAAGAAGCAAAGGCCGATGAAGATGAACAGTTCCCAGTAGATACCGTTCCAGGCCGCGTCAGCGCGAATTGCGTTGGACAGGCCAATCGGGTCCAGCAGGCCGATGAACACCACCAGCGTGGTATCCTTGAAGAGGCCGATGAACGAGGACACGATCCCGGGAATGGAGATCTTCAGCGCTTGCGGCAGGATGATCAGCTGCATGGATTGCCAGTAGTCCAACCCAAGGCTGTCCGCGCCTTCATACTGGCCACGCGGCAGGGCCGCGAGGCCCCCACGGACCACCTCGGCGATATAGGCCGAGGAGAAGAGCGTCACCATGATGATCACCCTCAACATCAGATCGAAGTTGGTCCCCGGCGGCAGGAAGTAGTTCAGCAGCAGCGATGCCGTGAACAGCCACACGATCAGAGGAACACCCCGGATGATCTCGATGAAGAAGACCGAGCATTTATTGATGATGAACAGATCCGATTGACGCCCAAGCGCCAGCAGGATGCCAAGCGGCAGCGACATCACGATGCCTGCGACACCGATCACGATGGCCAGCATGAAGCCGCCAAACCGGTCAGAGGCAACCGACTCGATCCCGATTGGCAGAGCCGAGCCAAGCGCCCCGCTGATCGCTCCGGCTACAAACAGCCAGTAGAGCAATGGCACCACGATGGCCGCGATCGTTGCCCCTAAAGCACCGAGCGTTGCGGACCCGTACTTGATGATGGCCCAACCGATCACGAAGCCGAGGGCCGTCACGATCGGACCCCAGATCGTGCCACCCCACAGCAGCCAATAGGCGGCGAAGGGCATGATGGCCGTCACGATCAGCAGCTTGCGCGGCGCCGTGTCGAACAGAACCGGAGCAATCGCGACACCGAACAGGATCAGCGCCAGGATCGGCCGCCAGTACAGCTCGGACGGGTAGAAGCCGAACAAGAGCTGGTGCCAGCGCGCGCCAATCACAGCCCAACAGGCAACGTCATGGCCAACGCCTGACGCATCCCGGATTTCCCGGCACTCCGACAGCGATTCCGCGTTCCAGATCCCGCCGAGCGCCCAGGGCAGGATATGCGCCAGGACCCAGTAGATCACATAGATCGACACCAGCGTCAGGATCGAGTTCAGCCAACCCGAGAACAGGTTCTCCCGGATCCACTTCACCACGCCCTTTTCGCCGAGTGGCGGGTCCTGTGGTTCCAGCATCTGGGTGCGGACAAATGAAGGTGTATTCGCCATATCACCGCTCCTTCAGCTTGACGGAATTGTTGTAGATGTTCATCACGCCCGAGATGACCAGCGAGGTCACAAGGTAGAACAGACCCAGAAGCAACATGCCCTCCAGCTCTCGGCCGGTCTGGTTGATCGTGATCCCCCCGAGGGTGGAGCGAACATCCATGTAGCCCACAGCGATGGCGAGCGAGCTGTTCTTGGTCAGGTTCAGATATTGCGAGATGAGCGGCGGAATGATCACCCGCATCGCCTGCGGCAGGATCACCAGGTTCATCGTCCGGTTCGGACGCAGGCCAAGGGCGAAGGCCGCCTCGGTCTGGCCCTTGCTGACGGCCATGATACCCGCCCGCACAATCTCGGCGATGAAGGCCCCGGTATAGAGCGACAGCGCGAACCACAGGGCAATCAGCGAGTTCCGCATATGGATACCGCCGGAGAAGTTGAAGCCCCTCAGTTCCGGGATGTCCAGCGTCGCCCCAAGGACGAGCATGACCACAACGAACGGCCCGAGGATCACGCCGAGCTGCATCCAGAAGGTGGCGGGCGGTCTGACCCCCGTGGCCTCCTGCGTTCTTGTGGCCCAACGACCGATGGCCTTGGATGCGAACACCCCGCCAACCAGCAGGACCAGAACCAGCAGCCAGTCGATGGCCGCGGCAGTCGGAATGACCGCCGCTTCGACACCGTCCGCCGCCTCGGTCATCTCATTGCCGCCAAGCGAGCGGGTGAAGACGACATTGGGCACGTAGATGCCGCGGTTCGTGACAGCCACGCTTTCGCCAAGGATCATCGACGCCTCTGCATCCTCCCCTCGGAAATCGCGCGGCTGCGGCGTGGATTCGGTCATGACCGCGAAGATCAGGATGATCCACAGAAGCAGCGGGATATTGCGGAAGCCTTCAACATAGACGGTCATCAGGCGGCCGACGATCCAGTTCTTCGACAGGCGCAGAACCCCTGCGATGACGCCGAGGATGGTGGCCAGGATACAGCCCAGGAAAGCCACGAGAAGCGTATTGAGGATACCGACAAGCGCGGCGCGCCCGTGGGTGGAGTCATTCGAGTATTCGATGAGGCGCTGGTTGATATCGTAGCCGGCGCGAGAGTTCAGGAAGCTGAAATTGAAATCTTTCCCGAGTTCTTCAAGATTGTGAACGATGTTCCGTCCCAGGAACCAGATCGCCGCGAGGATGAGGGCGAAGGCGACAACCTGAATGGTCATGGACCGATACCGGGTGTCGTAAATAAGTTGGCTAAGTCGGAAGGACTCGGCCGGTGGGTTTGTTGCTGATGACATGTTTGGCAACCCCGACTGTCGCTGGAGGAGCGACCCACGACCCCCCATTCACCTGTATGACAGGTGGTCCGGTCGCATGGTCAGTACTTGGTGAGGCGCAATTGGAAGAAGGGCGCGGCAATGCCGCGCCCCCCAATTCCGGCTATTCCTTAGCGGAACGGCGGCGAGTAGAGCAGACCACCATCGGTCCACTGTGCGTTCAGACCACGCGCCAGACCGATCGGGGTGTTCTCACCGATGTTGCCTTCAAAGAGTTCACCGTAGTTGCCGACGGAGGAAATCGCGTTTGCCGCCCAGTCGGAGGACAGGCCGAGCATACCGCCCAGGTCGCCTTCGGAGCCGAGCAGACGGTTGATTTCCGGGTTCTCGGTGCCGGCAGCCAGTTCAGCCACGTTTGCCGAGGTCACGCCAAGCTCTTCAGCTGCGATCAGAGCGTTCAGCGTCCAGCGGACGATGTCACCCCATTCGTTGTCGCCATGGCGAACGAGCGGGCCGAGCGGCTCTTTCGAGATGATTTCCGGCAGAACCACGTGTGCCGACGGATCTTCGAAGGTGGCGCGGGTTGCGGCCAGGCCAGAGGCGTCGGTGGTGTACACGTCACAGGCGCCAGCCAGGTACTGCTGCTGCGCTTCTGCGTTGGTTTCGATCGGAACCGGCTCGTAGCTCATGTTGTTCGAGGCGAAGAAGTCCGCCAGGTTGAGCTCGGTGGTGGTGCCGGTCTGGATACAGACGGTTGCACCGTCGAGTTCCATGGCCGAGGACACGCCCAGTTCACGGGGAACCATGAAGCCCTGACCGTCATAGTAGTTGATGCCGGTGAATTCGAAACGCAGGTCGACGTCACGGCTGAAGGTCCAGGTGGTGTTCCGGGCCAGCATGTCGATCTCGCCGGAGGCCAGCGCGGTGAAGCGGGTCTGACCGGTGGTGGGCACGAAGTTCACGGCGGTGGAGTCGCCGAGAACGGCAGCGGCGACAGCGCGGCAAACGCCAACGTCGAAGCCTTCCCATTCACCGTTTGCATCGGGCGCCGCAAAGCCGACGAGGCCAGTGGTCACGCCGCAGTTCAGTGCACCACGCGCGCGGACTTCGTCCAGCGTCTGCGCGGACACAGCACCAGCTGCGAGACCTGCCACGGCAAGCGTGCCGAGAAGAACGGATTTTTTCATGTTTACCTCTTCCTGATGGTTCGCCCTTTTGGGCGACTTGTTCGGCCATTAAGGCCCTTGAATTGGGAGGGGCAAACGCCATCAGCACCAGCCCCCGCCCTTTAATTGGGCAAATCTGGGTGATGAGGTCAAGGGTAGGGTTTGGTGAAACACACTGTTCCAAGGCTTACCTAGGGTAAATTTCCCAAGGTGCCCGCGCCCTGCGCAACAGCATTATCAAAGTGCCTAGGGAAACATCACGTTCCTTGCGCAAGGCGCAGGAAGTTCGCCGCATGCAGGAAAGCACGGCGCTTGATCTCGGCAGCTTCACTCGCTTCCTCGTCCTCGCCCCACTGCGAGATCTGCCAATCCTCATCGATTCGGCTCAGGCGCCAGGCCGCGTCGGGCTCGATTTGCTCATTCGCGACACTCAACCCCAGCACAAGCGACCCCGAGAGCGTCACAAGGTCATGCAATGCGGTCAGGGAAAAGGGCCGATACCCCGCCACGACACGGGCATAAACCGCAAGGCTTTCGTCAGGATGATCGGCGGGCAATATGCCGGACACCACCGCCAGCGGTGCCGAATAGGTCTTCTCCGCCCAGTCCAGAACCGGGTTCCAGCCCTTGTTTTGCTGATCTGCCAGCTCTTTGGGGGAGTCTGCCCGATGGCACAGCAGATCGGTCTCCGCATAGGCCGCCAGCATTGCGGCCACCTCTGCATGCTGGGTTGCCACCTTGTCGATCGCCGCGTTTGCCGAGCGCGTGAAAGGCATCGACAGCGGGTCGATCACGCCGTCCTGCGCCTGCCATTCGGCGGCCACGGCGTCGGCCATTTCACGCGTCGGCAGCGCCATTGCGGATTTCAGAGGGGTGCGCACCGGACGTCCGTCCAGCAGCACCTGCCAACCGCCCTCGGCATCGGCAACGCGTGTTTCCTTCCAGAACCGTTTCGCCTTCCACTCGCTCATTGCTCAGCCCCAGATCTCGTTCAGTGCATTGTCCAATTGGTCGAAATGCGTCAGCACTTTCATCGCCCCTGCGGTCACCAGATTTTCTGCCGGGTGATAGCCCCATTCGACACCGACCGCGGGAATTCCGGCATTGCGGCCCATTTCCATGTCGAAAACCGTATCCCCGAGAATCACCGCATGTGTAGTATCTACCCCGGTTTCGGACAGACAGGCCTGGATCATCGAAGGGTTCGGTTTCGACGGGTGATCGTCCGCCACCTGCACCGTCTGGAACAGGCGGCGAAGCCCGTGCATCTCCATCAGGTGATCCATGCCGCGGCGCGATTTTCCGGTAGCAATGCCAAGCAGCAGATCGTCCCGTGCGGCCAGCGACCCCAGCATTTCGCGCGCGCCGGGATAGAAAGGCGACAGCGCCTCGCCGCCCTCAACCCTCATCCGCATGAAACCGTCCTTGTACCCCTCGACCAGGGCCGATTGCAGCGCCAAATCGGCCCCTGGCATCAGCCGGTCGATGGCCACAGGCAAGGACAGACCAACAATCGACAGGGTCTCTTCGCGCGTTGGCGGGGTCAGGCCCTGCCCTTCGAACGCGGCCCTCATCGCCCCGACGATATGGGCCTGGCTGTCGATCAGCGTACCGTCGACATCGAAGATGACCAGTTTCAGGGTCATTTCACCCCTTCGAACGGGTCGTCTGCGGCAAGGCTTTCATCCCAGCCCAGCGTTTCCCAGCTTTGCGCCATATGTTCAGGCAAGGGGGCGGTGATGGTGATCTCTTTATGCGTCACGGGATGCTCGAACCGCATCATCCGCGCATGCAGATGCAGTTTCTTCGAGATGATCCCGCCCAGTTGCGCACCCCATCCATCGCCCAGATTCTCCTGACCCGAGCCGCCATATTTTCCGTCCCCGATGATCGGGTGCCCGATCTCGGCCATATGCGCGCGCAGCTGATGGGTGCGGCCCGTGATCGGCTCCATCGCCACCCAGGCCGCACGCGACGCGACGCGGTAGAGCGTGGCATAGAGCGTATGGGCGCGCTTGGCGTCGGGGTTCTGGTCCATGTCGCGCGGATGGATGGCGATCATCTTCTCGCCCTCGCCCTTGCGGCCATGGCCGGGCGCTTTCATCAGGCCAAAACGGATCTCGCCCAGATAGGGCGTCGGCACACCAGCCACCAAAGCCCAGTAGATCTTGCGCGTCTCCCGGTGACGCATCGCGGCGGTCAGGGCCTTCGCGGCCTCTCGCGTGCGGGCCAGCAGCAGGACACCGGACGTATCCTTGTCCAGCCGGTGCACCAGCCGCGGCTTGTCCTCAAACCCGAATTTCAACGCCTCGGCCAACCCGTCCACATGTCGGGTCTGCTTGCTGCCCCCTTGGGTGGGCAGGCCCGGTGGCTTGTTCAGCGCAATGATATGGTCGTCGCGGTAGATCACCGCGCCCTGGATCATCTTCGCATCGGCATCAGACACATGGTCCCGCTTGGTAAACGGTTGCGGCGCGGCCTCATCGGGCAGCGGCGGGATGCGCACGGATTGCCCCACTTCCAGACGGGTCGCAGGTTTCACCCGCCCGCCATCGACGCGGATCTCTCCCTTGCGGCACATCTTCTCGATGCGCACCTGCCCGATATGGGGGAAGCGCCGTTTGAACCACCGGTCGAGCCGCTGATCGCCCTCGCCCGGGCCGACTTCCACTGTCTGAACACCACTCATACGAACATCCCCCGTGCCAGCCACAGGCCCAGAAGCAGCCCGAAGATCGAACACACGACCGAGGCCACGACATACAGCACCGCCCCGCTCAGGTCGCCGCGTTCATAAAGCGTCACCGCCTCCAGCGAGAAGGCGGAAAACGTGGTGAACCCGCCCAGAACACCGGTCATCACGAAGGGCGACAGATGCGTCAGGCCGCGATGCGCGGCCGCCACCACGAAAACCCCCATCAGGAAGGACCCCACGATATTCACCGTGATCACGCCAAGCGGAAAGGCCCCGTGCCCCACCAGACGCACGATGCCGACCCCGGTCGCATAGCGCGCCGAGGCCCCGATGGCGCCGCCAAGGGCGACCTGAAGAAGCGTTGTCAACATGGGCGGGGTTTGTGGCTTTGCGCGGGGCTTGTCAACCGCCCTGCCGCTTGGCTCGCAGCTTTGCAAAATAGGCCACGCGCTTGGCCAGATCGCGTTCAAAGCCGCGCTCGACCGGCTGGTAGAATGCCTTGCGGGCCATGGTCTCGGGGAAATAGTCCTGCCCCGAAAACCCGTCCTCGGCATCGTGATCATAAGCATATCCGTCACCGTATCCCTGATCCTTCATCAACCCCGTGGGCGCATTCAGGATGTGTTTGGGCGGCGGTGCGGACCCGGTTTTTGCGGCGGCCTTCCGCGCGCCCTTGTAGGCCACGTAAATCGCGTTCGACTTGGGTGCCAGCGCCAGATAGGCCACCGCCTGCGCCAGCGCCAGTTCGCCCTCGGGGCTGCCGAGCCGTTCATAGGTCTGCCAGGCATCGAGGCACAGCCGCTGCGCCTGCGGGTCGGCGAGGCCGATATCCTCCACCGCCATCCGGGTGATGCGCCGGGCCAGAAAGCGCGGGTCTTCGCCGCCCTCCAGCATCCGCGCGAACCAATATAGCGCCGCATCCGGGTCCGACCCGCGCACCGATTTGTGCAGGGCGGAGATCAGGTTGTAATGGGCATCGCCCGATTTATCGTACTGCGCAGCCCGGCGGCTTAGCCTCTGGCCAAGCTGTTTCGGATCAAGCGGCGCGTCGACCTTCCACGCCGCCACCTGTTCCACCAGGTTCAGCATCGCCCGCCCGTCCCCATCGGCCATCTCGCGCAAGGATGCGCGAGCGTCATCAGTCAGGGGCAGCTGTGTCTCGAGCTCCGCCTCTGCGCGGGCGATCAACTGGTCCAGATCCTCGTCATTCAGACGCTCCAGCACCAGAACCTGCGACCGGCTGAGAACAGCCGCATTCAATTCAAATGAGGGATTTTCGGTTGTCGCCCCAACCAGAAGAATCGTGCCATCTTCCATATGTGGCAGAAAGCCATCCTGTTGGGCTTTGTTGAAACGGTGGATCTCATCCACAAACAGAAGCGTACCGCCGCCATTGGCGCGGCGATGCTTGGCGGCCTCGAACACCTTTCGCAGGTCCGGCACGCCGGTGAAAATCGCGCTGATCTGCACGAAACTCAGGTCGGTTTCCTGCGCCAGAAGGCGCGCAATCGTGGTCTTGCCCACACCGGGCGGCCCCCAGAAAATGAGCGAGCCGAGAGACCCCGAATCCAGCATCACCCGCAGGCTGCCATCGGGGCCCAGCAAATGGCCCTGCCCGATCACCTCGGACAAGGCACGGGGGCGCAGCCGGTCGGCCAGGGGCCTTGGTCCGGCTGCGTTGGTGTCGGCGGATGGGGCATGTGCGAATAGATCGGCCATGCCCGCACCCTATGTCTGGATACGGTTGGGGAAAAGCCATTCCGGCATACACCATCCGATCAATGCATCTTGGTGGCCATGCTGATCGACACCGCGACGCTTTTCTCTCCGTCGAAGTCCAGCTCGCGACCGGCGGGAACACAATCAAGCCCGACCCGGCGGGCCAGACGCGGCGAGTTCGCGGGAATGATGCCAATCAGCTCGGACGCCCCCAGATCCCGCGCCGAGCTGACCATTTCCGAAATCAGCTGCATCTGAACCCGGAAACGCAGTTTCGCCGGAACCTCCCGGCTGACGAAAACGCGGCTCGATTCCCAGATATGGCTCGCGACGGGCGCTTTCCGATCCAGCAGATCCGCCGGGATAGACTCCAGCAACCCGCGCTGTGCGTCGCGGATCATATAGGTGTAGATGCCACAGCGATGCGTGGTCGGCGTCAGCCGAACCCCGGCCATGACATGGCCGTCTTCATGAACCGTGACCCACCGGCTGGCCGGTGTGTCATACTGGTCGAACTCCATGCCGTTCGCTTCGGGCAGATCCCATCGGTTCTGCACGATGAAGGTCTGGTGTCGCGCACGGAGCATGTTCGCGAACAGCTCACCATGGTTGTGCATGTTCTCGAAAGACAGTGTAGTGACTTGCATTGAGGTGCCTCCTGGTTGGCGGTTGGTAAACCCTGAACCGCGAGGCAACTGCCTTTGCTGTCATAATAATCGGAATTCCCGCGCTTTCTTGAGTGCTTCGGCCGTGGTTCGCGCACCCAAGCGAACGCGGGCGGACGACAGGCGCGCTTTCAACGCGCTCTCGGAAATACCCAGCTTGGCAGCCGCTGCGGTATGTCTGTCTCCATCGGCGATCAGGCGAAGCGCCTCGATCTGAGCCTTGGTTAGTTCGGTGGGTGGTGCAGCGGCCTCGTGAAGCGCGCGGGATACCACTGCAATCGCGTCAAGCTCGTCATCCGTGAATTCACGGTCCGAGCGCGCGCACCCGATGATTGACCGGGACGTGATCGGCCCGCAGGACACCACCGCACCATAAAGCAGGCCATGGCGTTTGGCCTTCTGCATGATGCTGAACGGGTCCGGCAGGCGGATTTCACTCCACCTGGTCTGTCCACTTATGCCAATCCCCCAGAATACCAGCGGGTCACGCAAAGCGTAGGCATTGTCCTGATACTCCTGCTGCCAGTCCGGCGGATAGGTGCTTTTCAGAATCATTGGCGACGCAAAACGGATGTGCAGCCCCACGGTATACCCCATTGGGGCAAGGGCTTTCAGCTGATCCAGCAAGGATATGAGTACTCTACTATTGGACATGTCTTTTTGGACAGGTTGTCGGAATTCGGGTGCTCCGTAAAGTCATATTATGACGATTGATGTTGTGTGTCGAATGGCTGAAAAGGTAAATCCGCATATTTTTGCGCGGATCATGGGGCTTCCGGGCCCCATTCGTCGGGATATTCTGGAATTCATGGGGCAAACTCCTGTTTGTGAACGGGAATTGGAACGTCTTGTCGCGGATGCCGCGGATCGGAATGGAATCGAAATACCAAAAGCGTCTTAACGAACCTGGAAAATGCCACAAGCTTAACGAAAAAACCCCGCCAAAATCGGCGGGGTTTCGTCGTTTCGATCTGGCCAAGTGGCCAGCTATCAATCTTCGGCGGCTTCTTCGGCCTCGACGCGGGCGCGGTCGGCGGCGCCTTTGGCGTCAATATCGCGGTCCACGAATTCGATGATCGCCATCGGCGCCATGTCGCCATAACGGAAACCGGCCTTCAGAACGCGAACATAGCCGCCCTGACGTTCTGCGTAACGGGGGCCGAGCACTTCGAACAGTTTCGCAACATAGGCGTCCTGCTTGAGCTGGGCAGCGGCCTGACGGCGGGCGTGCAGATCGCCGCGCTTGCCCAGAGTGATCAGCTTCTCGATGATCGGGCGCAGTTCCTTGGCCTTGGGCAGGGTGGTCTTGATCTGCTCGTGCTCGATCAGAGAGCCAGCCATGTTGGCGAACATCGCCTTGCGGTGTTCATGGGTGCGGTTGAGGCGGCGGTAGCCACGTGCGTGACGCATGATGAAGTCTCCTGACTTTGTGCTTTGTCCGGGGCCGGTGCGTGCCGGTCCCTCCTTGGTGGGGCAGGATTGCCCATTTGGTCCCCGCCAGCGCGGGCATTTTTCGGGACGGTGGGCAAACTGCCCACCCTACCCGGGGTTTCGTAGGGTGGGCAGTTTGCCCACCGTCCGATCAGAAGTTGTCTTCGAACTTCTTGGCCAGATCCTCGATGTTGTCGGGCGGCCAGTCGATGATGTCCATGCCCAGGTGCAGACCCATGCCGGACAGCACTTCCTTGATCTCGTTCAAGGACTTGCGGCCGAAGTTCGGGGTGCGCAGCATCTCGGCTTCGGTCTTCTGGATCAGGTCGCCGATATAGACGATGTTGTCGTTCTTCAGGCAGTTTGCAGACCGGACCGACAGTTCCAGTTCGTCGACCTTCTTCAGAAGCAGCGGGTTGAACTCCAGATCGTCCTCGTCGTCCGCACGGCCAGCGGCCTCGGGCTCATCGAAGTTGACGAAGATCGACAGCTGGTCCTGCAGGATGCGCGCGGCATAGGCCACGGCGTCATCCGGGGTCACCGACCCGTCGGTTTCCAGCTTCAGCGTCAGCTTGTCATAGTCCAGCACCTGACCTTCGCGGGTCGGCTGCACGTCGTAGGACACTTTCTTGACCGGCGAATAGATCGCGTCGATCGAGATCAGGCCGATCGGCGCATCCTCGGGGCGGTTCTTTTCCGCCGCGACATAGCCCTTGCCGGTATTCACGGTCAGTTCCATGAACAGATCGGCGCCCTCATCGAGGTGGCAGATCACGTGATCGCGGTTCAGGATCTCGATACCGGCGGATTCCGAGATGTCACCAGCGGTGACAACCTTGGGGCCCTTGGCCGAGATGGAGATACGCTTGGGGCCTTCCACATCCATGCGGATGGAAACGCCTTTCAGGTTCAGAACCACGTCGGTCACGTCTTCCCGAACGCCCGCGATGGACGAGAACTCGTGCAGCACGTTGTCGATCTGCACCGACGTGATTGCCGCGCCTTGCAGCGACGACATCAGAACGCGACGCAGCGCGTTGCCAAGCGTCAGACCAAAGCCGCGCTCCAGCGGTTCGGCGATGACCGTGGCCTGACGGGCCGGGTCGTTGCCGGGGTTGACCACCAGTTGCGTGGGCTTGATCAGCTCTTGCCAATTCTTATGGATCATGTGTCGCCTCCATTCCTGTTCGCGGGCGGATCCCTTGCCCGGAACGCTCGAGGATCAAAATGACAAACCTGCGGGCCGTGTGGGAGTCACACGGCCCGCAGGCAAGTAGACATAATCAGACGCGGCGGCGCTTCGGGGGGCGGCAGCCGTTATGTGCGATCGGGGTCACATCACGGATCGAGGTGATGTTGAAACCGACGGCAGCCAGGGCGCGCAGCGCGCTTTCACGGCCGGAACCGGGGCCCTGAACTTCCACTTCCAGCGTCTTGACGCCGTGTTCCTGTGCCTTGCGGCCCGCATCTTCTGCGGCCATCTGCGCGGCATAGGGGGTGGATTTCCGCGACCCCTTGAAGCCCATCGTACCGGCGGACGACCACGAGATGGCGTTGCCCTGCACGTCGGAAATCAGGATCTTGGTGTTGTTGAAGGAGCTGTTCACATGCGCCACACCAGCGGCGATGTTCTTGCGTTCCTTACGCTTCATGCGGGTCTTGTCACGAGCCATTGTGCGAACCTCCCCTTACTTCTTCTTACCGGCAATGGCCTTTGCGGGGCCTTTGCGGGTGCGGGCGTTGGTGTGGGTCCGCTGACCGCGAACGGGCAGGTTCCGGCGATGACGCAGACCGCGATAGCAGCCCAGGTCCATCAGACGCTTGATGTTCATCTGGGTTTCGCGGCGCAGGTCGCCTTCAACGGTGAAGTTCGCGTCGATATGCTCGCGGATGGCCAGAACCTCGGCATCCGACAGCTCGTTCACGCGACGGGTTTCGTCGATGTTCACGGCTTCGCAGATGGATTTCGCGGAGGCGGGGCCAATCCCGGTGATGTAGGTCAGCGCGATCGGAACGCGCTTGGCGGTGGGGATGTTTACCCCGGCAATACGTGCCACGTAGTCTTCCTTTTCCGTTGCGGTTCCGTAGCTCCAGAACCTTTTTTCACAACCGAAAGCCCGAGGCGGTCAGCCTGCGGGCCATCGAACAATTCGGTACGAGGGGGATGCAGGGCTGATTCCCGCAAGTCTCGCGATTCCCGGATGGGAAGCCTGCTGTTAGGCGGATTTCCCCACCGGGTCAAGGGCGTTCGGCTTTTGTCAAGAACTTTCTGGAAAGCCCCTGCTCAGCCCGGTCAGATGTCGCACAGATCGAGCATCGCCATCTCTTCCCCGCCACGCATGACGGCCACCTCGTCGGGATGTTCCGGGGCGAGAAGAAAGGCCGTTTCGCCGTCCACACCCTGCCAGCGGCAACTGCCCAACTCGGCACCGGTTTCCGGCACGTCCATCCCCGGCAGATCGAGCTGAAACGCGCAATGGCTGGACTCTGCGTTATCCGGCTGTTCCAGCGCCTCGAACGCTTCGATCAGCAGATCCTCCAGATCCCACTGAGAGAAGCCGGAACGGCAATCGTCCTGTGCCAGCGCCACGGCGGGGGCTGCGATCAGGGCCGCGGTCAGGGTCAGCACCACGGCCCGCATCGGGATCACGCGTCCAGAACGGTGCGGATCGCGCCCGCGACCTCGTCGATCTCGCCCAGACCATCGACCACCGACAGATCGCCCTTGGCATAGTAATAGCCGATCAGCGGCGAGGTCTTCTTGTAGTATTCCATCAGCCGCTGCTTGAGGCTGTCCTCATTGTCATCGGCGCGGCGCTTGAACTCGGTACCGCCGCAATTGACGCATTTTCCATCGGCGGGGATCGGCTTGGTCAGGTCGTTATAGACCTCACCACAATCGCCACAGGTCGACCGCGCCGTGATCCGCGCCACCAGCGCCTCGTCATCGACGCGCATCTCGATCACCGCATCCAGGCTCTGCCCGGTCTTGGCCAGCAACGCGCCAAGCGCATCGGCCTGCGCCAGCGTGCGCGGGAACCCGTCAAAGATGAACCCGTCCGCTTCAACCGTGGTCAGCTGCTCTTCGATCAGCCCAATCACGATCTCGTCGGTCACCAGTTCCCCTCGGGCCATCACATCGGCCACGCGCTTTCCCATCTCGGTGCCCGAGCTTTGGGCGGCGCGCAGCATGTCTCCGGTAGACAGCTGGACCATGTTGCGCTCATCCACCAGGATCCGCGCTTGTGTGCCTTTGCCGGCCCCCGGGGGCCCGAGTAGAATAAGGTTCATCGGCGCGCGGGTCCTTTCCGTTTGTTGCGGCTGCCGCCGGACTTGCGCCCGCGCAGCTGCGATTTCTCGATCAGCCCTTCATACTGATGCGCCAGCAGATGCGACTGCACCTGTTGCACAGTATCCATCCCGACCGACACGATGATCAGGATCGAGGTGCCGCCGAAATAGGCCGTGATCGTCAGCTGAGTACGGACGATCTCGGGCAGCAACACCACCAGCGCCAGATAAGCGGAGCCCAGAACCAGGATGCGGTTGGTCACGTATTCCAGGTACTCGGCGGTCTTCGGACCGGGGCGGATGCCGGGAACAAAGCCGTTCTGGTTCTTCAGATTGTCGGCGACGTCATCCACCTTGAACGACACGTTGAGCGTGTAGAAATAGGTGAAGAAGATGATCATCGCTGCGAAAAACAGCAGGTAGAGCGGCTGCCCGGGGCCGAACATCGCCAGGATCCAGGTCATCACAGGGCCCGCATTCTGGCCCGAGAAGGTCGAGACCGTGGTCGGCAGCAGCAGCAGCGACGAGGCGAAGATCGCCGGGATCACGCCCGCCGGGTTCACCTTGATCGGCAAGTGGCTGGACCCGCCGTCATACACCTTCATCCCCACCTGCCGGCGCGGATACTGGATGTGAATCTTGCGCAGACTGCGCTCCATGAACACCACGAAGGTCAGCGTACCAAGCAGCATCGCGATGATGCCCAGAACGGTAAAGGTCTGCAGATCGCCCGACCGGCCCAGGGTAAAGAACTGTGCCAGCGCGCCGGGGATCTCGGCGATGATGCCGACGAAGATGATCAGCGAGATGCCGTTGCCGATGCCGCGCTGCGTGATCTGCTCCCCCAGCCACATCAGGAACATGGTGCCGCCCACCAGCGTGATCACGCAGGCCGCGCGGAAGAACCAGCCGCCATCGGTCACAAGTTCGCCCGCTTCCAGGCTGACGGCCAGCCCGTAGGCCTGGAAGGTGGCCAGCAACACCGTGCCGTAGCGGGTGTACTGGTTGATCTTCTTGCGCCCCTGTTCACCCTCTTTCTTCAGCTGCTCCAGCGCCGGCACCATGGCCGTCATCAGCTGCACGATGATCGAGGCCGAGATATAGGGCATGATGCCGAGGGCAAAGACCCCCATCCGCCCCAGCGCGCCGCCGGTGAACACGTCGATCATGTCGCCGATGCCGCCCGCGGCCTGGTCGAGGAAGTCGCGCAGCGCTTCGCCGTCGATTCCGGGGACCGGGATATAGGTGCCGATACGGTAGATGATCAGAAGGCCGATGGTGAACAGGATACGCTGGCGCAGCTCGGTGGCTTTGCCAAAGGTACGCCAGCTCAGGTTCGCGGCCATTTGCTCTGCAGCAGATGCCATAGGGTCTCTCTCATGCACAGCGCCGCGGGATCGGGGTCGACCACGCGGCGCGGGAAGAACTTGCCAAAGATGTAAGCGGTAAGGTTACCGCTCACAAGCGTTGATCGGGCTTTTGCCCGAAGGCCGAGTTATTCCGCCGCAGCCGCAGCCGCCACGGTCAGGCTGCCACCAGCCTTCTCGACAGCCTCGATGGCGGACTTGGACGCACCGGTCACGGTCAGGTTCAGCGCGGCGGTCACGTCGCCCTTGGCCAGAATCCGCACGCCGTCCAGCTTGCGGCGCACCAGGCCGGATGCGACCAGCGCATCCTCGGTGATGGCAGCGGATGCGTCCAGCTTGCCCTCGTCCACGAATTTCTGGATCAGGCCCAGGTTGACGACAGCAAATGCCTTGCGGTTGGGCTTGTTGAAGCCGCGCTTGGGCAGACGCTGGTAAAGCGGCATCTGGCCGCCTTCGTAGCCGTTCAGCGCAACACCGGACCGGGATTTCTGACCCTTGATACCACGGCCAGCGGTCTTGCCCTTGCCCGAACCGGGGCCGCGGCCGATACGCTTGGCTTTCTTGGTCGCGCCGGGATTGTCGCGCAGTTCATGCAGTTTCATGTCGCTTCTCCTTCGCCGGAACTGACCCCCGAAGCGATCACGGGGCCAAACACGGCATTTCTTGATTGTTGAGTCTCGGACCCAGGCAGGGCCACCGGGGGCGTATAGACTCGGGCCGTCGCTCTGGCAAGCCCCTCACCGCCGCCCATTCCCGCATCGCGCCTTCCGCTTTCATCTTGGCCCAAATACCTCCGCCGGAGGCATCCCGCCCTTTCCACAGATCCAGCGGCCATATAGGACCGATCTCCCCTGTGCCGCCCGATCCGATGCGCCCGGCCCACCCCAGGGCGGGGAAGGGCCTTCGAAGGCCCTTGTGAAGAGGTTTCGAAACCTCTTCCCCCCGCAAGCGGCAAGGTCTTGCAACAGGTCCGGCTGATTTCGGAAATCGAGGTTTCGTCTGCACGGGGG
>NZ_JASHJX010000048.1 GCF_030732985.1 Nioella sp. MMSF_3534
GGCGGCTATCATGGCTATAACGCGCTGGAGGGGACGTTTCTGGGCGGTTGCATCTTTTCGGGCAAGGTCGTCGGCGAAGCGCTGTGAGGGGACCGGGATTTCGCCGCCTTCGGCGTCGACCCGCGCGGCCCTTGCGGGCCGCGAAAGGGGGCTCCGCCCCCGCCGCCTGCGGCGACTCCCCCGAGGTATTTGGGCCAAGATGAAAGAGCGGTCGCGTTCGGATCGGGGCGTCGCGGCTGTACAGGGGGTGCACGGGGGGTGTACGCAGGGTGTACGGAGGGCACCCCCCGTTTTCGACGATCAGGAGAGACCCATGAGCGCACCCGCCGATGCCGACGTCCGAAGGGCCATTGCCCCGGTTATCTGCTACCCCAACGACACCCTTCCACGTCTTGACCCGGCTTTGGCGACCCGCGCGACGCAGGGCTGGAAGAAGGTGGCCGAGGTTCTGACACCGCCGCGTGACGGGGCCTGTTTTCGGGTGAAGGCAGGGCAGGCGTTTCGGATTTCCTCGGTTGAGGGTCCGCAGGTGGGGGATTTGAACCTGTGGAACTTGCATGATCTATCGGAGCGGTTTTATTCCGGAAAAACAAGGGCTTTGCACGGCACGCACGTAACGACGGGCGACCGGCTGTGGTCGTCTTTTCCAGGGCTTCGGCCCATGGCGACCATTCTTGACGACAGCCTGAACTGGTACGGAATGGATGCTTATGGGGGGTCCGTCCATGACGTGATCGGCACGCGCTGCGATCCCTATACGCATAATCTGCTGGCGGGCGGGCAGTATCATCATTGCTGCCATTCGAACCTGACCCGCGCGCTGGCGGCCGAAACCGGGATGCCCCTGGCGGAGGCCGAGCCGCTTGTTCACGATGTCTTAAACGTTTTCATGTGTACTGGCTTCACCCGCGACACCGGGCAGTATTTCATGAAGGCCAGCCCCGTTCGCCCCGGCGATCATCTGGATTTCGTGGCAGAGATCGACCTGCTTGGCGGGTTGTCTGCCTGCCCCGGTGGCGATTGCAGTTCGGAGCATTCCTCGGACACGGCGGCGTGCTATCCGCTGCTGGTGGAGGTCTTCGAGACCGACGCGACCGCCGATTGGGTGTCGCCGCCCGTGAATGGCTATGATCGAAGCCATGGGGTTTGAGATCACCCGCCCATTGAAAACTTGATCAAAAATGCCGTGTCGCGGACGAGAAAAAACTTGGGGCGCGGCCAATAAAATTCTTGCAATGACTCGGCAAAAGCCCCAAATGCGCCGTCACAAGACGCCAACGCACGCGCCTCTGTCATGGGTGGTTTCGACCGCCGCAGTTACGTAGCGACGGTAACGTCTCCGAACTGGAACTTTGCCGCCCTTTGATGGGCCAGGTCTGTTGGAGATGACCATGACCGCTATGTTGACCGATTTCTCGGATTCTATTGCCGTCGCCGCACGATCCCGTGCCGAGACCTTCATTGCAGCGAACCGCTTCGAGCGCCCGACCCTCGTGATCGACACCGAGGCGGTGGCCGATCGCTATGCTGCCCTGTCCCGTGGGCTTGGCGACGCGCATATCCACTACGCAGTCAAAGCCAACCCGGCCCCGGAAATCATCGCGCGTCTGGTGTCGCTTGGGTCCGGTTTCGATGCCGCAAGCCGCGCCGAGGTGGAGCTGTGCCTGGACCAGGGCGCATCGCCGGATCACATCTCTTTCGGTAACACCGTCAAGAAACCCGCCGACATCGCCTATGCCTACGCACGGGGCATTCGCCTCTTCGCAGCCGATGCAGAAGAAGAGCTGGAAAAAATCGCGGCCCACGCCCCCGGTGCGCAGGTCTATCTTCGCCTGATCGTTGAATTTTCCGAAGCTGACTGGCCGCTGACCCGCAAATTCGGCTGTGCCCGGTCCAACCTGCTGCCCCTGTTCCAGCATGCGGTGATGCTGGGGCTCGACCCGGTTGGCCTGTCCTTCCATGTGGGGTCCCAGACCCGCCGGGCCTCCATGTGGGCGGGTATCCTCGATGAGGTGGCTGGCAGCTGGCGCGCGTTGCAGGAGGCCGGGTTCGCGCCCCGTCTGCTGAACATCGGGGGCGGTTTCCCGGCCTTTTATGGCGAAGAAGTGGATGGGCCGGAAGTCTATGGCGCGGAAGTGCGCCGCCTGATTGCCGACCGCTTCGGCGATGTCGCTCAGATCATGGCAGAGCCGGGACGGGGTCTCGTGGCCGAGGCTGGCGCCATTGCCGCCGAAGTGCTGCTGGTGTCGCGCAAGGCACGCACGGACCTGCACCGTTGGGTGTTTCTCGACATTGGCAAGTTCTCGGGCCTTGCCGAGACCATGGACGAAGCGATCCGCTACCAGTTCATCACCGAACGGGATGGCGATGACGCCATGGGCCCCTGCATTCTGGCAGGCCCCTCCTGTGACAGTGCCGATGTGCTTTACGAAAAGCGCCCGGTCTTCCTGCCGCTGAGCCTGCAATCGGGCGACCGGATCGTGATCCGTTGCTGTGGGGCCTATACCTCGACCTACGCTTCGATCGGCTTCAACGGTTTCCCGCCGCTCGATGTGGTCGTGATCTGAGCTGATCTGATCGGGGCGGGCAGGGGGCTGTTTACACGGCCCCCGTCCGCGCCGGACCCAAAGGCTTTTATCAAGAAAGCCTTCCTGTGTCAGGCAAAGGCCGCTTCCAGGGCGATTTGCACCATATCCGCAAAGCTGGATTGCCGATCCGGCGCCGGCAGCGCCTCGTGGGTTTGCAGGTGGTCCGAGATGGTCAGAACCGCAAGCGCCCGGCAGCCGTAGCGGGCAGCCAGCACGTAGAGCTCCGCCGCCTCCATCTCGACCGCCAGGATGCCGTGGCGGGTCATCTGCTCGTTCAGATCGGGCCGTTCGTCATAGAACACGTCCGAGGAATAGATCCCGCCCACATGCACTCCGCAATCCAGCTTTCGGGCGGCAGCATAGGCCGCCTGAAGCAGCCCGTAATCCGCGCAAGGGGCGTAGTTCAATTCCTTGAAGATACCGCGTGACGGTGTGGAAAGCGTTGAGCTTGTCATTGCAAGAACAACATCGCGCAGTTTTACCTGCGGTTGCATTCCCCCTGCCGATCCAATCCGGATGAGCGTCCTGGCCCCATAGTCGCGGATCAGTTCGTTGGCATAGATTGACAGGCTCGGCATGCCCATGCCCGATCCCTGAATGGTGACGCGGTTGCCATTCCAGTGCCCGGTAAAGCCAAGCATCCCGCGCGTTTCGTTCACGCAGACCGGATCGTCCAGAAATGTTTCGGCCGCCCATTTGGCGCGCAAGGGGTCCCCTGGCATCAGGACGGTTTCGGCAATCTCTCCGGGGGCGGCGCTGATATGAATGGTCATTGAAAACCCTGTGTGTGACTGACGCCACCTTGCCCGAGGGCCATTGGTTAGGAAAGATGAAAGTTCATTTTCCGGAAGCGTGGAAACGCAACACCCCGAGCCAATTCATCGAAAGGCCCGGGATGTTGATCAATCAGGATTGATCGGTGACTCAGATTTCCAGATCGGACGGATCGGTGCCGGCATTGATGGCGCTCTTGTACCATGCCGGCTGGCGACCGCGACCGCTCCAGGTTTGGGATGCGTCATCGGGGTTGCGGTATTTCGGGACAGAGGTTTTCCCGGCGGCCTTCTTGCCAAGAATCTCGTCCAGCGAGAAACCATGTTCCTGCGCCGCTTTCTGGGCAGCGGCAAGGGCTGCTTCCCGTTGCCGTTTTTCAAAGCTTGTCAGAGCCTTGTCGACATTCTTCTTGAGCGATTGCAATTCTTCTTTGGACATCGAATCGAGGTCGATTGCCATTTTTAAGTTCTCCCGCGTGTGACTAATTACCGTGTTAATTACCTGAAAGTGGGTATTCAATATAAAATAGGGGCACCTGTCCAAAAGTACAGGTGCCCTTGGGGCAATAGTTAATAATCATTCCATTGAATGGACAGGCTACACTGTCCAATTGGACAGGTCTGCTTATTCCGCAGCGGCAACCGGGGGTGCGACGAGCTGTACGATATCCATCATGATGCGATTCAGCTCGAAATCCTTGGGGGTGTAAACCCGTGCCACGCCGCTGGAAAGCAGGGCCTTTTCATCTTCTTCCGGAATGATGCCGCCCACCATTACAGGGATATGCCCAAGCCCCTCGGCCTGCAATCGGGCCATCACATCCTTGATCAGCGGAATATGGCTTCCTGACAGGATCGACAGGCCGATCACATGCGGATCTTCGGCCTTGGCGGCATCCACGATCTGTTGCGGCGACAGGCGAATGCCTTCGTAGGAAATCTCCATTCCGCAATCGCGGGCGCGGAAGGCAATTTGTTCTGCGCCATTGGAATGGCCGTCGAGCCCCGGTTTGCCGACGAGGAATTTCAATCGGCGGCCAAGGCTATCGGACACGGCATCCACGGCATCGCGGATATCCTCCAGCCCTTCCGTCTTGTTCGAAACGGCCCGCGACACGCCGGTCGGCCCGCGATATTCGCCATGGACCACGCGCATGACACCCGCCCATTCGCCGGTGGTGGCCCCGGCTTTTGCCGCAGCGATCGAGGCGGGCATGATGTTGTCCCCGGCAGCGGCGGCGGCCCGCAGGGCGTCCAGCGCGGCTTTCACGGCGTCATTGTCCCGTGTTGTGCGCCAGTCGTTCAGGCGGTCGATCTGGTCGGCCTCCACGCCGGGATCGACGGTCATGATCCCGCCATCCGCGTCCATGAGCGGCGAAGGCTCGGTTTCCGTGTACTTGTTCACGCCGACAACCACGGTCTCCCCCCGCTCGATCCCGTTCACGCGGTCGGCATTGGATTCGACCAACCGGCCCTTCATGTATTCGATGGCGGCAATCGCCCCGCCCATGGAGTCGAGATTGGCCAGTTCCGCCCGCGCGCCGTCTTTCAGCGCCTCGACCTTGGCATCCACCACCGGGTTGCCGTCAAACAGGTCGCCATATTCCAGAAGGTCCGTTTCAAACGCCATGATCTGCTGCATCCGCATCGACCATTGCTGATCCCAGGGGCGGGGCAGGCCAAGCGCTTCGTTCCAGGCAGGGAGCTGCACCGCGCGGGCGCGGGCCTTTTTACTAAGCGTCACGGCCAGCATTTCAATCAGAATGCGGTAGACGTTGTTTTCCGGCTGCTGTTCCGTCAGGCCGAGCGAATTCACCTGTACCCCGTAGCGGAAACGGCGGAACTTGGCGTCCTTCACCCCGTAGCGCTCCAGCAGGATTTCATCCCACAGGTCCACGAAGGCGCGCATCTTGCACATCTCGGTCACGAACCGGATGCCTGCATTCACGAAGAAGGAAATCCGTCCGCACAGCGCCGGGAAATCCTCGGCCGGGACACGCGGTTGCAGCGCGTCCAGAACCGCGATGCCGGTGGCCAGTGCAAAGGCCAGCTCCTGCTCGGGCGTCGCGCCGGCCTCTTGCAGGTGGTAGGAACACACGTTCATCGGGTTCCATTTCGGCACGTTGGTATAGCAGTATTCCGCCACGTCGGCGATCATCTTCAGGCTTGGCGCAGGCGGGCAGACATAGGTGCCGCGGCTGAGGTACTCCTTGATCAGGTCATTCTGCACGGTGCCCTGAAGCTTGGCGATATCCGCGCCCTGTTCCTCGGCCACCGCGATATAGAGCGATAGTAGCCACGGCGCGGTGGCGTTGATCGTCATCGAGGTGTTCATCTGTTCCAGCGGGATCTGGTCGAAAAGCGCCCGCATGTCACCCAGATGGCAGACCGGCACGCCCACCTTGCCCACCTCGCCGCGCGCCAGTTCATGGTCGCTGTCGTACCCCGTTTGCGTCGGCAGGTCGAAGGCCACGGACAGGCCCGTCTGTCCCTTGGCCAGGTTGCCGCGATAAAGCGCGTTCGAGGCCTTGGCGGTCGAGTGGCCCGCATAGGTGCGAATCAGCCAGGGGCGGTCTTTTTGGGTCTCGGTCATCAGGCGGCCTCCGAATCCAGATCGGTAATCTTATTTCGTCAGGCCGGGTATATCGGGAATATTCATGCGCCGTCAACTCGCTGCATCGCGGCGAGACGGGAATAGATGCTGCGCTGCTATTCTGCGGCTGCATCCAGTCGATCATAGCCGGTGAAACTCCATGATCAGCCCGTGTGCATCGCCATGGGCATCATCGGCCTTGTCGTAGATCGCGAAGTCATGGAAGCGGATCGGCGTGATTTGCCCATTCGCCACAAGCTGAGCCAGTGCGGACCCGAACCCGGCGCTGTCATAGATTTCCGGGATCACGGTGCAGACGAACAGAGCGCCAGGCCGGGCGATACGCATCAGTTCCGGCAGGCAGACGGGGCCGACATGGCCATGGGTGAAGGTGCCCGAGGACACGACGCCACCATAGCTGGCATCGGGGATATCCAGCGGTCCGGTCAGGTCTGCGGTGATGAGGGCACGATAGACACCCTTGCGCCCCGCGACCGCCAGCATCTCTGGTGACAGGTCCAGCGCGTCGATGGTGAGGCCGGTCATCTCTTCCCCGATCAGCCCGGTGCCCGCGCCCACATCCAGCACCGGCTCATTCCCCTTGGCTGCGGCGCGAAACCTGCGCGCGACCTCGCCCGGAGAGCGATAGCCGCGATCCTCGGCAAAGGTCTGGTCATAGCTGTCCGCCCATTCCTTGTAGAATTCGCGGGTCTCGTCCTTGCCGCCAAGCGCATAGGCGCTGTCGAGGTCCGGTTTGGGCATGTCTGTCCTCCTGATATCTGGCAGCATAGCTGAGGGCACGGGGCCACGGTCAACCCCCTGACCTGCACAAGCCCGATTGAAGCGGGTCGCGTTTCCTGCCACCGTCGCCGGGATGACAACGATGATCGAAGTTCCGGCGTGGCTGCTGATTCTGGTGCTGCTTTTCGCGGCGGTCACGGCATTGGACCGGATCCTGATGCCCTCGGTCCGCTGGTATCTGCGCCGCCGCCTGGAACGCGCGGTCGACCGGCTGAACCAGAAACTGTCCTATCCCATTCAGCCCTTCAAGCTGGCCCGCCGCCGCGACACGATCCTGCGCCTGCGTTATGACCCGGAGGTCGCCAGGGCGGTGCTGGCCTATGCGCGGGAACGGGGCATTCGCGAAGACGTGGCCGCACAGACCGCAGAACGCTATGCGCGGGAAATCGTGCCCTCCTTCTCGGCTTTCACCTATTTCGCCTTCGCCATCCGCGCGGCGCGTTTTCTGTCGCGATCGCTCTACAAGGTGCGGGTGGGTGCGGCGAATGCCGCCGCGCTGGAAGGGATCGGCAAGGACAAGACGGTGATCTTCGTGATGAACCACCGGTCGAACATGGATTACGTGCTGGTCACATGGCTGGCCGCAGACCGCAGCGCCCTGGCCTATGCCGTGGGCGAATGGGCGCGGGTCTGGCCCTTGCAGCCGCTGATCCGAATGCTTGGCGGCTACTTCATTCGCCGCCGTCACAACAATCCGCTCTATCGCAAGGTGCTGGCGCGTTACGTGCAGATGGCGACAGAGGCAGGGGTGACGCAGGCGGTGTTCCCCGAAGGCGGATTGACCCGGACCGGCGCGCTGCGCGAACCGAAACTGGGCCTGTTGTCCTACATCATCGACGGCTTCCGCCCCGGCGACAGCCGCGATGTGGTCTTTGTGCCGGTGGCGATCAACTATGATCGCGTCATGGAGGACCGCAACCTGATCCATGCCGAGGGCGGTCGCGGCTTTCGCTTCTCTCTGAAACCGATCTTTCGCTATCTGCGCCTGCTGATCTGGCAAAGACTGACCCGACAGGCCAGCCGCTTCGGCATGGCGGCGGTCAGCTTTGGCGAGCCGCTCAGCCTCGCGCAGTTCATAGAAGACCACGAAGGCCATGCGGAAACGCTTGGGCAGGATCTGATGGACCGGATCGGGTCGGTGATGCCGGTCGTGCCCTTCCCGGTGATCGCCCATGCCATGGCCAGCGGCATTCGCAGCCAGGAGGCGCTGCTGCCCGCCATTGAAGACCGCTTCGAAAGGGCGCTGGCCGCCGGGGCGCCGGTCTTCCTGCCGAAACGCGATCTTCCCTACACGATCGAGGCGGCGTTGAAGACCCTTCAGGGGCGTCGCGTGCTGCAGTTGCAGGGAGACAGCTTTGCCCTGACCGATGAAGGCGAACGGCTGGTGGCGTTCTATGCACGGTCTGTCAGCCCAATCCTGGGGCAGTTTCCTGGGGAAATCCTGCCTCAGAAATCCTCCGCGACATAATATTTCACAAACACCCCGATTTCGGGTTGCATAGTTGCGCGGGCCTTATTAGGACTTTCTGCATGAGCACGGAATGATTCCGCGCCGCAGAAAAAACATCCTGGAGGAGCTGATGGCCTTGGACAGCAACCCCGCGATCGCAAGCTACGACGCGCCTGAAAAAGATCTTTACGAGTTGGGCGAAATCCCCCCGATGGGATATGTGCCCAAGCAGATGTATGCCTGGGCCATTCGCAAGGACCGCCAGGGCGAGCCCGACAAGGCAATGCAGGTCGAAGTCGTCGATGTGCCTCAACTGGACAGTCACGAAGTTCTGGTTCTGGTGATGGCCGCTGGCGTCAACTATAATGGGGTCTGGGCCTCGCTCGGTGTGCCGATCAGCATGTTCGACGTCCACAAGCAACCCTATCACATTGCGGGGTCCGACGCCTCGGGGATTGTCTGGGCCGTGGGCGACAAGGTCACGCGCTGGAAGGTGGGCGACGAGGTCGTGATCCACTGCAACCAGGACGATGGTGACGACGAGCACTGCAATGGCGGCGACCCGATGTATTCGCCCTCGCAGCGGATCTGGGGCTATGAGACCCCTGACGGCTCCTTCGCGCAGTTCACCAATGTGCAGGCGCAGCAGCTCATGCCGCGGCCCAAGCACCTGACCTGGGAAGAAAGCGCCTGCTACACGCTGACGCTGGCCACCGCTTACCGGATGCTGTTCGGCCACGAGCCGCATGACCTGAAGCCCGGCCAGAACGTGCTGGTCTGGGGTGCCTCGGGCGGCCTTGGATCCTATGCGATCCAGCTGATCAACACGGCAGGGGCCAACGCGATCGGCGTGATCTCGGACGAGAGCAAGCGCGATTTCGTGATGAATCTTGGTGCCAAGGGCGTGATCAACCGCCGCGATTTCAAGTGTTGGGGCCAGCTGCCGAAGGTGAACACGCCCGAATATGCCGAATGGTTCAAGGAAGCCCGCAAGTTCGGCAAGGCGATCTGGGACATTACCGGCAAGGGCGTCAACGTGGACATGGTCTTCGAGCATCCCGGCGAAAGCACATTCCCGGTCTCTACCTTCGTGGTGAAGAAAGGCGGCATGGTCGTGATCTGCGCCGGGACCACAGGGTATAACCTGACTTTCGACGTGCGCTACATGTGGATGCATCAGAAGCGCCTGCAGGGCAGCCATTTCGCCCATCTCAAGCAGGCCATGGCCGCGAACCAGCTTATGGTGGAACGGCGCCTCGATCCCTGCATGTCCGAGGTCTTCCCCTGGGCGGAACTGCCGGACGCGCATATGAAAATGCTGCGGAACGAGCATAAGCCCGGAAACATGTCGGTGCTGGTGCAGGCACCGCGCACCGGGCTGACCACGCTGGAGGATGTGCTGGAGGCCGGTCCGACCGTCTGATCGGCGGAAGGGTTTCAGGTTTCGGCAAAGCCGCCCCGGGGAGGAGGAGCCCCGGGGTGGTTTTTTTGTCAGCGGGGATTGCGCCCGCTTGCGCGGTCGCCCGGGGAGCGGGCCTCGTCAGGCCCCTTCGGGGCCATCCTCGGCCCGCGTTGCCACGGGATATCGGAGAGGCCGGTGCGTGGAGGATGGGGCGTATGGGCGGCGCGGACGGGACGCCTCCGGCGGAGGTATTTTTGCCAAGATGAAAGGGGGCGGCGGTTTTGCCGTGGTGCCCGCGCGCGGCTTTGCCTAGGGTGCGGGCATGTCCGGTCAGAGCATCACATATTCCGAGGATCAGGCCGCCGCCTATGACCGTTTGACCGAGGTCTTGCGGTCCATGGGGGTCGATCTGGATGCCGAGACACTGCTGCCCGCCGCCGAGGGCAAGACGCAGGTCCTGGCGGTGATCGGCAAGGCGGGCAGCGGCAAGACCATGCTGCTGGCCGAGCTGGTGAAGGCGCTGGAGGCTGCCGGAGTGGACCTTGTGTCCGGTGACTGGGAGGGCAGGCGCCGCAGGGAGCGGCGGACGCTGGCGGTGCTGGCGCCCACCAACAAGGCGGCAAGCGTCTTGCGGCGGCGCGGTGTGCCCGCGACCACCATTCATCGTATCCTCTATACGCCCGTCTATGACCCGGAATATGAGAAGGTGGCCGAATGGCTGGCAGGGCAAGGGGAGCGGCCCGAGATCGAGGCGCTGACCGATGCGGCGCTCGACCGGGCAAAGGCCGTCTATGACGCGCATAAATCGGTGCCTGCTGCATTGGCGGCGGCGGGACTGCGCGGGTCCGATTTCATCACAGGTTGGAAGCGGCGGGAAGATCCGCTCGATATCGGGTTTGTCGATGAAAGCTCCATGCTGGATCAGAAGCAGTTTGACGATCTGCGCGAGATCTTCCCGACGCTTGTCCTGTTCGGCGATCCGGCGCAGCTGGCCCCGGTTGGCCAGTCGGGCGAGATGGTGTTCGACAAGCTGCCGGAACCCGCGCGGCTGACGCTTGGGCGCATTCACCGGCAGGAGGCGGATAACCCCATTCTCGATCTTGCCCATGCGCTTGGCGATCCGGCGCTGGAGTTTCACGAATTCGAGCGGATGATCGAAGATGCCGCGCGCCGTGACCCCCGCGTCGTGGTGGCCCCTCGCGCAGATAGCGACCTGATGGCGCGCAGCCCCGTACTGGTGTGGCGCAACGCCACGCGCATCCGGCTGATCCGGGCCTTTCGCCTGGCCC
This sequence comes from Nioella sp. MMSF_3534, assembly GCF_030732985.1. GTDB lineage: Bacteria > Pseudomonadota > Alphaproteobacteria > Rhodobacterales > Rhodobacteraceae > Nioella. The sequence continues at coordinate 10,897 of NZ_JASHJX010000048.1, forward strand.
ATGGCGCGCCCGAGGATGCGCTGTTGCCCGGCGAGCCGCTCATTTGTGACGGAATCGAGCTGCCGGTAAAGCACCGCAAGAAGCGCATCGACCTGGAGGCGCGGGGGCTGATCAAGGGGGCGCAGGTGGTCTATATGGGCCCCGGCCGAAAGCCCGGCTTTTCGCGGCTGCATGTGGTGGGGGCGGAAAGCCCTCAATTGTCGGCGGCGTCCATCGTCAAGATCGAGAAGCCCGACGAGGAGGAGCCCTTCATCCCCTATGCCGCGCGCATGGGGGCCACCTTCCTGCATGGGGCGGCGGTGACGATACACAAGGCGCAAGGGTCCCAGTGGCAGGATGTGCAGGTCTTCGCGCCGGATATCTACGCCGCCAGCCGCACGGGCCGGGTCGAGGCCGGTCAGGCCTTGTGGAAACGCCTGGCCTATGTTGCCATCACCCGCGCCGAAGAGCGGCTGATCTGGATCACGCGCTACATGCTGTCCAAGCCGCAGGCGGTTCTGGGGACGGATGATCTGGAGGTGCCGGTGGCGCCCCTGACACTGGAAGCGGAGGACGCGGGATGAGCAAGGTGATTGCCGTGACGGGGGCCAGTGCCGGGATCGGGCGCGCGGTGGCGGAGCTGTTCCTGACCCGCGGCTGGACGGTGGCGGCGCTGGCGCGGCGGGCGGAGCCGCTGCAGGACCTGGCCCGCATGCAGGAGCGGGCGATTGCGCTGCCCTGCGACGTGACCGATGAGGCGGCGGTGGCGCGGGCCTTTTCGCGGATCGTCGAGCAGGCGGGACGGCTTGATGTGCTGTTCAACAATGCCGGTGCCTTCGGGCCCTCGGGGCCGATTGACGAGATCAGCCTGGACGATTGGCGCGCGGTTCTGGATGTGAACCTGACGGGCATGTTCCTCTGCGCCCGCGTGGCCTTTGCGCAGATGCGGCGGCAGGATCCGGCGGGCGGGCGGATCATCAACAATGGCTCCATTTCCGCCCATGTGCCGCGTCCCGGATCGGTCTGTTACACCACCACCAAGCATGGGGTCAGCGGGCTCACCAAGACGCTGAACCTTGATGGCCGTGCGCTTGGCATCTGTGCAGGGCAGATCGACATCGGCAATGCCGCGACCGAGATGACCAAGGGCATTGCCCAAGGCGCGCGGCAGGCGGATGGGTCCATCAAGCCGGAGGCGGTGATGGATGCGGGCAACGTGGCCGAGGCCGTCTGGTACATGGCGAACCTGCCGCTTGAGGCCAATGTGCCGAGTATGACGGTGATGGCCAACAGGATGCCGTTTGTCGGGCGGGGGTAGGGAAGGTCCAGCGGCTGTAGGGTGGGCAGTTTGCCCACCATTCGGTCCAGGTCAGCCCGGTGATGGTGGGCAAACTGCCCACCCTACAGCCGCTACCACATCCGTGATTTCGCGTATTCGGGATAGGTGGCGTCGTAGGTTTCGCCGTCGAAACCCCTGTCCTGTTCCTTGATGAACTGGCCCGCCGTCGGCACCAGCGCACTGTCATCGCCCCGGGTCCACAGACCCGAGCGCATGATCGCCTTGGCGCATTGGAAATACATTTCGTCCAGCGTCACCACGATCACCAGTTTCGGGTGCTGTCCACGCTGTTCGAAACTGCCCGTCACCTCCGGGTCAGCGGTCAGGACGGCGCGTCCATTCACCCGCACCACATTGGTTGAACCCGGCACCATGAACATCAGGCTCACGCGCCCGTCGCGGACAATGTTGCGCAGGCTGTCGATACGATTGTTGCCGCGCCAGTCGGGCAACCAAAGGGTCTGCGCGTCCACGATCCGCACCACCGGGCCGTCATCGCCGCGCGGGCTGCCATCCGTGCCTTCGGGGCCGACGGTCGACAGCACCACGAAGCGCGCCGCCTCGATCCATTGCCGGTAGAGCGGGGTCATCCGGGTGGCAACCTTGGTCAGCGAGGCGGGCACAGGCGCGTCATAGAGCGCCTCCAGTGCCTCGATCGTGTCGATTCTGTTCATCTATCAGCCGCCCATGCGGATGTAGCGGAAGACGGCAGAGGCCAGCCAGCCCGCCGCGATGGCGATGGCCAGCGACAGAAGGCCGTAGACCAGGGGCCGTTCATGGGCGAGCGTGTAGATCATCCGTTCCAGCCCGACCTTGCGCACGGTGATGGCGGTCTCGTAGGAGGACACGACCTCGCGCCCACGGGTCAGGAAAATGCGGGCGGTGTAGTCGCCTTCGACCAGATTGGCGGGCATCCGAAACGAGGTGTTGAACAGCGTTTCGTTGCGCAGGGTCACCGCACCTTCCAGAACCTGATACAGGTCTTCATTCGTGCGGATGCGGATCACGGCATCGGTGAAATCGCGCTGATGTTCGGTCTCGGTGCCCACGGCCCGGATTGCGCGAGGGATGGAAATGCGGTGACGCAGATCCTCGGTATCGCTGATCACCTCGCGGAACGGGTTGGTCGTGGCCACCGCGTAGAAGGTGGGCGCGGCGTCCACTTCCACCGCCTCGGTGTTCATCCAGATGCCATAGCGCCGGTCCATCCGGCGGACGGTCACCGGGCGGTCGGGGCCCTCGATGGTGATGATCACCTCCAGCGGGTTGCCCTCGGGCACCGGTGTATAGCGCTCGACCGCGCCGAAGATCAGGATCTCGGAGCCGTTGAAATTCGCGGTGATCGACACCTCGTTCTGGCTGAGACCAGCGACGACGGTTTCCTCCTGCGCCAAGGCGGTAAGCGGGGCCAGAAGCAGGGCCAGTATCAGCAGGATCTGTTTCAATGTCCCGACGCCGCCCCCAATGTGAAAAGCTCGGACGGCTGCAACAGCAGGTCGAGCGCCAGTTTTCCGCAGACCCCAAGCACCATGATCGCCAGCAGGATGCGCAACTGTTCGGCCTTCAGCTTGACCCCGATCCGCGCACCCACCTGTGCGCCGACGACGCCGCCGATCAGCAACAGGACGGCAAGGATCATGTCTACCGTGTAGTTCGTGGTCGCGTGCAGCAGCGTGGAAAAGGCGGTCACGAAGATGATCTGAAACAGCGATGTTCCGACCACCACCTTGGTGGGCATGCCAAGGATATAGATCATCGCGGGCACCATGATGAAGCCGCCGCCGACGCCCATGATCGCCGCCAGGATGCCAACGAACAGCCCGACCAGCAGCGGCGGAATGACCGACAGGTACAGCCCCGAAGTGCGGAAGCGCATCTTGAAGGGCAACGCATGGATCCAGCCGCGATGGTGGCGGCGCGGCGGCGGGGCACCGGCCGTGGCCTTGGACCGGCGAATGGCGCGCAGGCTTTCGACGAACATCAGCGCGCCGATGATGCCAAGGAAGACCACGTAGCAAAGCCGCACCAGCAGATCGACCTGACCGATAGCGCGCAAAGCGTTGAACACCTGCACCCCGAGCGCAGCCCCCGCAAGACCGCCGATCAGCAGCACGACCCCCATTCGGAGATCCACCGTCTTTCGTTTGAAATGCGCCAGCACGCCGGAAAAGGACGAGGCCACGATCTGGTTGGCCTCGGTCGCCACGGCGACGGCGGGGGGAATTCCGATGAAGAACAGCAGCGGTGTCAGCAGGAAGCCGCCGCCAACCCCGAACATGCCCGACAGGATGCCGACCAGACCGCCAAGCCCAAGCAGAAGGAAAGCGTTTACACTGACTTCTGCAATGGGCAGGTAGATCTGCATGGTCCGACAAATGCCTCCTGAGGTTGTAGCCTGTCTTACTGCCCGGTCCGTGTAATGGCCAGCCTTCACCCCGCCCGGCGGGGGTGCGACAGATCGGAACAGTAAGCGACTGTCAGCATAGTGAATCACTGGCCTCGATCCGTCCAGTGCCAGAGTGCCAATCGGCTCAGTCCAGGTTGACCGATATCCCGTAAAGCTCGCCGGGGCGGATGATCAGTTCCAGCCCGATCTTGACGCTGACCGCCAACACCAGCACCGCCAGCAGGATGCGCAACTGCTCGGCCTTCAGCCTGACGCCGATCCGTGCGCCGACCTGCGCGCCAAGCACCCCGCCGAAGATCAGCAGCAGCGCCAGAACCATATCGACCGAATGGCTGCTTGTCGCATGCATCAGGGTGGTGAAGGCGGTGACGAAGATGATCTGAAACAGCGAGGTGCCGATCACGACCTTGGTGGGCATGCCAAGGATATAGATCATCGCGGGCACCATGATGAACCCGCCGCCGACGCCCATGATCGCCGACAGGATGCCGACCGCGCCGCCGACCAGCAGCGGCGGCAGGGCAGAGATATAGAGCCCCGAGGTGCGGAAGCGCATCTTGAAGGGCATCGCATGCACCCAGTTGCGCTGGCGTCGCGTGACGGCGGGGCGGTCACCCGGGTTTCTTGAGGCGCGGATGGCATTCAGGCTTTCGATGAACATCATCGCCCCGATCGCGCCAAGGAAGACGACATAGCACAGCCGGACCAGCAGATCGACCTGACCGACCGCCCGCAGGGCCGAGAAGACCTGCACTCCAAGGGCCGACCCCAGTAACCCGCCCGCCAGCAGAACCGCGCCCATTCGGATATCCACGGTGCGGCGCTGGAAATGGCTGATGACGCCCGAGATTGACGAGGCGACGATCTGGTTGGCAGAGGTCGCGACGGCCACCACCGGCGGAATGCCCGCCAGGAACAGAAGCGGCGTGATCAGGAACCCGCCGCCGACGCCGAACATGCCCGACAGCACGCCGACCACCCCGCCGATGCCAAGCAGCAGGAAGGCATTGACGCTGACTTCGGCAATGGGAAGGTAGATTTGCATGGGGCGGGGCTTTCGGCGGGGATATCGCCCCTTACGCCTGTGATCGGTCGGAATCCACCGGCCTCCCTGCGACAGATCGGATCAGGCGGGCCTAGCGCTGACGCAGGTAGCGGCGCAGGATCTTCTCCAGTTTCGCGGCGCCGAGGGGAGCCATGGCCTTTGTGTGTTCGTGGCTGATCGCCTCGTCGCTGAGGCCCGCCGCCATGTTGGTCACGGTTGAAATCGCAGCGGCCTTGAGGCCCAGGAACCGGGCCAGGATGACCTCGGGCACGGTGGACATGCCAACCGCGTCGGCCCCAAGCATGTGGATCGCCCGGATCTCGGCAGGCGTTTCGAAGGAAGGGCCGGAATACCAGGCATAGACCCCCTCGGCGAGGGCGATGCTTTCGTCCTCAGCCGCCTGTTTCAGAGCCGCGCGGATGCCGGGATCATAGGCGTCCTTCATCGGCACGAAGCGCCGGTCCGACGGTTCCCCGATCAGCGGGTTGAGACCGGAGAAATTGATATGGTCATTCAGCAGCATCAGGTCACCGGGCTGGATGTCGGACCGCATCGACCCCGCCGCATTGGTGGCAATCAGTGCCTCTGCCCCAAGCGCGGTCAGTACCTCCAGTGGCAAGCGCATGGCGTCGCCCCGGCCGCTTTCGTAATAATGCGCGCGCCCCCCGAAGACGGCAACGCGGGTGCCTTCCAGATCGCCGATGACCAGTTTCGGGTTGTGGCCGGACACGCCCGCATGGGGAAAACCCGGCAGGTCGGCATAGTCGATGGCGGTGCCGTCCACGGCCTCGGCCAGGTGCCCCAGGCCAGAGCCCAGGATCAGGCCGATGGCCACCGGCTCGGCCCCGGCGCGGGACTGGATCAGATCGACAAGCGCGGCGACATCAGACATGGGCATTTCCTTTCAACGGGCGGGGGGAAGGATTTTGCAAAATCCTTCCCCGTCGCGCCTCACGCGGCTCTCAGCGCTCTTTCACATAGGGCTCCCCACCGGCACGCGGCGGGATCGCTTTCCCGACGAAACCGGCCAGGATGACCACGGTCAGGATATAGGGCAGTGCCTGCATGAACTGCACCGGCACGCTGACGCCCAGAAGCCGGATATTCTGAAACAGGCTGCCCGTCGCATCCAGAAGGCCGAACAGCAAACAGGCCATCAGCGCATACCACGGCCTCCACTTGGCGAAGATCAGGGCCGCCAGCGCGATAAAGCCCCGGCCCGCGCTCATCTCGCGCACGAAGCCTGCCGACAGGCTGGTCGACAGATAGGCCCCCGCGATGCCGCACAGCACGCCGCAGATCAACACCGCCGTAAAGCGCATCCGCACCACCGAGATGCCTGCCGTATCCACCGCCGCCGGGTTTTCCCCAACGGCGCGCAGGCGCAGGCCGAACCGGGTGCGGTAGAGCAGCCACCAGGTCAGCGGCACGATCAGGAAGGCCGCGTAGACAAGGATGGAATGGCCCGAGATCAGATCGTGATAGATCGGCCCGAGGATCGGCACGCCCTGCAGCTGTTCCGCGAAGGGCAGGGTGATGTTCTGGAACCGGCCCGAGGTCTCCAGCTGCGGTGTCCGACCGCCAAGCGAGAACCAGCTGTCGCTGACCACCACCGTCATGCCGGCGGCAAGGAAGTTGATCGCAACGCCGGAAATCAGCTGGTTGCCGCGGAAGGTGATCGACGCCACCCCGTGCAGCAGCGCAAAGACCATGGAGGACGCGACGCCCGCCAGAAGGCCAAGCCAGACATTGCCGGTTGTGAACGCGACCGAGGCCGAGAAGAAGGCCGAGATCAGGATCTTGCCTTCCAGACCGATATCGAAGATCCCGGCGCGTTCGGAATAGAGCCCTGCGAGACAGGCCAGCAGCAGCGGTGTGGCCAGCCGGATGGAACTGTCGAGAAGCTGAATGAGAGTTGCGAAATCCATGGATCAGCTCCCTTTCCGCATGGCCAGGAACAGGCGTTCCACGGGTGTGCGCACCATATTGTCCAGCGCGCCGGTGAACAGGATCACAAGCGCCTGAATGACCAGCAGCATCTCGCGGCTGACGGCGGGCATTTCGAATTCCAGCTCGGCCCCGCCCTGGTAGAGCATCCCGAACAGCAGCGCCGCGAGGAATACCCCGATCGGGTGCGACCGGCCCATCAGTGCGACCGCGATTCCGACGAAACCCGCGCCCTGAACCGGGTCGATCACCAGCCGTTCGGCCTCTCCCATCACGCCATTGATCGCCATCATCCCGGACAGCCCGCCGGAAATCAGCATCGAGATCATGATGATCCGCACCGGGTTGATCCCGGCATAGACGGCCGCGCTCTGGGAATGACCATAGGCGCGGATTTCATAGCCGAGTCGGGTCTTCCAGATCAGCAGCCACACACCGACGCAGGCCAGGATCGCCACGACGAACGAGACGTTCAGGGGCGTCGAGCGGCTGAAGCCGAGCCAGGGGGCGACGTCATAGGCATTGGGCAGATGCGTGGCCTCTGCAAATCGCGCGGTTTCAGGCGCCATGGACCCCGGAACGCGGAACACGTTGACCAGAAGGTAGACCAGCAGGGCCGAGGCGATGAAGTTGAACATGATCGTGGTGATCACGATATGGCTGCCCCGTTTGGCTTGCAGATAAGCCGGGATCGCGGCCCAGGCCGCGCCGAAGGCCGCCGCACCGACAATCGCCCCGATCAGGGCAAGGGACCAGTGAGGCCACGGGATCGACAGGCAGACAACGGCCACGCCAAGCCCGCCAAGGGCGGCCTGACCCTCGCCGCCGATATTGAACATGCGGGCATGGAAGGCCACGGCCACGGCCAAGCCGGTGAAGATGAAGTTCGTGGCATAATACAGCGTATAGCCCCAACCATAGGCCGACCCGACCGAGCCGCGCACCATGATGGCCATCGCTTCCAGCGGGCTTTCTCCGATATACAGAACCACCAGACCCGACACGACCAGTGCCAGCAGCAGGTTGATGAAGGGGATCAGGGCGACATCGGCCCATCTTGGCATCTTGTCCATTTACGCGGCCCCCTTGCTTACACCGGCCATCAACAGGCCCAATTCACCTTCGTCGGTCTCCGAGGGCAGGCGTTCGCCCATGATATGGCCATCGAACATGACGGCGATGCGATCGGACAGCGACATGATCTCATCCAACTCCACCGAGACCAGCAGGATCGCCTTGCCTTCGTCGCGCAGGGCGATGATCTGCTTGTGGATGAATTCGATGGCACCGATATCGACGCCCCGCGTCGGCTGCCCGATCAGCAGCAGGTCGGGATTGCGCTCGATCTCGCGTGCCACGACGATCTTTTGCTGATTGCCGCCGGAAAAGTTCTTGGCCTCAAGAAACGGGTTGGGCGGGCGCACGTCGAAGCGTTCCATCTTCTCGGCGGTGTCCTGCTTCAGCGCCGCATTGTCCATGAACAGGCGGTTCTTCTGGTATTTCGGATCGTGGTGATAGCCGAAGCCCATGTTTTCCCACGCCATGAAGGGCATGATCAGCCCTTCCCTCTGCCGGTCCTCGGGCACATGGGCGATGCCACGCGCCCGGCGGCTTTGGCCATCCGAATAGGCGCCGGTCAGGTCGATCTGTTCGCCATTCACCGCGATGCTGCCGCCGGTTGCGGCGATCATGCCGCCCAGAACCTCCAGCAGTTCCGACTGGCCATTGCCCGCCACCCCCGCGATGCCCAGGATTTCGCCCGCCCGGATCTGCAACGAGATGCCTTTCAGCCGTTCGACCTTCTGATCGTCATTGGCCCGCAGGTCTTTTACGTCCAGCACCACCTCGCCCGGATTGGCGGGGGCCTTGTCGACGCGCAACAGCACCTTGCGTCCGACCATCAGCTCGGCCAGTTCTTCGGGGCTGGTGTCGGCGGTCTGCACGGTCGCTGTCATCTCGCCCCGGCGCATCACGGATACCGTATCGGTCACCTCCATGATCTCGCGCAGCTTGTGGGTGATCAGGATGATCGTCTTGCCCTGTTCCTTCAGCCCGTTGAGAATGCGGAACAGGTGGTCGGCCTCGGCGGGGGTCAGCACGCCCGTGGGTTCGTCGAGGATCAGGATATCGGCGTGACGATAGAGCTGCTTGAGGATCTCGACCCGCTGTTGATGCCCGACCGAGATTTCCTCGATCACCGAATCCGGGTCCACATGCAGTTCGTATTCGTCCGACAGTTCCTTGAGAATGCGCCGCGCCTTGGTGATCGAGGGTTGCAGCATCGCGCCGTCTTCGGCGCCAAGGATCACGTTTTCCACCACGGTGAAGTTCTCGACCAGCTTGAAATGCTGGTGGACCATGCCGATGCCGGCGCGGATCGCGGCCTGGCTGTCGGGGATCGGGGTGGGCTGGCCGTTGATCAGGATTTCACCGGCATCGGCCTTGTAAAACCCGTAGAGGATCGACATCAGCGTCGATTTCCCCGCGCCGTTTTCGCCGACGATCCCGTGGATCGTGCCCTTGCGGACATGCAGGGAAATATCCTTGTTGGCCTGAACCGGACCGAAGGCCTTGGAGATGCCCTTCAGTTCGATCGCATAGGGTTCTGTGTCTGTCATGCGGCAGCCTGTCCCTTTTGTTTTTCATTGGGTCGCCACGAAATGCGGGCGCAATTGGGAAACTGTGACCAAAGCCGGGGCGTCTGTCCAGTCACCGCCCCCAAAAAAGAAGACGGGCCACCGGTCGGGGCGGCCCGTCGGGCTTGATCAGCCTGTCACCGGTTTACTCGACGGGGCACATGCCGTCTTCGGTGTAGTTATGCACCGAGATCTCACCGGCGATGATGGCGGCACGGGCGGCATCCACCTGCGCGATCATGTCTTCGGTGATCAGGTCTGCATTGTGCTCGTCCAGCGCATAGCCCACGCCATCTTCGGCCAGGCCGAAGACATGGATGCCGGTTTCGATCTCGTCGACCGGGGTCGAGAACGCGTCATACACGGCCACGTCCACGCGCTTGAGCATCGAGGTCAGGACCGAACCGGGGTGCAGGTAGTTCTGGTTGCTGTCCACGCCGATCGACAGGATGCCCTCGTCCTCGGCGGTCTGCAGAACGCCAAGGCCGGTGCCGCCAGCGGCGGCGAAGACCACGTCGGCGCCCTGTGCAACCTGCGCACGGGTCAGTTCACCGCCGCGCACCGGGTCGTTCCAGGCCGCCGGGGTGGTGCCGGTCATGTTCTGGATGATGGTCGCCTCGGGGTTCACCGCGCGCACACCCTGCGCATAGCCGCAGCCGAAGCGGGAAATCAGCGGAATGTCCATGCCGCCCACGAAACCGACGGTGCCGGTTTCCGATGCCAGACCCGCCAGCATGCCCACAAGGTACGACCCTTCATGTTCCGAGAAGATCACAGACCGCACGTTCGGTGCGTCGACCACACCGTCGATGATCACGAAGGTGGTGTCGGGATAGTCGGGGGCCACAACTGCCAGCGAGGACGCCTGGCTGAAGCCCGCCATCACGACGGGGTTCGCACCGGCTTCTGCCAGACGGCGCATCGCCTGTTCACGCTGTGCGTCGGACTGAAGCTCGATCTCGCGATAGGAGCCGCCGGTTTCCTCGGCCCACTGCTCCGCACCGTTGAACGCCGCCTCGTTGAACGAGCGGTCGAACTTGCCGCCGAGGTCGAAGATGATCGCCGGATCGGCCAGCGCACCGGTGGCGGTGATCGCAAGGGCCGCAACGGTGCCATAGAATGTCTTGAAAAGAGTCATGTGTCTCTCCCGGTTGGATGATGGCGGGGCATTCTTTGGGTGATGCGCCCGGCCTGGAAAAAGTTGAAAGATCCCATGCTGAATAAGGGCAAAGCCCGCGCACGGGGTCAACCGTATTCTCGCGTCAACCGCCTGATGCCGGCAATGGCAGCGCCATGAGCATGGCATCGACGCGGGTTCCATCGGGTTTGCGATAGTATTGTGGACGTTGGCCCGTTTGCACGAATCCGGCGGTTTCATAAAGGCGGATCGCGGCCTGATTGTCGGCGGCGACTTCAAGGAATATCTGCTCGGCTTCGCGCGTTCTGGCGCGGTCCAGAGCCTGCAAGAGAATCGCTTTCCCAATTCCATGGCCCCTGCGATCCGGGGTTACCGCGATGGTCAGCAGTTCCGCCTCGCCCGCGATGGTGCGGATCAGGGCAAAGCCGCCGTCACCCTCGATCAGGTCGCAAAGTGGATCGGACAGGAAGGACTCCAGCTCCACCGCGCTCCACGGTCGGGGGGTGGTGAAGCTGGCGGCGTGGATGCGGGCAAGGTCAGCCGGGGTCATGGCAGCATGACAGGCCCGGTGTCGCGGGCGGGGGCCGCGTCGGGTGTGCGGATATAGAGCGGGGCAGGGCGCGGTTGGGGTGTTTGCCAGCGGGTCGCGGCGATGCGCGCGATGGCACAGGCCGGGGCGAAGGCCGCAGGCGCGTGGGTCGCGCCGATCCGCTCGGCCACCTCCTCCGCCCGTTGACCAACACAGGTGAGGCCCGGCAGCGCCCACTCCGACACCGCATCAAACGGCACCAGGGCCGGGCCTTTTCCGGCCCCTTCGGCAAAGCGCTGCAAATACAGGTGATCGCGGCGGGCATCGAGGCAGGCCAGAACAGGCGCGTCCGCCCCAAATGCCAGACAATCCAGCAGCGACACTCCAATGGCAGGAATGCCAAGCGACAGCGCCAGCCCCCGTGCGGCGGCGACGGAAATGCGGATGCCGGTGAAGTTGCCGGGGCCGATACCGACGCCGATGGCGGACAGATCGGGCAGGGCGACATCAGCCTCTGCCAGCACCTCCTGAACCAGCGGCATCAGCCGTTCCGCCTGGCCTTTGCCCATATCCTCCTGCCGCGCGGCAATCACCCGGTCGCCCGACAGCAAAGCGGCCGCGCAATGCGCGGCCGATGTGTCAAAGCCAAGGATCAGCGCGTCAGACGGCAACCGGACGCACCTCGATCACTTCGGGGATGTAGTGGCGCAGCAGGTTCTCGATGCCCATCTTCAGCGTCACGGTGGACGAGGGGCAGCCGGCACAAGCGCCCTGCATATGCAGGTAGACAATGCCGCGATCGAAGCCGTGGAAGGTGATGTCGCCGCCATCCTGCGCCACGGCGGGGCGCACGCGGGTATCCAGCAGTTCCTTGATCTGACCGACGATCTCGGCATCCTCGCCGCTATGCTCGGCATGGCCGCCAGCCGCGCCGTCGCCCTCCATCACCGGGGCGCCGGACTGGAAATGCTCCATGATCGCGCCCAGAATGGCGGGCTTCACGTGGTCCCATTCCACATCGGCGGCTTTGGTCACGGTCACGAAATCGGTGCCAAGGAACACGCCCGCCACGCCCGCCACGCCGAAAATGCGCGTCGCAAGCGGAGAACTGCCCGCGCTATCCGCCGCCGGGAAATCCGCTGTGCCACTTTCAAGAACCTGCAATCCGGGCAGGAATTTCAGCGTGGCGGGGTTCGGGGTGGATTCGGTCTGGATGAACATCTTGCGCTCCTTCGCGGCTTTGCACTGATATGCTTATCCCGACCGGGGAAGTCAAGAATTGGAATGGTTCTAATCTGCCGCTCAGGTGATCGCCTCAAGCTGTTCCTTCGACAGCTCTCCGGGCACGATGGTCATCGGAATCGGCAGGGTGCCCGCGGTTTTCGACAGGGCGGTGACCAGCGGCCCCGGCCCCTTGCGACCGGTCCCGGCCCCCAGAACGATCACCCCGATTTCCCGGTCCTCGTTGACCTGGCTCAGAATCTCGTCAATCGGCTCTCCCTCGCGGACAACCAGTTCCGGGTCGACGCCCTGCTTGTCGCGCATCCACTTGGCGAAGACGTTGAAATGCGCCTCGATCCGTTCGCGTGCCTCGGCGCGCATGACCTCGCCCACGCCGATCCAGTGGTTGAATTCATCGGGGGGAATCACCGACAGGATCTGCACACCGCCCCCCGTATTCGCGGCCCGCATTGCCGCGAAACGCATGGCGTTCAGGCATTCGCGGGAATCATCGAGGATAACCAGAAACTTGCGCATGGACCTCTCCCATAGTCACCGCAGGCCATCATGACCGAGGTGAGGGGCGCAGGCAACAGCGGGTTTTGCAAGCACTTGTTAACCATTTGTCCGCCGGTCTGTGTTAACCTTTCGGCATTTATTGACTGCGTTCATGCGGGGGACCGGACATGGCCTTCTATCACACCCTCAAGGATTATCTGCGCGCCGAAGAGGCCGCCCGCGCCGCCGGGCGCGATATCGACTACCCCGGCAAGGCCGACTGGATCGCCTCGCGCCTGCTGGAATTGCGCACGCATCTGCGCGACAAGATCACCGGTCGGCGGCGGGCCAAATCGCTGATCATCGGATCGTGGAACATCCGCGCCTTCGACGATGGCCGCCCGCGCATGGATGAAAGCTATCACTATATCGCCGAGATCATCGACAGCTTCGATATCTGCGCGGTGCAGGAGGTAAAGCAGGACCTGAAACCGCTGGAACGGCTGGTCCGGCTGCTTGGCCCCAATTGGGATTACTTCGTCAATGACGTGACTGAAGGGGGCCCTGGCAATAATGAACGCATGGCGTTTCTTTATGACCGCAACCGGGTGCGGTTCAAGAACCTGATCGGGGAACTGGTGCTGCCGCAGGAGGCCCTGATCGAGGGCCGCCAGATCGCCCGGTCGCCCTTCTTCGCGTCGTTTCAGGCGGGTTGGTTCCGCTTCACGCTCTGTAGTGCGCATATCCTCTATGGCGGCAGCAGCGCGGCGGATCATGCGCTGCGCGCGGCCGAAATCCGGGCGATATCGAAGGTTCTGGCGCGCCGGTCGGAACAGACGGATGAGGTGCATGTGCTGCTCGGCGACATGAATATCGAGGCGGCGGGCGATCCGATCATGCAGGCGATGACGGATGAGGGGCTGCATGTGCCCCTGTTCGGGGCGACCAACCTGGGCGGAACGAAACACTACGACCAGATCGCCTTCACCAAGGAGGACGTGAAGACGCGGCTTCTGGCCAAGGGCAGTTTCGACTGGCGCGGGGCGGTGTTCCGGGAAGAGGATGCAGCCCATTACCAACCCCATGCCGAGGCGATGCGCGGCGCGCCCTATGCCGACTGGGACCGGTCCTACAAGGGCTGGACCACCTACGAGATGTCGGACCACCTGCCGATCTGGATCGAGCTGGAGGTGGATTATTCCGACGATTACCTGAGGCGCTTTACCGGCTGATCAGCCTTCTGACTTGGCCCAGTCCCAGTAGAGCTTCAGCGCCTCTTTGGTCACGGGGCCGACCTGGTAATTCGTGCCGTCGAACTCCACTACGGGCGTGACCTTGGACATGTTGCCCGACAGGAAGACCTCGTCGGCATCGCGCACGTCGTCAAAGCTCAGAACCTCTTCGCGCACCTCATGGCCTGCGTCACGCAGGTTCTTGATGTGGCGGGCGCGGGTGATGCCGGACAGGAAAGTGCCATTGGGAATGGGGGTTTTCACCACGCCATCCTTGACGATGAAGACATTGGCGGTGGCGCTTTCGGCCACGTTGCCCATGGCATCGGCCACCAGCGCATTATCGAACCCCTTGGCGCGCACCTCTGCAAGCATCCGGGCGTTGTTGGGGTAGAGGCAGCCCGCCTTGGCATTCGTGACATTGTCAGCCAGCACCGGGCGACGGAACTGGGTGGTGCCGAGCCGGACGGTGGCATCGGGCGGCGAGAGCGGGATTTCCTCCAGACAGACCGCAAACCCGGTGGAGTCGGCATTCGGCACGATGGCCGAATAGCCGCCGTCGATGGTCCAGTACATGGGACGGATATAAAGCGGCGTGTCCTCGGGATAGAGCCGGATGCCCTCCCAAACGATATCGTAGATCTCCTGCCCGGTATGCGTCGGGTTCATCATCAGGGCCTTGGCCGAGCGGTTCACCCGCTCGCAATGGGCCAGCAGGTCGGGGGCCAGCCCATGGGCATAGCGCGCGCCGTCGAATACCGTGCCCCCCAGCCACGATCCGTGATCGGCCGCGTTCATGATCGGCACATTGCCGTCATGCCATTTGCCTTCGAACCAGGTGCGGATATTCTTGCCGGTCGCCATTGGGGATCCTCCTTCTTGGCGACAGCATGGGGCAGACTAGGTCATAGGTCCAGACGTAAATCCGAGCTGATAGGACATCGGCGCAGGCCGCGCGCCCGAGCCGGTTGCAGGCGGTTTGCCCGGTGACCGTGGCGGTTGTTTGGCTGTCTCCATGGCTCCTCCCTTACATGATTGGCGGCATCATCGCCGCAAAAGCCTGCCAAAAGGTTAAGCCGGTGGATCACGCCGCCAGTGCCAGCAGCCCCGCCATGTCGAGCGGCGCATTGACCATCTCCAGATTTCCTTCCGAATCTCGGGGCCAGTCCTCTTGCGGGCGATCTCGGTACAACTCGATACCGTTGCCATCGGGGTCTTCCAGATAGACGGCTTCGCTGACGCCATGATCGGCAGCCCCGACCAGCGGCACGCCAGCGGCGGCCACCTGCGCCACGGCCTTCGCCAACGCCGCGCGTGTCGGGTAGAGAAACGCGACGTGGTAAAGCCCGGTCGTGCCGCGCGGCGGGCGCATGCCGCCCCGGCTTTCCCAGGTGTTCAGCCCCAGATGGTGGTGATAGCCGCCCGCTGACATAAACGCCGCGCCGGGGCCGTAACGCTGCTGAACTTCCAGCCCGATCACATCGCGATAGAAGTCGATGGACCGGTCAAGGTCGGATACTTTCAGGTGGACATGGCCGATTCCCATGCCGGGGTCTGCGGTGTAGCTCATTGCGTTTCTCCTTTGCCCGGCAACATAGGAACTGCCGGACAAAGGGGAATTCACCGTTTTCGCAGAGGATCGGTGCAGATCTGCGCAGAGGCTTAGCTGCGGACCATGCCGACGATATCGTAGGTCTGCGCCAGGATCGGCGCGGCAATCTCGCGCGCCCGCTCGGCCCCGCGGCCCAGGATGCGGTCGATTTCGGCAGGGTCCTGCATCAGCCGGGCCATTTCGCCCGAGATCGGGGCCAGCTTTTCGACGGCCAGATCAGCGAGGTCCTGCTTGAAATAGCCGAACATCTTGCCGGCATTCTGCGCCACGACATCGTCCACGGTCGTCTCGGCCAGAGCCGCCCAGATATTGACGAGGTTGCGCGCCTCGGGGCGGTTTTCCAGCCCCTCCGCGGTTTCTGGCAGCGGGTCGGGGTCGGTCTTGGCCTTCTTGATCTTCCGGGCAATGGCATCGGCATCGTCGGTCAAGTTGATCCGCGTCTTGTCGGACGGGTCGGACTTGGACATTTTCTTGGTCCCGTCCTGCAGGTTCATCACCCGCGTCGCCGCCCCCTCGATCACCGGTTCGGTCATGGGGAAGAACTCGACGCCATAGTCATGGTTGAACTTCGCGGCGATGTCGCGGGTCAGTTCCAGATGCTGTTTCTGGTCCTCTCCCACGGGCACATGGGTGGCGTGATAGACCAGAATATCGGCGGCCATGAGAGCAGGGTAGGCAAGCAACCCGAGCGAGGCGGCTTCGGCATTCTTGCCGGATTTGTCCTTCCATTGCGTCATGCGGCCCATCCAGCCCATGCGCGCGACACAATTGAAGACCCAGGCCAGCTGCGCGTGTTCGGGCACCTGGCTCTGGTTGAACAGGATGCTTTTTTCCGGGTCGATTCCAGAGGCGATGAAGCCCGCGCAGAGTTCCCGCGTGTTGCGGGTCAGCGCGGCGGGATCCTGCCAGACGGTGATCGCGTGCAGATCGACCATGCAGTAGATCGACAGGATGCCCTGGTTCTGCGCATCCGCGAAGCGCTTGAGCGCCCCCAGATAGTTGCCGAGATGCAGGTCGCCCGAGGGCTGGATGCCGGAAAACACCCGTGGCGTGAATTTTGCGTCGCTCATCGTGAACACCCTTGCCTGCCCCCCGCGCGAAAAGGGCGTCTGGTCAACCGCGCGCGCCTCGCTTACCCATGGGGGCGAGGCGCGTCAACATAAGGGACAACGGGAAGATGGACGCAAGCGGTAACTCCCCCTTCAATGCGCTGCCGCCGGTGGTGGTCGCCCTGGCGGTCGTGATGGGCGGGCTGGAGGTGATGTTCCAACTGGCGACGGCGGGGCTTCTGGGAGGCGCGGGAGGTGTCGGCTGGCGGATCGCGGCGATGCAGGATTACGCGGTTCTGGACTCCGTCTGGGAATGGATGCGCGCCAATCGCAGCTATCCGGTGCAGCATCTGGCCCGGTTCGTGGCCTATCCGCTGCTGCATGGCGGGTTCGTGCATGTGGCCTTCGTGGTGGTCTTCATCCTGGCCATCGGCAAGATGGTGGCCGAGGTGTTTTCGCCGCTGGCCTTCCTGCTGGTTTTCTGGGTCTCGGCCATTGTCGGGGCGCTGGCCTTCGTGCTGGTGCTCGATTCCGGCTACCCGCTGATTGGCGGCTATCCCGGTGTCTACGGGCTGATCGGGGCGTTTTCCTTTATCCGGTGGGTCAATCTGGGCGTCGCCGGGGAAAACCAGATGCGGGCCTTCGGGCTTATCGGGATGCTGTTGGCGATCCAGCTTATCTTTGCGACCTTGCAGGGCAATTACGGGGATGTGGTGGCGGATCTGTCGGGCTTTGTCGCCGGGTTCCTTTTGTCCTTCATCGTCAGCCCCGGCGGCTGGCAGCGGATCCTGAAACGGATGCGC
>NZ_JASHJX010000049.1 GCF_030732985.1 Nioella sp. MMSF_3534
GGTGTACAGGGGGTGTACGGGGGGCACCCCCCGGTTTTCGCCCCTTGCACCCGCGCCGTGACCCCCTTAGGCCCGGGGCAGAACAGGCAAGGGCGGGCACATGGCCGAGCTGGCGCAATTCTGGATCATCGCGGGGCTGGCGGCCTACCTGATGGGGCTGTCCAAGGGCGGCGTGCCGATGATCGCGATCCTCTCGGTGCCGCTGATGTCGCTGTTCATGGATCCCGCCCTCGCAGCGGGCCTGCTGCTGCCCATCTACATCACGACGGACATGTACGCCGTCTATCTCTTCCGCAAGGCCTTCTCGGTCCGCAACCTGAAAATCCTGATGCCTGCGGGGGTTTGCGGGGTCGGTCTCGGCTTTCTGGCGGTTTCCTACGTGCCCGGCGATGCGATCAAGCTGCTGGTTGCAGGCATCGCGATCTCATACCTGTTCCATTCGCTGCGCCGGCGGCTCTCGAAACGGGAGCATCTGCCAAGGCAGGCCGACGTGCCGCGCGGGCTGATCTGGGGGGCGCTGTCGGGGCTGACGAGCTATATCAGCCACGCGGGCGGCCCGCCCTACCAGGCCTATGTTCTTCCGCAGCGGCTCGACAAGTTGACGTATCTCGGCACCACCACGATCTTCTTTTCGGCTGTCAACCTGTTGAAAGTACCGCCTTATATCGTTGCGGGCCAGATCACATGGGACAGTGTCGGGCAGGCGGTCTGGCTCATCCCCTGCGCGCTTGCCGGGGCCTGGAGCGGGGCGAAGATCGCCCGCCTTCTGCCAGAGCGGGTCTTCTTCCTTCTGGTCGAGATCGCGCTGGCCGGGGTGTCGGTCAAACTGGTTTGGGAGGTTCTGGCAGGCTGATCTCAGCCGTTCAGGAAGCCACCCAATACGCTGGTCAGGTTCCCCCCTAGCCCCTCGCAGATATAGCCGCCCTCCTGCACGAACAGCACCGGCAACCCCGTTGCGGCGATTGCCGCGCCGATCCGGGCAAAGCCGGGCGTGGTGACGCCAAGCCCTTGAAACGGATCGCCTTCATAGGCATCCAGCCCAAGCGCCACGACGATCACATCGGCCCCGAACGAGGCGATCCGGTCGAGCCCTGTATCGAGCGCCCGCAGGTAGTCGCCATCCCCGGTGCCACGCGGCAACGGCAGGTTCAGGTTCGCCCCCATGCCCTCGCCTTCGCCGCGTTCCTGCGCGTGGCCCCAGAAGAACGGGTAGAACCGCTCCGGATCGGCGTGGATCGACACGGTCAGGACGTCGCCGCGATGGTAGAACATGCCCTGCGTCCCGTTCCCGTGATGGACATCGACGTCGAGGATCGCGGGGCGTAACCCCTTGGCGCGCAAGTGTTCCGCCGCGATGCCGGAGTTGTTGAGAAAGCAGAACCCGCCCGCCAGGTCGGCAAAGGCGTGGTGCCCCGGCGGGCGCGACAGCACATAGGCCGCGCGGTCTCCGCCTACGATCAGATCCGCCCCCGCGATGGCCGATTGCGCGGACCAATAGGCCGCCTCCCACGTGCCTTCCGCGATCGGGCAGGCAGTGTCGGCCTGGTGGTAGCCCGCTTGCCCCACGGCGGATTTCGGGTAGCCGTCGGCGCGGTTTGCCGGGTGGATGTTGGGGATCACCTCCTCGCCCGCGCCCTCGATGCGCTGCCAGCGGGGATAGATATGGCGCAGGAAGCTCAGGTATTCCGCCGTGTGGACGGCGGCAATCGGCCCGAGGCCCGCGTCGCCCGGCGTCTCGAACACGCAGCCCGCCGCCTCTGCCCCCGCTTTCAGGATGTCGATGCGGGCAGGCTGTTCGGGGTTTGGCAGGATCGCGCCATTGGCCATGAAATGCCTGGGGTCGTGGCGCCATTGCCGCGCGTCGAAGATCGCTTTCATGCCTCACCTTTCAGTTGGTCGAACCCTGCGCCCGACAGGGCCAGCGTGCGCTGACCCTTCATCGGTGCAAGGCCAAGTTTGGTATAAAATTCAATGGCCTCCGGGCTGCTGTCATAGACATCAAGCCGCAGGTAGCCCGCCCGCCACAGCGCCCAAGCACGTGCCGAGGCCGCCGCCAGCAACCGCCGACCGATCCCGCTGCCACGCGCCGCGTCAGAGACCCACAGATCGGAGACATAGAGCCCCGGCATCCCCCGCACGGTGGAAAAGACGGGCGAGAACATGACCGCCCCCCGCGCCGTGTCCCCCGACAGGGCCAGCATCGCATGGAAGGCGGGGCAGGGGCCGAACCCGGCCTGTCGCAGCGCGTCCACATGCGCGCGATGCGTGTTGCCCAAATCGTCCGAGAGCGCGCGAAGCGCCCCGTCGAGCATCGGCAGGTCAGCCTCCTCCACGGGCCGGATCGTCACGTTTCCCATGGCTCAGATCGCCGTCCGGTCGGCGCCCTTGAGGTCCAGCATCGCGCGGGCCTCGGCGGGGGTGGCGACCTCGCGGCCAAGGTCTTCCACGATGCGGCGGATCTTGGCGACCTGTTCGGCATTGGTTTTCGCCAACTGCCCCCGCGCGATCATCAGGCTGTCTTCCAGCCCGACGCGCACATGCCCGCCCATGGTGGCCCCCATGGTGACAAGCGGCATCTGGTGACGCCCGGCGGCCAGCACCGAAAAGGCGTAGTCCGATCCGAAGAGCTTGTCCGCGATCAGCTTCATATGCGTCAGGTTTTCCGGGTCCGGGCCGATCCCGCCAAGCACACCGAAGACGAACTGCACGAAGACCGGGGCTTTCACCAACCCGCGATCCATGAAGTGGCGCAGCATGTAAAGGTGGCTGACGTCGTAGCATTCGAACTCGAACCGCGCGCCGCGCTCCTCGCCCATTTCGGTCAGGATACGGGCGATGTCGCGGGGGGTGTTCTTGAAGACCAGATCGTCAGACTCGCGCAGGAATGGCTCTTCCCAGTCGTGTTTCCACTCGCTGATCCGGTCGGCGGCGGGGTAGAGCGCGAAATTCATCGTCCCCATGTTCAGACTGCACATCTCGGGCTGTGCCCGTTTCGGCGCGGCAAGGCGCTGATCGAGCGTCATCACTGCGCTGCCGCCGGTGGAGATGTTCAGAACCGCATCCGTCGCCTGCTTGATGCGCGGCAGGAAGCCCATGAAATGATCCACCTCCGCCGAGGGCTGCCCGGTTTCCGGGTCGCGGGCATGCAGGTGCAGGATAGACGCCCCTGCCTCTGCCGCGCCAACCGCGTGATCCGTGATTTCCTCTGCCGTGACAGGCAGATAGGGCGACATCGAGGGGGTATGGATAGAGCCCGTGACCGCGCAGGTGATGATGATCTTGGACATGGGGCCTCAGGCGGTTTTCGGCAGCTTGTGGTGGATTTCGTCTGTGAACTGCCTCAGCGACAGATCCAGCATATGGGTGATCTCATCCAGATGCGTTTCCGTCACGATCATCGGCGGGCAAACGAGGATATGGTCGCCCTCCGTTCCGTCGCGGGTGCGGCGGGAATAGACGATGAGGCCGTTGTCATAAGCGATCTGCACGAAACGGTCGAAGGCGCGCAATTCGGCGGGCAGAGGGGTTTTGGTCTTGCGGTCGGCCATGAACTCGAAGGCCAGCAGCAGCCCCTTGCCACGCACGTCGCCAATAATCGGGTAACGGTCCATCAGGCCCTTCAGTCGCGCCTTGAGGCCCATGCCCATCACCTCGGCATTATGGCAGAGGCCAAGCCGCTCGATCTCCGACAGCACGGCGACCCCTGCGGCGCAGGCCAGCGGGTTGCCCGCATAGGTGAACCCGTGCTGGAACCCGCCATCGTCCAGCACCGGTTCGACAAGGCGTTCATTCGCGACCATCGCCCCGAGGGGGACGTAACCAGCCGCGTAACCCTTTGACATGACGATGATATCGGGGGTGATCCCCCAGTGATCCCCGGCCAGGAACCTGCCCGTGCGGCCCGCGCCGGTCATGACCTCGTCCATGATCAGCAGAACGCCATGGCGCGTGCAGATCTCCCGCACCCGTTCCATGTAGCCCGCAGGCGGCACCAACGCGCCCGTGGACGCGCCGCCGACCGGTTCGACGATGAAGGCCAGCACGGTTTCGGGGCCTTCCTCGATGATCTTCGCCTCCAGCATGTCGGCGTAATGGTGGCCGGTCGCCTCCTCCTCAGGGTCGAGCCCGTCGAGATAGGCACGCGGGGCGGGCACCTTGGGCATTGGCTGCATCATCGGCTCGAACGGGCGGGTGAGCGGCGTGTAGCTGGTGATGGCCAAAGCGCCGAGGGTGCAGCCGTGATAGCAGGGCGCGCGGCTGATCACCTTCCAGCGGTTCGCCTCGCCCGTTGCCACCGCGTATTGCCGGGCAAGCTTCATCGCACTTTCCACCGCCTCCGACCCGCCTGAGACGAAGAACACCCGGTCCAGCCCCTCGGGCGTCAGCTCCGCCGTTTTGGCCGCCAGCGCTTCTGATGCTTCGGTTTCGAAATGCAGCCGGTAGCCGAAGGTCGACCTCTCCATCTGGCGGCGCATCGCGTCGAGTACGTTGTCGTTGGAATGGCCGATATTGCAGACCATCGCGCCCGACGATCCGTCGAGATAGCGTTTGCCTTCCGTGTCCCACATGTAGACGCCGCGCGCCTGGTCGAGAACCGGCTTGCGCCCGCGACCCTGGTAGAACAGGTGGCTCTTTCCCTCCCCGGCCATGGCGTCAGGCCCCCGGCAGGGCGGCGCAGTCGCGCGGGCGGAACTGGATGGAAACGGAGTCGCCTTCCGCGAAGGGCCGTGTGTCGATCATGTTGATGGCCTGTAGCTGAGTGTCGCCGCTGCACACGAAGTAACGCACGGCCTGGCCCTGGTAGTCTACGGTTTCGACGACGGCCTCGGCACTGATCTGGTCCGGGTCGGCCTGTCCTTTGGGCACCAGCTGTAGTTTCTCGGCCCGCAGCACCAGTTTCGCAGCGCCCGCGCCGGGCACGTTCGGCGCTTTCTCTGCCGGAACGGGGACGGTACCGAAAAGCGGCGTGTCCATCACCACGGTGCCGTTCTGTCGCCCGGTGCACTGGCCCGGCAGGATGTTGGAGGCCCCGAGGAAATTGGCGACGAATTCGCTGGCGGGGGCATTGTAGACCTCCTCCGGCGGGCCGACCTGTTCGACACGGCCATCGGACATCACGACGATCTGGTCGGACATGGCCAGCGCCTCGGCCTGGTCGTGGGTGACGAAGATGGAGGTCACGCCGATGCGGTGCTGGATCTTTTTCAGCTCTACCCGCATGTCTTCCCTCAGATTGGCGTCGAGCGCCGAGAGCGGTTCATCCAGCAGCAGCACGTCGGGTTCGATCACGATGGCGCGGGCCAGTGCGATCCGCTGTTGCTGGCCACCGGACAGGGCAGAGGGGTAGCGGTCGGCCACATGGGGCAGCTGGACAAGCTCCAGCGCCTCGCGCACGCGGCGGGCGGCGTCCTCTTTGCTCACGTTGCGGTAGCGCAGGCCAAAGCCCACATTGTCGGCAATCGTCTTATGCGGGAACAGCGCGTAGTTCTGGAATACGATCCCTAGATTGCGTTTGTGAATGGGCAGGTCGTTCACGCGGCGGCCCTTGATGGTGATCTCGCCGCCCGTGGGGTCCAGAAGCCCCGCGATCATGCGCAGCGTCGTGGTCTTGCCGCAGCCCGAGGGGCCCAGAAGCGTCACGAACTGGCCTTCAGGGATGTCCAACGACATCGGCTCAACAGCGGTGAAGCTGCCGAACTGCTTGGAGATATTGCTCAGGGTGACGGCGCTCACGGGGGCGGTCCTTTCCGGAAAGGGTGTGGGACGGCGCAGGCAGCGCCGCCCCGAGTGTCAGGCTCAGTATCCGCGCTGAACGCGGCTGAAGGTCTCGGACCATTCCTGTTCGTTGCCATTCCAGTAATCGGGGTTGGCAAAGGTCAGGCCCGACAGGGTGCCGGTCGGGTCGAAGGCCGGCAGGGTCGGGATCTTGTCGCCCAGATCCACCTGCGTCGGGTCGAGCGCGGGCGGATAGTTCTGCCCTTCGGCCACGGCGATGGAGGTCGCGGGTTCCAGCATGAAATTCAGCAGTTCCTCGCAGGCCTCCATGGGCGAGCCCGCGATCACGAACAGGCATTCCTGCCAGCCGAACCCGTTCGGCGGGTCGATATAGCCGATGTCGTGGCCCTGTTCCTGAAGCGCGAAGATGCGGCCCGACCAGGCCTCGGTCACGTGGATTTCCTCCTCCGCCATGAGGCTCATCAGTTCCGCACCAGACGTCCAGTAGCGCAGGGCAAGGTCGCGGTGCTGACGCACGGCGTCCCAGACGGCCTCGATATCGGTGATGTTGTTGGGGTCCTGACCGGTCTGCAACGCGCCGTACCAGATGCGCGTGCGCCAGTCGGCCCAGCCACCGATCTTGCCGGTATAGTCGGGGTTGATCAGAAGGCCCGCGCCCTGCGCCTGAGCTTCCTCGTCCGAGATATAGGCGCGGTTATAGGCGATGCCGGTGGTGCCGTAGTCATAGGGAACGCAGGACAGCGACCCGCCGCTGATCGCGCGGAAGGCGTCGGACAGGGCCGGGATGCAGAGCTGAAGGTTGGGAATGTTGGCCTCGTTCAGTTCCACCGACAGGCCAAGGTTGTGATAGCGCGCATAGTCGAACACGCCCGACAGGTGGGCAATGTTGTATTCGCCAGGCTGGCTGGTGCGCACGCGGGCAAGGTATTCGTCACCGCCGCCGAAGGTGCCGTCGACCACCTCGATGCCCGTTGCGGCGGTGTAGGGGGCGAAGGCGTGTTCACGGAAGGCCTCGGACACGATGCCGCCCCACCCGTCAAAGCGGACCTGCGTCACCTCTTGCGCGTTGGCGTAGCGGGCAAAGGGCGTCTGCACGCCATAGGCCAGACCCGCCGCGCCGATGAGCCCGAGAAAACTGCGCCGGTCAAGGTCGCCGTTCTGATAGCGCTCCAGAAGCCTTTGATAACGTGTGGTATTGTCCATTTTGTCGATCTCCCTGTTGGTGAGGTCTGGTGGGATGGTTGGTTGGTATTGGATCACCCCGCCCGGTCCCGCCGCATGGCGAGTTTCCGGGATATGGCCAGCCCGATCAGGGGCAGCCCGGCGGTGATCAGGATCATCAGCGTGCCGAGAGCGTTGATTTCGGGACTGATGGAATTGCGCAGCATGGCGAAAATCTGGGTCGGCACGGTTTCCACCCCGCCAGGTTTCCAGAACAGCGTGTCGGTGATGTCGTCGAAGCTGATGGTGAAGGCGAACAGCCCGCCAGCAGCCACCGCAGGGGTCAGCAGCGGCAGGGTGATAGTGAAGAAGGTCTGAATGGGCGAGGCGCCAAGGCTCATCGCGGCCTCTTCCACGTCGCGGCGGATGCCGACAAGCCTCGCCTGCACCACAAGGATCACGAAAGGCAGGGTGAAGATCACGTGACCGAAGAGCAGCAGGGTGAAACTCTTGTGGATGCCGAGGAATTGCAGGAACAGCAGCAGCGCCACGGCCAGAACGACCTCCGGCACCAGAATGGGCGCGATCAGGATGGTGGAGATCGTGTTGCGGAAGGGGATGTCGTAGCGCACGAGCGCGAGGCTCGCCAGCACACCCAATGTGGTGGAAATCAGCGCTGTCAGCGCGCCAAGCGTCAGCGAGGTGCGCAGCGCCCGCAGGATCGCCTCGTTCTGGAACAATTCATCGAACCAGCGCAGCGACAGCCCCGTCATCGGGAAAGACCCGAACTGGTTGGCGTTGAAGGCCAGCAGGACCACCACCGCAATCGGCAGGAACATGAACAGATAGACCAGAAGGGTCCAGACCCGGATCAGCGACCACCCCATCAGCCAAGCCCCTTCATCAACTGGCCGAGGCCGAGGAAATGGTTGTAGATCATCACCAGTGCGCCAAGAACGGCCAGCAGCAGCAGCGACAGGGCCGCGCCAAGGGGCCAGTTCAGCTGGATGATGATCGCCTCGTAGACGAGGTTGGCGAACATCGCGTCCCGCGGCCCGCCAAGGACGGCGGGGGTGATGTAGGTGCCCGCGCCAAGGACGAAACACAGCAGGCTGCCCGCCGCGAGACCGGGCAGCGACAGGGGCAGGGTGACTTGCAGGAAGCTCTGCCACTTGGTGGCACCGAGCGAGCCTGCCGCGTCCTCCAGCGTTTCATCGACGCCATCGAGGCTGACATAGACGTTGAGCACCATGAAGGGCAGCAGGAAATGCACGAGGCCCAGGATCACGGTGGTCTCGTTATAGAGCATCTGGATCGGTTCTGCCGTGATCCCTAGCCATTGCAGCGCGGTGTTCAGCGCCCCGTTCGTGCCAAGGATGTAGATCCAGCTCATCGTGCGGATGATGTAGCTGATCCAGAAGGGCAGCATCAGCAACAGCAGCAGCAGCGCCTTGTTGCTTTTCGCGCGGGCGATGAAATAGGCCGCCGGATAGCCCATCAGCGCGCAGACGACCGTGGTGATCGCCGCGATGCGCAGGGTGGTCAGCAGGATGTCGCGATAGAAGCGGTCGGTCAGCGTGTCGGCCCAGTTGTCGAGGTAAAACCCCGGCTGCACATCCCCGACGGAGGTCCGCAGCCAGAAGGAATAGACCACGATGAACAGCACCGGCACGATCAGCAGAAGCGTGATCACCGTCAGCGTCGGTGACAGCAGGATCCAGGGTTGGCGGGCCTCGCGGGCTTCGATGGACATGCGCTTCCTCGGGTGCGGGATTGGCCTGAGCATGGAAAGCCGCTATGCATAGATCAAATAGATAATTGGTATTCTAACAATAGATGAGGTCTATGGTATGGAGGATGCGCGCCTTCCCCCGGACAGGATCCTTCGGGAACTGGACTGGAACCTGCTGCGCACATTCGTGGTTCTGGCGCAGTCGCGTTCGATCACCGATGCGGCGCGCAGGCTGAATCTGGCGCAGCCCTCGGTTTCGGCCGCGTTGCAGCGGTTGGAGGATCGGTTGGGCCGCAAACTGATCGACCGCAAGCCGGGGCATTTCCGGTTGACCGAGGCGGGGGAGAGGCTCTTTGCCGAGGCGCTGGATATCCAGGGCTCCATCCTGCGGCTGACGACGCTCATGCGCGACATGACCGACGAGGTGCGGGGCCATGTGCAGGTGGCGCTGGCCAGTCACGTGGTCTGCCCGCTGCTCGATTCCGCGCTGGCGGAGTTCCACGCCGCGCATCCCAAGGCCACACTGACCTTCGATGTGCGCACCAGTGCCGAGACCATCGCCGCCGTGCGGGCGCGCAGCGCCAGTTTCGCGATCTGCCTGGTGCGCGACATGGACCCGAAGCTGGAATACCGCAGGCTCTACCGGGAATTCTTCGGCCTGTTCTGCGGCCCGCCGCATCCACTGTTCGGCAAGCGGGGACTGACGCGCGGCGACCTGTCGGGGCACAACACCGTCAGCTTCCAGACAGACCGGCTACAGGATGTGCTGAAACCCGTGGCCCTTCTACGCGCGGAATCCGACATCGGCGAACAGGTTGTCGGCACGTCGAGCCACCTGGAAGAGGTTCGGCGGATGATCGTCGCGGGGCTTGGCATCGGGCCTTTGCCCGTGCATGTGGCGGCGCGCGATGTGCAGGACGGGCTGCTGTGGCGGCTGCCGCCCTATGACAATCCGCCCGCCGTTGATGTGCATGTGGTCTGGAACCCCCGGACCCGGATGAACCGGGCCGAGGAATCCTTGCTCGCGCGGTTGCTCGACAAGATCGAAGCGACCCCGATCGAGGATCGCACCTATCGTTGACCCGCCTTAGCCGACAACCGCCTGAATGCCGAAGAACAGAATGGCGGACATGATCGCTGCCGCTGGCACCGTGATCACCCAGGCTGCGATGATGGTCATGAAATGCGACCGGCGCACCAGCTTGCGGCGGCGGCGTTCCTCGGGTGCGATGCGGTTTGCATCGGGCATGCTGCCACGCGCCAGGCGCAGGCGGCGCTCGGCGTCCCATTCCCGGAAGAAGCCCACGCCGAAGACCCCGCCCACGGCGATATGGGTGGAACTGACGGGCAGGCCGAGCCAGCTGGCCACGATCACCGTGATGGCGGCGGACAGCGCCACGCAATAGGCGCGCATCGGGTTCAGCTTGGTGATCTGGCTACCCACCATGCGGATCAGTTTTGGTCCGAACAGGAACAGCCCGAAGGAAATACCGAAAGCGCCGATAATCATCACCCAGGTCGGAATGCTCACCGCCTGCGTGAAATCGCCGGACTGCGAGGCCTGCACGATGGCTGCCAGCGGGCCAACCGCATTGGCCACGTCGTTGGCCCCATGGGCGAAGCTGAGCAGCGCGGCAGAGACCACAAGCGGAATGCCGAACAGGACCTTGAGCGACTTGTTGCGGTTTTCCAGCCCTTCGGACTGCTTGCGGATGACCGGGATCATCCCGAGCCAGGTCACGATCGCCACGCCGACCCCGATGGACAGCGCCAGCCCGAGCGACACCCGCATCAGGTGCTTGAGGCCCTTGAGCGCCAGGTAGGCGGCGAAGGTGCCCGCCATGATCCCGACCAGAACCGGCACCCATTTGCGGGCGGCGGCGATCTTGTCGGGGGTGTAGATGATATTGGCCTTGATGAACCACAGGAACAGCGCCGCGATGCCCCCGCCAAGCACCGGCGAGATCACCCAGCTAGCGGCAATCGCGCTCATCGTGGGCCAGTTCACGGCGGTGAAACCAGCCGCCGCGATGCCCGCGCCCATGACGCCGCCCACGACCGAATGGGTGGTGGAGACCGGCGCGCCGACCCAGGTGGCGAGGTTCACCCAAAGGGCGGAGGACAGAAGCGCCGCCAGCATCGCCCAGATGAAGATCTCGGCGGTGACCATGGATTCCGGCTCGATGATGCCCTTGGCGATGGTCGAGACAACGTCGCCGCCCGCAATCAAGGCGCCCGCGCTTTCGAAGACGGCGGCAATGGCGATGGCGCCGCCCATGGTCAGCGCATTGGCCCCCACGGCGGGGCCCATGTTGTTGGCCACGTCATTGGCACCGATATTGATCGCCATATAGGCGCCGAAGCCTGCGGCCACGACGACGATCATGCCGTTGCTGTCCTGCCCGAAGAAGATCGCGGCCATAAGCCCCGCCAGCACGATGAAGATCAGGGCGACACCCGGCCCGACCATCGGCCGCGCCACATAGCTGGTGGCGGATTCCAGGTAGGACAGCCTGTGCAGATCCCGGTCCAGTGTTTCAAGGTGACGGCTGTCGCCGGAATCGTTGCTCATGCCTCAGGCTCCCCTCGCTTCGCGGGACGGGCCTAGGCAAGAGCGTGTCGCAAATCAACCGCCCTTGTTACAAATTATTTACAAAAGAGTTACAAATCCCTCAGGATCGACTGAAGCTCCGGCTCGCGGACCATGTTGGCCGCCTCCGATGGCTCTACCCATGTTCGTTTGCGCTGATGCGCCTCTGGGAAGTCCTTGCGCATGTCCTCGACCTCGACCGGGTAGACCAGCGTTTCGATCTCGATGCTCCAGCCCTCGTCCAGTGCCTTGTCGTAGGTATAGGTGCCGATTGCCTTGCCCTCGACCGCGCCCTTGCGCACCCCGGCCTCTTCCCAGGCTTCCTGAAGCGCGGCTTGGCCCGCATTCAGGCCGCTGATCGGCCAGCCCTTGGGCAGGATCCAGCGCCCGGTGCCACGGCTGGTGACCAGAAGAACCTTTTTCCCTTGTTCGTCCGTGCGATAGCACAGCGCAGCCACTTGCAATCGCTTGGGGCGTTGCAGCATGGGATGGAGCACTTCGCTCCAGGCTTTCTTCAAAAAATCGACCATAGTGGTTAAACGACTGCTCTGGCTATTGTTTTTCTTGGGCTCGAAACCTTTACATAGGATAAAGCTATGGGGATTGCAAATCGCGCCCCCCGGGGATGTGGCGCAATAGAGCCAGACCTGCCAGCAGAAACCACAGGATTGCCCCGAGGCCGAACAGGGCTCCGGCCAGTTCGCCCATTGCCGGAATGACGGTCAACAGGCCCGCCGCCCCGACCAGGGCCGCCAACAGCGCCGTCACCCGGGGCAGGGCACCGGCCCGCAAGGCCGCCAGCCCGACGCATAGCAGCCAGACGCCACCTGCGATTTCGTTGCCGCCGCCAAGCCCCAGCTCGACCGCGTGCAGCAGTGCCCAGGCCTGTGCGGCGGCCTCCGTGTCGGTCTGCGACAGGGTCAGGGCCGTCTCGACCGAGACATTGGCGATCATGCCCGCGCCAAGCACGAGCGCCGCCCAGATCAGACCGAAGGCGCGGCTGGCTTCCGCCCATCCCGGGGTCGCTTTCCGCAACAGGTCATGGACAGCCAGAACCAGAAGGACAAGGGCAATGGCATTGGCAATATAGATCGTGCTGTTCCAGGCGATCAGCAGGTGTGGCTGTTCGGCGATGAAGGCCACGACCGCCTCCGCGTCGATCTGGTTGCTGCCGAAGCCGAGCGGGGCCAGCAGCGTCAGCAGCAGGGCAAACCCCGCGATATAGGTCAGGGCGCAGACAAGGGCGGCGAAGCCTCCGGTCTTGATCAGGGTCATGGGGTCATCCTTTCGCTGTTCGCCGAGAGGGTCAGAAAGTGGTCAGCCAGCCGCTTCGTGCCATGGCACTCGCCCACCATGTCGCCGCCCATGGCGGTCAGGAAGAACTGCGCCGGCCCGTGGATGCGGGTGGGTGTCACCCAGGGCAGCAGGCGAAGCGCGGCCCGGCGCAGGGCATCCGGCAGGCGGGTGATGCGCGCAGGCCGGTCCAGCGCCGCGAAAGCCAGCCGTGCCAGGGCCTCATGGGTGAAGACCTCGGGCCCGCCCACGTCCAGCCAGTCGCGCCCCGCCGCGATCGCCTCGGCTGTCGCGGTGGCGAGGTCCGCGCCGTGGATCGGGTTGAGCCGGTGCTGGCCGTCCCCGAACAGCCACGCCCGCCCGGCCTGCGCCATCGACAGGAAATCGCCCATGTCCGAGAAGTAGCCCGATGGTGCGATCACGGTCGAGGCCACGGGGCTGGCCAGAAGCCGCTCCACAAAACCCGATTTTGCCGCGACCAGCGGCACATGCGCCATGCGGTCGGCGTTCAGCACGTGGATATAGGCGAAGCGGTCCACGCCTTCGCGCAGCGCCTCCTCCAACAGGTTCACATTGGCCTGATAGTCCACGTCGCGATAGGTCAGCCCGTCGGTCTGGCGGGTGATGCCGAGGGCAGAGATCACCAGGTCGACGCCCTCCATGCAGCCTGTCAGCGTCTCGGGCCGGGTGGCTTCGGCATGGATCAGTTCGGCAGGAAGGTCGGTATCGCGGCGCACGAGGGCACGCACACGCCAGCCACGGCGCGCATATTCGGCGGTAAGGTGCCGCCCGAGATAGCCGGTCGCACCTGCGATGAGCACGGTTTTCGGGGCTAGGGCTTCGGTCATGGGATGCTCTTCTCTGGCTTGGTCGGGATCAACCTAGTCAGGTTGGCTGCGTATCGCCATGGCCGCTCGTATCAGCCTCATGTCCATTCGTTTCAAACGGGTCCGTTTTGGCGGACTGTCAGCGGCGAAGCCCCCTGATGACCGCCCGAGCGGCCTCGCATAGCGGGTCGTGCAGGGCAGAGAGGATGGCGATGCGGTCGTAGACCTCCGGGTCCGTGGCCAGCGTCTGGCGGATGGTTGCGCCGAAGACCTGCCTCAGTTCCGTGCCGATATTGAACTTGCAGATACTGGTGCCGGTGGCGAGACGGCGGCGCTGATCGTGCGGCACGCCCGATCCTCCATGGATGACCAGCGGGGTTTGGGTCAGGGCCGCGATTTCGGCGATCCGCGCCTCGTCCAGCCCGTCGCCTGCCGTGGTCTGCAAATGGGTGTTGCCCACGGAGATCGCCATCGCATCGACGCCGGTTTCCCGTGCGAACCGCGCCGCGTCCTGCGGGTCGGTGCCGCGAGAGGCTTCGCCCGCCGCATAGCCAACGAAGCCGATTTCCCCCTCGCAACTGACACCTGCGGCATGGGCCAGCTCCGCGATGCGGGCGGTGGCGGCGATGTTGTCCTCCAGCGACAGGCGAGAGCCGTCATACATGACCGAGGTGAAGCCTTCCGCGATGGCGATCCGGCAGTCCTCTTCATCGGTGCCATGGTCCAGATGGGTGACGACGGGGACCGAGGCCCCCTCTGCCAGCGTGCGGAACATCGCGCCCCAGACGGGCAGGGGGGTGTGGGCCCGCGCGCCGGGGCCCGCTTGCAGGATCAGCGGTGCGCCCTCGGCCTCGGCGGCGGCCACATAGGCGCGGGCGTCCTCCCATCCAAGGCAGACAAGCCCCGCAACCGCATAGCCTCCCGCCAGCGCCGGTTGCAGAACCTCCGACAGCGTCGCGCGGGTCATTTGAACTTCGCCACCATGTCCATGATGCCGGGGATCGTGTGCAGTTGCTCGGCATGGGTGGGCTGGAAATACTGCCTGAGAGATCGCTGTGTCAGCCCGCCGAGGATGGTGAAGTAATACATCTCATAGCCCGGCAGCGCACAGCAGGGGTGATAGCCCTTGTCGATCAGCACGGTGGACCCGTCCATGATGTGATAGGCGTCCCCCGGCTCGTTATCGACCCGTTGCAGCATTTGCAGGCCGGAGCCGTAATTGGGCTTGAAGCGGAAATTGTAGCATTCGTCGTGACGGGTTTCGATCAGTTCGTCGCTGTCGTCGCGCCGGTCGGTGTCGTGCTTGTGGCTGGGAAAGCCCGACCAGCCGCCGGCACCAACCGTGAAGAGTTCCGACACCAGTAGCCGCCCGACCCGGTCGTGATGGCCTGCGCCAAGGATGTGTTTGATCTTGCGATGCGTCTTGGTGTCGTCCGAGCCGTATTGAACGAGGTCCAGTTCCCCCTTGCGCACGGCAAAGGGTTTCAGCGTCTCCGCATATTTAGCGCCTGCGATGAAGGTCTCGGTATCGGTCCGGGCGGTAATCCGGCAACCGGTGTCGGTCGGCACATAGACGCCCTCCGGCTCCCCGTCCCAGACGTCCGCGCCCCGGTTGCCGATATCGGTGAAGGTCTCGCCGCCGCATTCCACGGTCACCGTTCCGGTTGCAGGAACGACGCAGGTTTCATAGCCCGCGAGGCGATAGTCGAATGTCTCGCCCGCCTTCAGTTTGACGATGTTGAAATAGGTCAGCGGTACATGGGCGTCGTCCACGTCCACGATGGCCTTGTTTTGATTGTCGAACGGGGGGATGTGCATTGCGATATCCTCTTATGGGGTGGCAGCGGCCATGAAATGGGCCAGCTCGTCCGGGGTGGGCATGGCGGGGGCGCAGCCAACGCGAGAGACGACGATTGCGGCGGCGGCGGATCCGGTTTGAACGGCGGTTCTGACATCGCTGCCAGCGGCCAGCGTCGCCAGGAATCCGGCCATGAAGCTGTCGCCCGCGCCGGTGGGTTTGAGCGCCTTGGTCTCGTAGATGCCGGTTTGCACCTCGCCCTCTGCGGTGATCGTGATCGCGCCTTTTTCGCCCATCTTGTAGACAACAATCTGCGCGCCCTCGGTGATCAGCGACCGGGCTTTGTCGAGGCCCTTGTCCATGCCACCGGCCATGAAGCCGAATTCCACGTCATTTCCGATGATAATGTCGCAAAGCGCAGCGGCGCGGGAATAGACATCTTCCGCTTCCTTGGCAGAGGCCCAGGAATAGGGGCGATAGTCCACGTCAAAGATCAGCGGCAGACCGGCGGCGCGGGCGAGCTCGAAGGCCCGGAAACAGGCGCTGCGAGATGGTTCTGCGGCCAAGACGGTGCCAGTGGTGACGAGGGCGGAATAGGCGCTGTAATCCACCGCCTCCACATCCGCTATGGTCATCTCGAAATCCGCCGCGCCGTTGCGGTAGATCACCGATTGGGTGTTTTCCAGCCGCGTTTCCACGACAGCCAGAGAATTGCGCGCCTCGCCACCTTCCAGATGCACATGGGTGCGGTCGATGCCGTAGGCGTCGAGCTGGTTCAGACAAAAGCGCCCGATCGCATCGTCGGACACCCGCGTGACCAGCGCGGCGGCGCATCCCAATCGGCACAGCCCGGCGGCAATGTTTGCGGACGATCCGCCAAGGGCCGTGGTGAAGGCGCTGACCTCTTCCACCCGCGCGCCCGGCGGGTCGGCATAGAGATCCATGCCCGCCCGCCCGATCACCAGAAAGGATTTGCCGGAAAGCCGCGCAAGACCTGTCATTTCCCCGTCCCTCCGAATTCATGGTTGCATGAAACATGCACTCAGGATAACAATTTTGCAACCGGTTGCAATATGTGAACGAGAGGGGCCGAAACCATGAACCAGATCGGGATCGGAATCGTCGGGGGCGGCTATATGGGAAAGGCCCATTCGGTGGCCTTTGCGTCTGTGGGAGCCGTGTTCGAAACTCGCCTGAAGCCGCGTCTTGCGGCTATCGCGGCTTCCTCTCCGGCCAGTGCAGAACGCTATGCGCAGGCCTTCGGATTCGCCCGCGCCGCTCAGGACTGGCGTGATCTGGTGTCCGATCCCGCCGTGGATGCCGTCGTGATTGCCTCGCCCCAGAACACTCATTTGCAGATCGCCGAGGCGGCGCTGGCGCTGGGCAAGCCGGTTCTGTGTGAAAAGCCCATGGGGCTGAATGTGTTCGAGGCGCGGGCCATGGTGGCGGCGGCCAAGTCGGCGGGCGTGGCCAATATGGTGGCCTATAACTACATCCGCACGCCTGCATCCCAATATGTGCGGCAGTTGCTGGCCGAGGGCGCGCTTGGCCGCATTACCGGGTTCCGCTGTGTCCACGAGGAAGACTTCCACATCGCGCAGAAAACCCCCGCCTGGCGCTGCGAGGGCGAGGCCAATGGCTGTCTTGGCGACCTCGCCCCGCATCCGATCAATGCGGCCTTGGCGCTGATGGGGCCGATTGCAGAGCTGAACGCGGTCATGGAAACCGTCTACCCCGATCGCAACGGCATTCCGGTCACGAATGACGATCAGGTGCAGATGATGGTGCGGTTCGAGAGTGGTGTTGTCGGCCATATCCACGCCTCGCGCGTCGCGACCGGTCGCAAGATGGGCTATGGCTACGAGATCACCGGAACCGAAGGCGCGATCCGCTTCGATCAGGAGGATCAAAACGCCATCTGGTTCTATCGCAAGGATGACCCGGACGGCCAGAAGGGCTTTCGCAAGATCCTGACCGGGCCGGATCATCCCGACTACCTGCCCTTCTGCCAGGGGGCGGGGCATGGCACCGGCTATCAGGACCAGATCATCATCGAGGCGCATGATTTCCTGACCGCCATCGACACCGGGCAGGCCGTCTGGCCGACCTTCGAGGCCGGGCTGGAGGTGCATCAGGTCATCGCCGCGGCGCGGGCGTCCGATGCCACGCGCACATGGCAGGCGCCATCCGATTTCTGAGGGCCGGGCATGATCCAGATCGGCAATGCGCCTTGTTCCTGGGGCGTCGAGTTTCCCGACGATGCGCGCAACCCGCCCTGGCGGCAGGTGCTGAGGGAATGCGCCGAGGCGGGATATCGGGGCATCGAACTGGGGCCTGTCGGTTACATGCCGGAAAACCCTCAGGTGCTGGCCGAGGCGCTGGAAGACTGCGGGCTGACCCTGATCGGTGGCGTGGTCTACCGGCCCTTTCATGACCCTGACAAGTGGATGGATGTGGTTGATGGGGCCGAGCGGACCTGCAAGGCGCTTGCCTCTCTCGGCGCGAAACATCTGGTGCTGATCGACGCCATATCCCCCCGGCGGGCCCCCACGGCAGGTCGCGCCGACGAGGCGGAGCAGATGGAACCTGACGAATGGGTCGCGTTCCGCAACCGGATCGTGACCATCGCCAGGATGGGGGCCGAGGTCTATGGGCTCACGGTCTCGATCCATGCCCATGCGGGTGGGTTCATCGAGTTCGAGCCGGAACTGGAACGGCTGCTGGATGAGGTTGCCCCGGAGGTTCTGAACATCTGCTTCGACACCGGCCACCACGCCTATGCGGGCTATGATCCGATTGCTTTCATGAAACGGCATATGGACCGGATCAGCTATATCCATTTCAAGGATATCGACCCTGCCGTGAAGGCCAGGGTCATCGCCAACCGCACCGGGTTTTATGACGCCTGCGGACAGGGCATCTTCTGCAATCTGGGTCAGGGCGACGTGAACTTTCAGGCCGTGCGGCGCCTGCTGCTGGAACGCGGCTATCGCGGCTGGTGCACGGTCGAACAGGATTGCGATCCGACACTGGACATTTCCCCGATCGCCGATGCAAAGGCGAACCGGGATTACCTGACATCCATTGGCTTTGACTGAGGGAGAGCTGCCATGGGAAAACTGAACTGGGGCATGATCGGTGGCGGCGAGGGCAGTCAGATCGGCCCGGCGCATCGGCTTGGGGCGGGGCTGGACGGAGAGTTCGCCTTTGTCGCGGGCGCGCTGGATCACCGCCCTGACGCGGGCCGCGATTACGGCAAGCGGCTCGGGCTGGCCGCCGACCGTGCCTATGGCAACTGGCGCGAGATGCTGGAAGGTGAGCGGGACCGAGAGGACCGCATCGACCTGGTGACCGTGGCCACGCCCAATGCGACCCATTTCGAGATCACCAAGGCCTATCTGGAGGCAGGCTTTCACGTGCTGTGCGAAAAGCCCATGACGATGACCGTGGAAGAGGGCGAAGAGATCGTGAAACTCGCCCGCGCCACGGGCCGGATCTGCGCGGTGAACTACGGCTACACCGGCTATCCGCTGGTGCGTCACATGCGGGCGATGGTGGCGCGCGGTGATCTGGGCGCGATCCGGCTGGTGAAGGCGGAATTCGCCCATGGCCACCACGCCGATGCCGCCGATGCCGACAACCCGCGGGTGCGCTGGCGCTATGATCCGGCGCAGGCGGGCGTGTCTGCGCAGTTCGCCGATTGCGGCATCCACGCGCTGCATATGGCGAGCTTCGTCATCGGGCAGGAGGCGGAGCGGCTGTCCGCCGACACGGTCAGTTGCATCGCCAGCCGCGAGCTGGAGGATGACGCGATGGTCAACCTGCGCTTCGATGGCGGGGCCGTGGGGCGGCTCTGGACCTCCTCCGTTGCGCTTGGGCGTCAGCATGGGCTGACATTGCAGGTCTTCGGCGAAAATGGCGGTCTGCGCTGGAGCCAGGAACAGCCGAACCAGCTCTACTGGATGCCGCTGCGGGGGCGCTTGCAGGTGATCGAACGCGGGGAAGGGGGGCTTTCGCCCGAGGCCGACCGGTCGAGCCGCGTGACCGTGGGCCATGCCGAGGGGATGCCTTTGGCCTTTGCCAATATCTACCGCGATCTGGCCGAGGCGATCCGGGCCGGGAAAGAGGGCCGTGCGATGGATTCCGCCGCCGATCTCTATCCCCGCGCCGAAGATGGGCTGCGGTCCATGGCAGCGGTGTTCGCCGTGGCCGAGAGCGGCAAGGCGGATGGCCGGTGGGTCGATGCCCGTCCGCCGATGTTTCGCCAGGTATGAGTGATGCGCGGGGACGCGTTTTCGAAAACGCGTTAAAAGGCCCTTCGAAGGGCCTTCCCCGCTCACATCCCCGGGCGGAGCGTGCCACGCTCAATCAGGGTCAGGGGCAGCAGGGTCTGCGTGACAGGGGTCTCTGGCTGTTCCGACAGAGCAATGGCCTGCCCGACCGAGACCGCAATGATCTCATCGAGAGGCTGGCGAATGGTGGTCAGGGTCACCAAATCCCAGGATGCCGCCTCCATATCGTTGAACCCGATCAATCCCACATCCCCGGGCACCTCGCGCCCGGCCTTTCGCAATACCCCTAGCGCGCCGATGGCAATCACGTCATCGCCGCAGAAATAGGCTTCGGCCAGGGGGCCGGAGTCAATCAGCCGTGACATCTCGGCCGCCCCGGCGTCATGCGAATACGTGCTGGCGAAGCTTTCCCGCAGACGGCAACCGGGGTGCCGGGCCAGTTCCTGACGAAAGCCCGCAAGCCGGTCCTGCGTGGTTGTCGCCCCGGCGGGGCCACCCAGAAACCCGATGTCGCGATAGCCCCGCGCCAGCAGCGCCCGCGCCGCCATGCGGCCCGCCTCGACATTGTCGATGCCCACCACCGGCACCTCGGGGCGTCGGGTCGCTCGCCCGAACGCATGGACCACGGGCAGCCCTGCGGCCTTGCAATTTGCCGCGAAGGCAGGCGACAGGGTTGAGGACGCCACGATCACCGCATCCACCGAGTATTGCCGAAGCATGCGAATGGCGGCCTCGGGGTCCGTATCCTCCGACAGGTTCACCAGCAGCGGGCGCAATCCCCGGTCCTGGATGGCGCGGGTGAACAGGTCGAAGACCTCAAGAAAGATCGGGTTGCGGAAGTTGTTGGACACCAGTCCGATCAGCTTGGTGCGCCCGGTGGACAGGCCCGAGGCCAGCGCGCTTGGCGCGTATCCAAGCTCCGCCGCAGCCTGTTCAACCTTGGATCGGGTCTTGGCGGAAACCGATGCGCCGGGTGTGAACGTCCGCGACACCGCCGAGCGCGAGACGCCCGCCCGCTCTGCCACATCCTTCAGGGTCACCGTCATTCCGGCCCGCTGCCTCCCGCTGTCCATCGTTCGGGAAATCAGACAGCGGGACGGGGCGAATTGCAACCGGTTCCTAAACCGGTCAGCCGACCGATTGCTCGGAGACGATCTCGCCGAAGCGGGTGAAGAACTTGCCCGACAGTTTCTTGGCGGTGCCCGCGATCAGGCGGCTGCCAAGCTGCGCGATCTTGCCGCCGATATCGACCGTGGCGGTATAGGCGAGGATGGTCTCGGGGCCGTCCTCGGTCAGGGTCACCTCGGCCCCGCCCTTGGCGAAGCCCGCCGCACCGCCCTTGCCTTCGCCGGTCAGTGTAAAGCCATCCGGCGCGTTCGATGTGTCCAACGTCACCTCTCCTGCAAAGCGCGCCTTCACCGGGCCGATCTTCAGCACCACCTTGGCCTCCAGATTCTCTGGCGAATGCTGGATCAGTTCCTCGCAGCCGGGGATGCATTCGCGCAGGATCTCGGGGTCATTGAGCGCGCGGTAGACCACGTCGCGGGGGGCTTGAATGCGAATTTCGTCGCTCAGGTCCATGTCTTGTTTCCTCTGCTCAGCAACATCTGGGATAGGCGCGAAGGGCCGCTTCGGCCTTTTCTTCGGGGGTCATTTCGGGTGGCGCGGGCCAGCGGGCCCGGAACCAGTCACGCACGCTTTTCATCATGGTTGGCTTCCCTCTGGGTATCGGTGTTGCGCCATTGGATCACCTCGGCGAGGATCGACAGGGCGATTTCATGCGGGTCGATGGCGCGGATATCGAGCCCGGCGGGGGATTTGAGCCGCGCGACGCGGGCCGGGTCCGTGCCCGCATCCACCAGCTTGGCCGAAAGCACCCCGGCCTTGCGGCGGCTGGCCACCATCGACACGCGCCGCGCGGGGGTTTCCAGCGCCGCCTTCAGCGCCACACCGTCGCCCTTGCCCTGCGAGGCCACAACAACGAAATCGCGCGGCTCCACGCCGAGCGGGCCCATGTCCTCGGGGTCGAAACGGGTGGCCCCCTCGATCTCTGCACTTGTGCAGACGCGGAAGCCCGCCAGCGCCCCATGCGCCGCCAGCGCACGCGCAATCGGGCTGTCCCCGAAGATCACCAGCCGGGGCGCATGCTGGTAGGGTTCGATCAACAGATCCACCGTGCCGCCCGAGGGACAGCCGCTCTTGTAGGTCTGCACGCCGTCGGGGTCGGTCATGGCCACCACCTTGTCAGAGGGTTTCACGCGGATCATGCGGGGTGCGCCCTCGGCCAGCGCCTCGCCCGCCGCCGTTCGCACCGCGCGCTGCACGCAGGCCCCGCCAAGGTGCCCGAGGATGTCGCCGGTCCGCGTCACGGCGGCCTTGGCCCCGGCCTTGGCGCTGGTCGCGTCCGCTGTGCGCAGCACCGTTGCAACGCAGAAGGCCTCGCCCCCCGCCCGCAGCCGGTCCACCGTATCGAAGATGTCGAAACCTGCCATGGAATGTCCTTTCACAGCTTCCGGAATTCGGGTTCCAGCGCAGCCAGCGCGTCGAGCGTATTGGCCGGCAGATGGGCGTCGAGATGGGGCAGCGCGGCCTGCATGGCGGCCGCGACCGGCGCGTAATCCGCCCAGCCTTTCAGCGGGTTGAGCCAGACGATGCGGCGGGCCTTGCGGCGGATGCGGGCCAGCACATCGGCCAGCGCTTGCGGCTTTCGCGTGCAGTAGCCATCGGAAAGGATCAGAACCACCGTCCGGCCATTCAGCGCCCGCGCGCCGTAGCCCGAAAGGAAGCTTTCGAGGCTGCCGGAAATATCGGTGCCGCCGCCGAAGCCCTCGGCCATCAGCGACAGCCGCCCGGCGGCGCGGATGCTGTCATGATCGCGCAGCGCGTCCGTCACCCGCATCAGGCGTGTGTGGAAGAGGTAGGCGTCGGCTTCGCAGCCGCTGCCGACAAGCCCTTTCAGAAACGCCAGGAATACCCGCGAATAGACGGTCATCGAGCCGCTGACATCGCATAGCGCCACGATCCGCATGGGGCGCGGCGGGCGGGCACGGCGGAACAGGTCCAGCGGCTCGCCCCCTCGCGCAAGGCTCGCCCTCTGGATGCGCCGCATGTCGAGCGCGGGGCCGCGCAGCGCCTGCCTGCGGCGGCGCGACCGCCGGTCACGGATGGCGCGAGCGATGGAGAGGGCTGCGGCTTCTGCCTGCCTTAACGCCTCCTCGTCCATCAGCTCGCGCAGGTCCCGGCGGTTGAGGTTTGCCGTGCGGGTCGCGATCAGCTTCCCGTCTGCCCCTGCGGCCTCTCCCTCGCCGGGATCGGGGGTGATGGCGTCGTCGTTCCGTGAGTGACGATCCTCCGCTTCCTCCCCCTTGTCCTGTTGCCAGATCCTCGGCTTTGCGGCCTGCACCCGGACATGGCCGGTCTGCGCCGTTCCCGCGCGCTGCTTGCCCGCGTTGAACCAGTAGGCATCGAACAGCTCATCGAAGCGCCGCCAATCCTCCGCATCGCCAGCCAGCAGCGCGCAAAGCGCCTGCCTTGCCTCGTCCCGATCGGTGGCGTTGACGGCAGCAAGCGCCGCCAGCGCATCGCCGGTTTCGCGCGGACCGACGCGCAGCCCGTTCATCCGCAGATGCGCAATAAAGCCCGACATCCGGTCGGCCAACCCGTCGGCGCGGGAAGGGAAGCGCGTGAGCTGCATCAGGCGACCTTCCCGATCAGCCGGTCCATCACCTCGGGCGGCGCGGCGTCATAGTCGGCGGCGGTTTTCAGCAGGCAGACGAGCGTCGCCTGAACCTCGTCCCGCGACTTGGCCAAGTCGTTGACCCCAAGACCGGAGAGCGCAGCGGCCCAATCCAGCATCTCGGCAATGCCGGGGGTTTTCTCAAGGTCTTCCTTGCGCAGCGCCTGCACCACGCCGACGATCTGGCGGGCGAGCAGCCCTTCGACCGCGGGCATCCGGGCCTTGAGGATCGCCAGTTCGGTCGGTTTGTCGGGGTAATCGAGGAAGGAATACAGGCACCGCCGCCGCAGCGCGTCGGACAGGTCGCGGGTGCCGTTCGCGGTCAGGATCACGATGGGTCTGGAGCGCGCCTTGACGGTGCCAAGCTCGGGGATCGTGATCTGGAAATCGGACAGGATTTCAAGAAGGTAGGCCTCGAATTCCTCATCCGCCCGGTCGATCTCGTCGATCAGCAGAACGGGCGGTGTGTCTTCGCTGATCGCCTCCAGAAGCGGGCGTTTCAGCAGGTATTTGTCGGAGAAGAGCTGTTCTTCCGTTGCCGAACCTTCCGCCGCGCGAATGGCCAGCAATTGCCGCTGGTAGTTCCATTCATAGATCGCGTGGGACGCATCGAGCCCTTCGTAGCATTGCAGGCGGATCAGCCGCGCGTCGCGCAAGGCGGCCAGCGCCTTCGCCACCTCAGTCTTTCCCACGCCCGCTGGCCCTTCCAGCAGCAGGGGCCGCCCCAGCACCTGCGCCAGATTCAGCGCCATCGCCAGACGGTCATCGGCGACATAGCCCTCGCGGGCCAGACCCTGTTGAAGATCCGAAATGCTCATCAACCCCTCCCGAAATGGGCCGCCGCGAAGAAACCCCGCGGCGGCCCGCTCACGATCAGCCGTGCAGGCCGAGCCCGTTCGCGATCTTCCAGATCCGCCAATGGTCATGCGGCATGTGGCTTTGCACGAGGCCAAATGGCCGGAACGCATCATGGACCGCGTTCGAGAAGGCCGGAACACCGCCCACGTTGGGGCTTTCGCCCACGCCCTTCGCGCCGATCGGATGATGCGGCGACGGCGTCACCGTGTGGTCGGTGGTGTAGTTGGGCGTTTCCCACGCGGTCGGGATGAAGAAATCCATCAGCGTGCCGGTCTTGACGTTACCCATCTCGTCATAGGCGATCTCCTGCCCCATGGCGATGGCCAGCGCCTCGGTCACGCCGCCATGGACCTGCCCCTCGATGATCATCGGGTTGATCCGGGTGCCGCAGTCATCGAGCGCGTAGAATTGCCGGATCTCCCACTCGCCGGTATCGACGTCGATTTCCATCACGCAGATATAGGCCCCGAACGGGTAGGTCATGTTGGGCGGGTCGTAGTAGCTGACCGCCTCCAGCCCCGGTTCAAGCCCCGGAATGGCCTGGTTGTAGGCGGCAAAGGCGATCTCCTTCATGGTCTTGAAGCGCTCGGGCGCGCCCTTGACCGCGAAACGATCCACGTCCCATTCCACGTCGTCGTCATGGACCTCCAGCAGATAGGCCGCAATCATCTGCGCCTTGGCGCGGATCTTGCGGGCGGCCATGGCGGTTGCGGCCCCCGCAACCGGGGTCGAGCGCGAGCCATAGGTGCCCAGACCATAGGGCGCGGTGTCGGTGTCGCCCTCCTCCAGCGTGATGTCATCGGCGGGAAGGCCGATCTCGCTGGCGATGATCTGCGCAAAGGTCGTGGCATGGCCCTGGCCCTGGCTGATGGTGCCAAGTCGCGCGATGGCCGATCCGGTGGGGTGGATGCGGATCTCGCAGCTGTCGAACATGCCAAGCCCGAGGATGTCGCAGTTCTTCACAGGCCCCGCGCCCACGATTTCCGTGAAATGGGTCAGGCCGATACCCAGAAGCTTGCGCGTCTTGCCAGCCTTGAAGTCCTCGACC
Organism: Nioella sp. MMSF_3534; assembly: GCF_030732985.1. Lineage (GTDB taxonomy): Bacteria > Pseudomonadota > Alphaproteobacteria > Rhodobacterales > Rhodobacteraceae > Nioella. The sequence goes on from NZ_JASHJX010000049.1 coordinate 25,072, forward strand.
CGCTGCGCCTGTTCCTTGCGCAGGTCCTCATACCCCACGGCCTTCAGCGCCTTGTCCCAGGCGGTGTGGTAATCGCCCGAGTCATATTCCCAGCCAAGCGCCGACTGGTAGGGGAACTGGTCGGCCCGGATGAAGTTGATCCGGCGCAGCTCGGCCGCGTCCATGTTCAGCTTGATGGCCAGAACCTCGATCATCCGTTCGATGAAATAGGCCGCTTCCGTCACCCGGAAGGAACAGCGATAGGCGACGCCGCCCGGTGCCTTGTTGGTATAGACCCCGTCAACGGCCAGATAGGCGGTCGGGATGTCATAGGACCCGGTGCAGATATTCATGAAACCCGCCGGGAACTTGGTGGGGTCGGCGCAGGCGTCAAACCCGCCGTGATCCGCCGTGGTGTGGCACCAGAGCCCGGTGATCTTGCCCTCTTTCGTGGCGGCGATCTTGCCGTGCATCCAGTAGTCGCGGGCGAAGGCCGTGGACATGAGGTTTTCCATCCGGTCCTCGATCCACTTCACCGGCTTGCCCGTCACGATGGAGGCGACGACCGAGCAGACATAGCCCGGATAGGCGCCCACCTTGTTGCCGAAGCCGCCGCCTATATCGGGGCTGATGACGCGGATATTGTGTTCCGCCAGGCCCGAGATCAGCGACACAACGGTGCGGATCGCGTGCGGTGCCTGGAAGGTGCCGTAAAGCGTCAGCTTGCCGGTCACCTTGTCCATCGAGGCCACGCAGCCGCAGGTTTCCAGCGGGCAAGGGTGGGTCCGGTGGTAATAGACCATTTCCTCGGCCACCACCTCGGCACCGCCCAGAACCGCCTCGGTCCCGTCCTTGTCACCCACTTCCCAGGTGAAGATGTGGTTATGGTGCTTGCGCGGGCCATGGGCGCCCTCGGTCTGCCCCTCCAGGTCTTCGCGCAGGACCACGTCGGATTTCAGCGCTTCGAACGGGTCGGTCAGAACTGGCAGTTCCTCGTATTCCACCTCCACGAGGTCCACGGCATCCGCCGCGATGTAACGGTCCTCGGCCACCACATAGGCAACCTCCTGGCCCTGGAACAGCACCTTGCCATCGGCCAGCACCATCTGCTTGTCGCCCGCCAGCGTCGGCATCCAGTGGAGCCCAAGCGGCGCGAGGTCCTCGGCGGTCAGCACCGCGACCACGCCGGGCAGGGCCAGCGCGGCCTCCTTGTTGACGGACACCACGCGGGCATGGGCATAGGGGGAGCGGACGAAATCGCCAAACAGCATCCCGTCCATCTTGATGTCATCGACATAGTTGCCCTTGCCTTGCGTGAAGCGCACATCCTCCACCCGCTTGCGCGAGCAGCCCATGCCCTTGAGATTGGCGGCGCGTTCTTCGGGGGTCATGCTCTGGTCGTTCATTCCGCAGCCTCCTTCTGGGCGTTCAGCATGTCGGCCGACGCCATGATGGCCTTGACGATGTTCTGGTAGCCCGTGCAGCGGCAGAGGTTGCCGGCCATGCCGAACCGCACCTCTTCCTCGGTCGGCGTCGGATTTTCCTGCAACAGGCGGTGCGCGCGGGTGATCATCCCCGGCGTGCAGAAACCGCATTGCAGCCCGTGGTGTTCGCGGAACATCTCCTGGATCACGCCAAGGCTGCCGTCATCGTTGACGAGCCCCTCGACCGTGGTCACCTCGGCCCCGTTGGCCTGCGCCACGAAGACGGTGCAGGATTTCACCGACTTGCCGTCGATATCCACCGTGCAGGCCCCGCAATGGCTGGTTTCGCAGCCGATATGGGGGCCGGTGATGCGCAGGTTTTCCCGCAGGAAATGGATCAGCAGCATGCGCGGTTCCGCAAGGCCCTCGACCTCGCGCCCGTTCACGTTCAGTTTTACGTGCATTTTCGACATTTGGGGTCTCCTCAGCCCGCGCGGCTCATGGCGCGCGCGATGGCGCGGCGCAGCATGACGGCGGCGACATGTTTCTTGAACTCGACCGGGCCGCGGTTGTCGGCGACGGGGTCGATGGCGTCGAGCATGGCGGCGACGCAGCCTTCCACATCGCCCCCCGCAAGCGCGGCGCTGGCCTCTTCCGACCATACGGGCGTGTCGGCGAGGTTGGTCATCGCGACCGAGGCAGAACCGCCCCCCACCATCACGGCGGCGGCGGCGGTGGCATAGTCGCCGATCTTGCGCTTCTGCTTTTCATAGGCCTGACCGGTTTCGGCGGCTGGCACCGGGATCATGATCCGGGTCAGGATTTCCTCGTCCTCGCGGGCGGTGAAATAGGCAGCCTCGTAGAAGTCGCGCGCGGCAACGGTGCGGGTGCCATCGGGGCCCACCAGTTCGAAGGACGCATCAAGGCACTGCATCAGCCCCGGCATGTCGTTGCCCGGATCGCCATTGGCGACATTGCCGCCGACGGTGCCCATGTAGCGCACCTGCGGGTCCGCGATCTGCAAGGCAGCCTCGCGGATGATCGGCACCGCCGCCGCCAACCCGTCATGGGTGATCAGCTCGTGCTGGGTGACCATGGCACCGAGCGTGACGCTGTCCGCGCCGATCTCGATGCCCTTCATCTCCTGAATATCCTGTAGGTCGATCACATGGGCCAGGTCGGCCATGCGCAGCTTCATCATCGGGATCAGGCTGTGCCCGCCCGCGATGACCCGCGCGTCATCCCCGTGTTCCTGCAAGATGCTGATGGCCGACGCCGTATCTGTCGGCCGGTGATACTCGAAACCGGCTGGTATCATGTCTGTTGTCCTCCCTGCGCCCGTGGCCTTGGCCTGTCGGGTCCGGGATCATGGAACAATCAGTGTGCGGTTGCATTCCAGCGGCCGGGAACAGGCCGCGCCATCTGTTTCACGAAATGCGAATGGGCTGCACGAGTTGCGATCAGAGCCCGAGCGCCTCCCGAATGTCGCTCAGGCGTGATCGGCTGACGGGCACTTTGGGAAGCGAGGCGACTCCCTCGAAATAGCAGGTGCCATTGTCCTTGTGCCGCTCGAAGCTGGACACATGCGCGGGGTTCACGAGGTAGCTGCGATGAACCCGCAGGAAGCCCGCAGATGCCAGGCGCTCGTCTGCCTCGGATATGGTCCAGGGGCAGAAGAGTTTCTCGGCCCCGACATAGAGCACCGTGTAATGCCCTTCCGCACGAATGGCAGCGATGCGGGACGGGGTGGCAAAGACCGTCTTGCCGTCGCGCTCATACGGAACGCCTGCCGTGGCGCTTGCGGTCGCGCGCGGTGCCGGGGGGGGCGAC
>NZ_JASHJX010000004.1 GCF_030732985.1 Nioella sp. MMSF_3534
GCTTTGCGAACGGGCGGGGCCGGGCGGGCCGGGGCAGGGGGACATCACGGGCGTTCTGTCGGTGCTGGTCGCCGGGTCGGATATGGAGGAACCGGTGGCAGACACGCTGCGCGGCGTTTTGGACGGCCATGTTGTGCTCGACCGTGAAATCGCCGAGCGCGGACGCTTTCCGGCGGTAGACCTGCTGCGCTCTGTCTCTCGCAGCCTGCCACGCGCTGCCAGTGCCGAGGAAAACCGCCTGATCGCCGCCGCCCGCCGTCATCTTGGGGTCCATGACCGGGCCGAGCTGATGTTGCAGGCGGGTCTGTATTCGGCGGGGTCGGATCCGGCCATCGACGAGGCGATTTCGGTCTGGCCGGGCCTCGACGCATTCCTCGCCAGCGACAGTTCCGGCGCGGCGGATGCGTTTATGCGCCTGGCAGAGGTGCTGGAGCCCGGAGCTCCGACAGATCAGCCCCCGCCCTGAAGCAGCACAAGGGCGATGGAGGCAGATGTGGTGGATGCCGGCACCTGATTAAGCTGCGCGCGGGCGAGGAATTGTCGCATCAACTCGTCCATGCGTTCGGGATCCGTGAACTGGGCAATATCGGAAGATCCCAGCATGTCCTCTGCCCGTTCCTGAAAGATGCCGAGTTGCCGGTCGAGATCGAGCGTGCCAACCGAAGACGGCAGGCCAAACGCCGTCTCGAAAACCTCTCGCAACGGCGTGTTTCCCATGATGCGGAACCAGAGCGTGGAGTTCTTGCCGCCCTCCGCCGCCAGTTCCGGCAGCTCCCGTGCCGCGTTGAGGGCGAGGCGCATGTCGCCATCCACCTCGCCCACGGCCTGCTCGAAACTCTGGGCCTGAAACCGGTCGAGAATCCTGTCGGCAAATCCCGGCAGCCGCGACAGGGGCGGCAGGCCGGTGCCGAAGCCAAAGGCCTCCGAGAACTCCCGATAGCGTTTGTCAGCGAGCCGGTTGGACAGCGCGTCCTCCTCGACAACGCCATCCTCCAGAATACGCTGGATGAAATACTTGTTGGGCAAGTCGTCCTGCAGCCCGAAGGCGGTCAGCGACACGCGCAACAACCTGTAATCCTTCACCAGGTCTTCGGCACTGGTCACGCTGCCGATAGTTTCCCGGAAATATGCCATATCCCGCTGCAACGACGGGCTGGCGGCCAGGCTGGCGCTTTGCTGATCCATGGTGCGGTTCAGGAAACGCCAGCCGGCGTATCCCCCCATCGGGATGACGGGGGTAAAGCTCATTGTGGACGCGCCGCCATCAGCCGCTCTTCGCGCGGCAGAAGGGTGCGCAGCGCCTTCAGCGCCTGATAGGCATTGCCCGCCACGATCTGATCGGTGGCAATGGCAAGCTGCGACCGGCTGTCCGGATCGGTGAAGACCTGGCTCAGCTGTTCGATCCCGCGCAGGATCTGTAGTCTCGCCTCCTCTTCCTCCGCATCGCCCGACAGAACGAGCTGCGCGATATAACAGACCCGACGAACAGGCGTGGTCACCTCTTCGGGGTGAATGGCGTCGCGCAGGCGCAGGATATTGGCATTTGGCGTGACAATGGACAGCCGCGACCGGCGGTCGCCATTCTCGATGACGGCACCGTTGATCAGCACGCGCTCCTTGGGGGACAGTTTGAGGACAAGACCGCTCATGCTGCCTGCGCCTCCCCCCGCAATCCGCGCATTACGGCGGTGTTTATGTCGATAAGGGGCGCGAGGGACGCGTCCCCGGACAGGGCCTTGCGGCTGTGCTGAAGGGTGAATTCGGCGAGGTAGAATATCTGTGCCCGCAGCGCCTGCGGCAGGGCATTGGCGGAATCGGCCACGTTGGCGGCCAACAGCGTCCAGAGGCGGCGGTTGTCATGCAATGCGCTGGCCCTTTGGGCAACGCTGGCCTCGGGGCGGTTGGCGCGCGACAGCTGCACAGTGACCCGTTCGAAGGCGGCATGTTCGGTCCCACGCTCGGTTTTTACGGCGGATCGGACCGGGTTGTAGGCGCTTTGCGCCAGGTAGGATGTCGTCACGGTGGTGTTCCTTCCGGAATGTCAGGTCAGGGGGTCTGGTGACGGGTGGGCCGGGGCGTTCCCCCCGGCCCGGTCCGGTGTTAACGGAACAGCGACAGAATCGACTGCGGCGCCTGGTTGGCGATGGACAGCGATTGCGTCGCCAGCTGCTGCTGCACCTGCAGCGCCTGCAGCTTGGCCGAGGCCTCCTCCATATTGGCATCGACCAGCGTGCCGATCCCTGCTTTCAGCGAATCCACCAGGCTGTCGATGAAGTTCGACTGGGTTTCGATCCGGCCCTGGGCCGAGCCGAAACTGGCCGCCGCATCAATGGAGTTCTGGATCAGCGTTTCCACGTTATCGAGCGCGGAATCGGCCCCGGTGTCCGTGGTCACGTCGATATTGTCGAGCCCGAAGAGCCCGCCAGAGGCCGTACCGCCTGCCTGGCCATTGTCCGCCAGCGTCATCGTGGCACCCGCGGTGGCATCGGTGCCGTCATAGTCGACCAGAACCTTCCAGCCATCGGTGGCATTGCCGGTTACCTGGGTGGTCACCCCGGTTTCCCCGCCCGCATCCACGGCCGTCTTCAGGCCGCGCGCGACGTCCTCCATGGTTTCACCCTTGCCAGCGATGTAGTCATAGTCATTGCCGTTGACCGAGATGCGATAGCTGTCGCCCTCGTTCACCGTGGCACTGGTAGACAGGGCCACTTCCTCGGCCCGGTAGGTCAGCGTGGTGCTGTCGGACCCGGTCGCTGCAACGGCGCTATCACCCGTGCCGTTGTTGGTCATGGCGATGGTATCGGTGCCACCCGAATTCCAGCCGACGGTGAACTCGTCGAAGGAATTGGTGTTCGTCAGGGTCAAAACGCCAGAGCCATTGGACGACGCGCTGATCCCGGTCAGGCCAAGCGCGTTGATCTGCCCCTCGGCATTGTCGATCATCGTCGCCGCATCCGTATCGAAGGCCACGGTGATGGTCGATCCGTTGATCGTCAGTTCCAGCGAATCGGCCCCCGACGTGTTGGCATAGGTCAGCGCGACAGAGTTCGCCGCCCCGGTGCTGTCGATGGATGCCGCCCCTGCGGTGATGTTGGTGGCCAGCGATGCGCCGCTGCCATAAACCCCGGAGCTTGTCGTCAGATCCTGCCGCGCAACGGTGATGTTGCTGGCCGTCACGGTCCCGTTCGACGCCCGATCGAGCGAGGACAGAACATTCACGTCGTCGGTGCCCTGCACCAGGTTCAGCCCGTTGAACTGCGCCGCACTGACGACCGAGGTGATCTGGTCGCGCAGGGCGCTGATGTCGGTCTGGATCTTGGCGCGGTCGACGTTTTCTTCCTGCGCGGCGACGATCTTGCCTTTGATCTCGGTCAGCAGGTCGGTCACGGTTTCCGATGCATTGCGCGCCACCGCGACGGTGGATTCGCCCAAAGACAGGCTTTCCGAGATGCCTTTGAACCCTTTCACATCCGATTCCATCACCTTGGAAATGGCCCAGACCGCGGAATTGTCCTTGGCCGTGGCCACGGATTTGCCGGTCGAGATTTCCTCCTGCGTCTTGTTCAGGTTCGAATTGACGGATTTCAGGGTCTGCAGCGCGACCATAGCGCTGGTGTTCGTCAGAATGCTGGACATGTCTTGTCCTTCCTCAGTTAGATCGGCGCCTGGATTCCGCGCCCGTTTCAGACCTGCCTTCGCAGGTCAGCCCAAAACGTCTTCTGACGCCTGCGGCGGGCCTTTGCGGCCCGACACGCCACCCAGTACGGTGCAGGGGAACCATTGCCCGAAAGCTCTAACAAGCTCCTAAGATCACGGGGCTTTTCCGCTGGTTTTTAGTGAAATTCGGCAGGTTATCGGCGGCGTTCGAACCGGGTCTGCGCCTGCCCGATATGACCACTGCGCCCCTGGGCGTCATAGCTGGAAAAACCCGATGGTCCTGACAGGCTGTTACGCGCATCCCGCATCCCTGCCATGACTGCGCGCAAAAGCGTGCTCACCTGTCCCGCGCGCTGGCGCATATCGGCCAGCCGGGCGGTGGCGGATCTGTCAATGCCGTCGCCTTGAAGTGAGTGCATCGCTCGTTCCAGCGTAATCATGGCTGTGGGCAGATCGGAGAATCGCTGGCTGCGCAAGAGCGCCTCCACTCCGGACAGCGCCCGGTCGGCAGCGGCCAGAGAATCGCCTGACCGCCAGATCATCGGGCCGGTTCCTCACGCGCGGCCAGCGCATTGAACAACGATTCGGCCAACCCGATTCCCCCACCCGCCGCCATTGCGCGCGCCTGTTCGGTCCTCAGGAACGAGGCGAACTGATCCTCCCCATGGCCACCGCCGAAGCTGTCGCGCGGGGTGCCAAGCCCGCCATGGCGCAGCATTTCGGACAGAAATGCCGCCTCCAGTTCCTGCGCAGCCCCCCGCAGCTCCGCCTCGCGGCGGGGCGTCAGGGGGCTTTGGGTGACAGGCGAAAGGGTGAGGTCAGACATTTCCAATTCTCCGTATTCGGGGCGACTATCGTGCGCGGAAGTAAAGAATTGGTAAGTTCTGGCGCGGAAACTGCGGATCGACCCGGAAGAAATCTGGAAGGTTCCATGCATTCAATAGTGCAGATCGTGCAGCCGCTTGCCCCCCCCGCCGCCTCCCGTGGCGCAGGGCGGTCCGAAGATCTGACCGGGGTGGAGTTTGCTGCGGAGTTTCAATGGCAGGATAACGAACTTCCCGTATCCGGGCTGCCCGGTCCGGGCCTGGGTCCGTGGCGTGCGGTCTGGTCAGAGGGTGCGACGCCAGCCGACGGCGCGATTCCACCCGCGCCGGTCGTGATGACCGATCATGACTTGTCTGGTGATTCATCGGATCGTGAAGTGGCAGATCAGCTTGTTGCCCTCCAAACGCTGGTGCCCGAACCACCCGGTGACACCCCCGAACCCGCGCCATCCCTGCAACTGCAAGTCGTGGTCCCGACCGAGCCTATGACACCCTCTGTCATGTCTCCTGAAACGCCTGCGCCCGCGTTCAGCGGTCATTTCCCGTCAGGCGAGGCACGCTTGCCGTCGAGTCGGCTCATGTCGGAACCAGTGGCGCATTCACTCCCGCCGGCAGCCGGGCAAACCGCCAATAGTCGCACCACCACACAGGCAATCCCCCCCGTCCCGGAGCAGGAAGTGCCCGCGCAACGCGTGCCGGTCCGCGGCCTGGGATCTGAAATCGCCCCTCCCGTCCCGCGGCCCGTCGCACGCGACCCGAACGAAAACGGCCAGGCGCTCCCGATCTCGCGCACGGAAAACACCCCGGTGCCCCTGCCGGACGCAATGCCCTCCCAATCGGCGCAAGATGTGGGCACCGGATATCGACCGAGCAGCATGGAGAACAGCATTGCGGAAGGTCGTTTTGGCCCGGCGCTGCCTGCGCCGTCCCACGGGGCAGGATCAACGGCCCAGCCACCGAATACCGCCCAAGAGGCCATGCCGAAGTCCCGCGACGGCACGCCGGTTTTAGCTCAGAAATCCGCCCCGAGCACCGCGAAGGCCATCCCTGCGGCAACGCCCCCCCGTCCGGCAGGCAATCAGGCTGCCACGCCGCGACAGGGCAGTTCGGCATCTTCCGGTTCAGAAAATGACCGCAGCACGGCCCTCCAGCAACCGGAGGTTCCATCACCTCTGCGCGTTGCCGCGACGTTGGCCTCCCCGGTCCAATCGCATCGGATTGTCTCACCGGACAGCGCAAGGCCCTCGATTGAGGGCAAATCACTCCCGAATCCCGCCACGGTGCTCCGGTCCCGCGATGGCCACCCCTCGGGGGATGCAGCGCCGCCAATGGCGCAGACACCAGCGCCCCGAGGCATTGGGGAGACTCAAGCCAGGGTAGAGCCTGTCTCCCTCCCCCCCACTGATCCGTCACCGCGCGAGATTCCACACCCCGTCGCCCCGGTGCAGCATGAAACCATGGGTCAGGCGGCCGGCCGATCGTCCCCCCCGCCTTTCGCCAAGCAAGAAGAAGAGACGCCAGGCAGATCTCATTGGCTGGCCCCGCGGGCGGTGGTGACCCCATCTCGCGGCGAACCCGCGGCCGGGGCCGAAATCGCGGAACCGTCCAAGCCAGCCGAACGGCCAATGCCGCACAATCCGACCCGAATGGCTGACACTTCCCTCCAATCGGCCCGCGCGGACGTGATTCCAGCGCCACTCCGACCCTCCCGGCAGCCGCAGCCCTTAGTGCCACCTGTGTCTGTCTCCATGCCCTCAGGTTCGGTGGCCGACGCGTCGGCAATGACCCAACAGCCCGCTCAACCGCGTTCCGTTGCGGTGCCCTCCCCACAACTGCGACCCATTGAGGTGGCCCCCCGGCAACCGATCCCGACCGCAACGCCGGAACCGTCAGTCCCACAGGTCACCCGGCCAAAATCCGAGGCGGCAGTCACCGCCCCCGCGCCGCGTCAAGCGATGCCGGACATGACCGCCAGAGGGGATTTCGCCCCGAGTCTGGCCGATCCGGTCAGCATCCCGGATGCCCCATTGCCCGCCCCTGCCCATGCCGATATCCGACCGACGGAGCCCGCACCCATCCCGCGCCCCGATCCGGTGCCGACGCAGCTTGCGCAACGGATCGCCGCTGTGCCGATGATGACCGATCGCGATGCCCCGCTGGAACTGACGCTCGATCCGCCAGAGCTTGGGGCCATTCGTGTGTCTGTCAGCCGGGGAGCCGAAGGCATGGTCCTGCATCTTCAGGCCGATCTGCCCGAAACACTGGATCTGCTCCGTCGCAACGGCGCCGCCCTGATGCAGGAACTCCAGCGTCAGGGCCTCGATCATGCCGGGTTCAGCTTCTCGGGCCGCGATCCGGGTGGCCAGCAGCACAGGCCCGATGCGCCGCCCCCTGTGGTGCGCGAAGACGACGCGCAGATTCACCCGTCCCACATCCCGGACCGATCGCCGGTCGCCTCTGCACGGACAGGGCAATCGGGCCTGGATATTCGCCTTTAACGGAGGACAGACATGGACGTCGCCACCATACCCCAGACCAGCCAGACCGCCGGCACATCGGCGGCGTCGGAAGATCGCACCATGATCAATTCCGACTTCCAGACCTTCCTGACGATGCTGACCACCCAGATGCAGAATCAGGATCCGCTGAACCCGATGGAATCGACCGAATTCGCCACACAGCTGGCCACCTTCTCGGGTGTCGAACAACAGGTTCGCACGAATGAACTGCTTGGCAGCCTCCAAGACAGCATGGCGCTGTCCAGCATGGGCCAGATCGCGGGCTGGATCGGCATGGATGCCCGTGCCGAGATGCCGATGGCCTTCGATGGAGAGCCGCTGACGCTCTATGCCAGCGACAACGCGCTGGCCGATCGGATGGAACTCGTGGTGACGGATGCCGACGGGCAGACATTGCAGCGGGTGGCCATTCCGGCCACCGAAACCGCCTTTGCCTGGGCGGGTGTGACCACCGATGGCGAGCCGTTGCCAAGCGGCGTCTACGGCTTCCACGTGGAATACTTCCGCGATGACGAACCGATCGACACGCAACCGGCACAGGGTTACGCAAGGATCGAGGAGGCGCAGATCGTGAATGGCGATATCTGGCTGTCGATGCCCGGTGGCGTGCAGGTCAATGCGTCGCTCGTGCAGGCGGTGCGCGATCCGATCTGACGGGCGGGCCCGTGCAACAGGCCCGCCGCTTGGGCAGACTTACTTGCCGTCATCCACGGGGGCGGTGCCGCCACCGGACCCGGCGCCACCGCCGCCCCCGATGATCAGCTGCGCCTCTGGGTAGCCCACCTCGTCATATGTCTGGATCGTGCCGACATAGATATCGTAGCGGCCCTGCGGCGGGGCGCCCCAGACGAGGCTCGGGTTGATCCCGCCTGCGCCATTGTCGTCGCAATACCACTGCCCGTCCGGTCCGTTGATCAGCAGGCTGGTGTCGCTCTGCGACTCGACCGTGAAGGACAAGGGCGCGCCGACGCCCTGGTAATAGACCTGGAAATCCGGGGCCTCGGCCACGTGACCGGCACAGCCCTGCCCGGCGCTGGAGGCTTCCAACAGACCGCCGGCCAACAGATGCTGAAGGTAGGGATCAGGCGAGAAGCCGCTCGACAGGGTTACATTGCCGAAGGTCGGCGGCAGGTTGTAGTTGGGCTCGCTCGGGCGCAGATCGACCTGCGGGGTTTCGCCCGCCATGGTCGCCGCGATCCAGTCCTGATAGGCTGACACACGGGTATAGGTGCCGTAGTGGTCGCCATCCTGGTGGCAGTAATTGCCGCCCGACACCAGCCCGACCTGTACATATCCCTGCGTGTCAGCGGCCAGCAGCGGCCCGCCGCTGTCGCCCCGGCAGGCATCGGCAACGGCCTCCTGGAAACCGGCGCAGATAACACCTGCACCCGCGTTCGACGAACACAGTTGGTTATGCACAATCGGCACCGCCGCGCCGAGCAGCACCTGCGACGTGTCCCACATCGACGGCGGTGAAGAGGTCGCGCGCTCTGCCTGGGTCAGGGGTCCGCGGCCGCGCGAGATATGCGGTGGCGGCGTCAGGCCCCAGCCGATGATCACGGTCTGATCGCCAATCTGTTCCACCACCGGGGCCAGCGCCGCATCCGACAGGCGCACCGGGGTGATGCCCGTGGGGCGGGCAAGCTCCAGCAGGGCAATGTCGTTGACGCCAACCCCCTGATACCCGGAATGCAGATAGACACGAGACACGTCGAAGGCCGTGCCCCCGCCCTGCAGGCTGGAGGTGTTGGCGTAGATTTCCAGCCCGCTCGGATTGTTGGGGGCGACCGTATCGACGCAATGAGCCGCGGTCAGCACCCACCTGTCCGCAATCACGGTACCGCCGCAGAAATGCCCGTCGAACCGGCTGCGTGCATTGGCCTGGTTCAGCGACACCATCCAGGGAAAATCGCTGATCGACACGGCACAGCCGCCCATCACCCGGTCGCCCGAGCAAAACTCCTGCGCCTCGGCGGCATCGGGGGCTGCGAAGAAACCGGCCGTCAGAAGGGCGGCACCAAGGGTCAGAGATCTCATATGGCTCATCCTTTCATACCCTGTTTGTCCGGCCCGTGGTCCAATGCGGGCCGCGAAATGACCTAGTCTATTGCCCGCTCGATCGTTGCCTCGGGGTTCAATGCGATGGCGGGCGGCGTTTCCGAGGGCGAGGTGACGATGAACCCGACGCCCGCACCTGCGTCATCCTGAACGACCGGCGCGACGGCCACCGGCTCGGGCAACAGCGCTTCGACGATCAGTTCGGCATCGGGCGCAACCGGCAGTTCGCGTTCGGTGCCGACCCAGATGCGGTAACTGCCCGCGCTCAGGTCTGACAGGGCCAGAACCGGCGGCGCGCCATCGGACATGGTGCCACGACACAGCCATGTACCATCGGGGCGGCGCATCACCAGCACCGTATCCTCATCGCTGAGCGTCGTGATCCTGAGCGGGCCAATCGTCTCTTGCCAGTCGAGCTGGAAATCCGGGCTGCTGGCCACGAAGCCATAACAATTGCCGCCAAGCTGCGAGGCATCCTCGTACCCGCCTGCCAGCATATCCAGCGCCATGGCGGTGTCCGGCGGGCCGGCGGCCAACTCAATCGTGCCGTACAGGGGCTCGCCCTCGTCCTCGATCCCCCGGCCGGGCTTGCCGGCACTGGGCAGACCGGCCTCCTCCACCTGCACCGGCACCTCGTTTGTGTCGGCGCGCCCGTCGCCGATCTGGAATTGCGGTGGAATCTCTCCGGCAAAGGCAAATTCCAGCCACGGCACCTGGCGGCCCTGCGTGGCGTTGCGCACCGCGAAGGACACCTCGTACATGATGTCGTCGATCCGCCGCGTGGGCCGTTCCAGCGCCTGCAACAGCGCCCCGGTAAAGAGCCCGTTGCGCCCCTCGCCATCGGACGAGGTCTGGCCGGGCGCGGCGGCATAAAGGATGAAGGCGGACGCGCCCGCAGGCGTATCCATCGCCGACAGGCCGATCCCCAGATCGCGCCCGCCGCCGCGTTCGGGCAGCGGGTTGTTGCGGCAGGCATCGAGGATGATCACCCCCGTGGCCCCGGTCGCGGCCAGCCGTTCCAGAAGGCGCGGCGCGGGATAGGCCCAGTCCGGCACATCCTCGGCGAAGGCGATTTCTTCGTCATCGGTGGGGATCAGGTAATTGGTGCCCTTGTATTCAACCCCATGCCCGGCAAAGTAGAACACCGCCAGATCGCCGGGGTTCAGACTGCGGGTGAAATCGCGGATCGCCACCTGCATCCCGTGCAGATCCTGATCCAGCATCGGCCCGTCGCCATGCACGCGAAAGCCGATCTCGGTCAGCCGTTCGGCCATGTCGGTGGCGTCGTTGACGGGGTTGATCAGCGGGCTGGAGGAGTATTGGGAATTGCCAATGATCAGCGCAACCCGTTCCGCCCTGAGCTGCCCGGGCAGGGACAGCCCGATCAGAGCCGTCAGAACAACCAGCAGACTATGAGCCAGAAACCCGCGGGGGCGCACCACGTCCAGTCTCCCAAAATCACAAACCTAATGCGGCATAGTATGACCGGAAATTTCCGATCCGCCGACTCTTTTTTGTCGGTTCGGCCAAAGCAAAGGTTCAAAGCGTCAGGAAAATCTGAAGGTCTGCCACGTTGGTTCCCGTTGCCCCGGTCATCAACAGATCGCCCGACGCCGCCAGCGCCGCGTAGCTGTCGCTGTTGGCCAGCAGGGCCGTCGGGTCGGCCCCCGCCATGCGCATCCGGCCAAGGCTGTCCTGATCCACGATGGCCCCTGCGGCGTCGGTCGGTCCGTCTCGCCCGTCCGTGCCGCCCGACAGGAACAGCCAATCGCCCGTCAGGCCCCGTTCCTCGGCCAGCAGCGCCACCCGCAGCGCCAGTTCCTGATTGCGCCCGCCGCGCCCGTCGCCCTGCAAGACGACCGTGGTTTCCCCGCCAAAGAGCAGCGCCGTGCCGGGGGGCGTGGTCGCGGCAAGGGTCAGCACCTGTTCTGCCGCCGTCGTTACCGGGCCGATCAGGGGGGCCTCGACCACCCGAACGGGGCGCGCCGCCGCAGCCGCCATTGCCGCGACGCTGATCGCGTTCGACCCGACAAGCGCCGCGTCAGGGTCGGGCAGTGGATCGCGCAGCGCCTCCCGCGCCATCGCCTCCCGCGCAGCCTCTGGCATCCGCTCCCAAATGCCAAGCCGGTGCGCGACGTCCCGCGCGGTGGCCAGATCGGCAATCGGCCCCACCGTCGGACCACTGGCAATCACCCGCAGATCATCGCCCACCACATCCGACAGGATCAGGCTGCGCACCGGGGCAGGGGCCGCCAACCGCAACAGCCCGCCACCCTTGAAGCGCGACAGGGCCTGCCGGACGATGTTGGTCTCTTGGATATCGGCACCCGAGGCCAGAAGCAGCCGGTTCACTTCGGCCTTGTCCGCCAGTGTCAGGCCCTTGACCGGCCCCGGCAGCAAGGCCGACCCCCCGCCCGAGATCAACGCCAGCACCATGTCCCGCGCACCCGCCTCGCGCAGCAGCTTCTCCACCGCCAGCCCGGCAATCACGCCGTTGCCATCGGGCAGCGGATGCCCGGTCCCGTAGCAGGCCACGCCCGCGATATCCCGGTGGTTCTCGTAATTCGTGACGATCAGGCAGCGGGTCGGCACGCCCGCCGGCACCGCAGACAGTGCCGCCTTCATCATCCCGTTCGCGGCCTTGCCCACGGCCAACAGGATCAGCGTTCCGCCCTCAGGCACCTCGACCGGGCGCGCCTTCAGGGCCTCAACCACGGCCCGCACCGGGTCGGCGGCGGCGACACCGGCCATGAAAAGCTCGGTCAGTTCGGATCGGATCGCGTCATGCGCCATGGGGATCGCTCAAGCGGAAAGGTTGGCAGAACCTTCCCAAAGCCCCGTCCCCCTGTCCATCCCGTAACCCGCAAGGGTCTCAGAACCAGAATTCCCAAACCGCGACCGAGGCAAAGGTCAGCAGCACGCCGCCCACCAGATAGGCCAGCCGCTCCGCCACCCGCGACCGGCGCGGCGGCGGCAGCGTATTGGCGTGGGACAGCAGCGCATCCTGCGCCATCTGCGGCAGGCGCGGGCCGAAACGGGACAGCACCTGCGCCGTGCGCACAAGGTCGCGCAGCATCGCCTTTGGGCCGAGGTTTTCGGTGATGTATTGCTCCACCACCGGGCGCGCCGTGCTCCAGATATTGATATTCTCGTCCAGCGAGCGGGCCACGCCCTCCACCACCACCATGGTGCGTTGCAGCAGGATCAGCTCTGTCCGGGTTTCCATGCCGAACTGTTCCGTTACCTCGAAGAGATACGAGAGAAGCCGCGCCATGGAAATCCGGCTCGCATCCATGCCGAATATGGGCTCCCCCACGCTGCGCAGCGCCTGCGCGAATTCGTCGATATCGCGGTCGGCGGGCACGTAACCCGCCTCGAAATGCACCTCGGCCACGCGGCGATAGTCACGGCGGATGAAGCCCATCAGGATCTCGGCATAGACCCGGCGGGTATATTCATCCAGCCGCCCCATGATGCCGAAATCCAGCGCCACGATATCGCCGTTCGGCGCGACCTTCAGGTTGCCCTGATGCATATCCGCATGGAAGAACCCGTCGCGCAGCGCGTGGCGCAGGAACATCTGCAAGACCCGTTCGGCCAGCACCGTCCGGTCATGGCCCGCCGCGTCAATGGCCTCGATATCGCTGAAGGACACGCCCTCGGCCCAGTCCAGCATCATCACCCGGCGCGAACAGAGAAACCAGTTGACCGCCGGAACGGTAAAGCCCTCGTCGTTTTCGGTTCTGGCGGCAAATTCCCCGGCGGCGGAGCTTTCGATGCGCAGGTCCAACTCCCGCATCACCACACCTTCGAAATGCTCGATCACGTCCTGAGGCCGCAAGCGGCGCGAGGCAGGCGACAGCGTCTCGATCCAGCTCGCCATCAGGTAGAAGGCGTCGATATCCTTGCGAAAGGCGCGCTCGATGCCGGGGCGCAACACCTTGACCGCCACCTCCTGCCCGGTGTCGCGCAGCCGGGCGCGGTGTACCTGCGCGATCGAGGCCGCCGCAACGGGTTCGGAAAACTCGGTGAACAGCTCTTCGACCGAAATCTCCAGCTCCTGCGCGATGGTGCGCTTGGCAATGGCGCTGTCAAAGGGCGGCAGCTTGTCCTGCAAGACCCTGAGTTCCGTCGCCAGCTCCGGCCCCACCACATCGGGGCGCGTGCTCAGGATTTGCCCGAACTTGATATAGGCCGGGCCAAGCGCGGTCAGCGCCCTGACCAGCGGCGGCAGGCTGGTATCGCCGCGCAAACCCAGCCATTTGAACGGCCATGCCAGAATCCGCAGCCCCAACCGAACGCTACGCGGCGCATCCATCGCCTCCAGCGCCTCGGCCATGGCACCGGTCCGTTCAAAGGTCGCGCCGGTGCGGATCAGCCGCCAGATATTGTGCGGTCCCCGCATCTCAGATCTTCCAGCCCGAATGCAGCGCCGCGATGCCCATGGACAGGTTGCGATATTTGACCATGTCGAACCCCGCCTCGCGGATCATGCTGGCAAACATCTCCTGATCGGGGAACTTACGGATGCTCTCGACAAGGTACTGATAGCTGTCCGCGTCATTGGCGATCACCTTCCCCATCTTCGGGATCACGTTGAAGGAATAGAGGTCATAGAGCTTCTGCATCCCCTCATTCGGCAACTGGCTGAATTCCAGCACCATCAACCGCCCGCCGGGTTTCAGAACCCGGTAGGCCTCCGACAACGCATCGCCAATCCGAGTCACGTTCCGGATGCCGAAACTGATCGTGTAAACGTCAAAGCTGTTATCCTCAAACGGCAGCGCCATGGCATCGCCGACGATCCAGTCGAGCTTCTCGGCCATCTGCTCGGCTTCCGCCCGCTTCTGCCCCTCGATCAGCATCGATTCCGTCATGTCCAGAACCGTGGCATGGGCCCCCGGCGCGCGTTTGAGGAACCGGAAGGAGATATCCCCGGTCCCCCCCGCCACATCCAGCAGCTTCACCCCATCGCGCGGCGCCAGCCAATCCATCATCGCGTCTTTCCAGACCCGGTGGATTCCGACCGACATCACGTCATTCATCACATCGTATTTGGAGGCGACATTGGTAAAGACCCCGTGGACCTTCCCGGCCTTCTCGTCCTCGGCCACGGTCTGAAACCCGAAATGCGTGGTGCGTCCGTCTGCGTCGCTCATCCTGTCATCCTTTCCGGGGGTCTTGCCCTCGCCAGAAACTCTCCCTTCTTATAGGGCTTGTCGGTGGCGTTACAATGCGCCGCCCCCCAAGGAAAGGCCCGCCATGCCCGAACTGCCCGAAGTCGAGACAGTCCGTCGCGGGCTGGCCCCCGTGATGGAGGGCCAACGGATCGCGAAAGCGGAGGTGCGCCGCCCCGACCTGCGCTGGCCCTTCCCGCCCGACATGGCCGCCCGGCTGACCGGGGCGACCGTGCTGCGCCTTCGGCGGCGGTCGAAATACATCCTCGCCGATCTGTCCACGGGCGAAACGCTGCTGATCCATCTGGGCATGTCGGGCCGCATGCTGGTCTCGGGCGCGCAAGGCCGCGACATGCCTGGCCAGTTTCACCACGACCACCCCGCGCCCGAGAAACACGATCACGTCGTGCTGGATATGGAAAATGGTGCCCGGATCACCTTCAACGACGCCCGCCGCTTCGGCGCGATGGACCTGATGGAGACATCCGCGCAGGACGGCCACCCGCTGCTGTCCGTTCTCGGCCCCGAACCCCTCGGCAATACCTTCGACGGCCCCTATCTGGCGGCACGTCTCAAGGGCCGCAAGATGCCGATCAAATCCGCCCTTCTGGATCAGCGAATCGTGGCGGGCCTGGGCAATATCTACGTCTGCGAAGTGCTGTATCGCGCCCGCATTTCCCCCAAACGCGCCGCAGGCCGCATCGCGACGCAACGTTGCGAGGCGCTGGTCCCGATCATCCGTGATGTGCTGTCAGAGGCGATCGAGGCGGGCGGCTCCTCCCTGCGCGATCATCGCCAGACCGACGGGGAACTGGGCTATTTTCAACATAATTTTCAGGTCTATGGCCGCGAGGACGCCCCCTGCGCCACCCCCGGCTGTTCGGCGACCATCCGCCGGATCGTGCAGTCGGGGCGGTCCAGCTTCTATTGCCCCACCTGTCAAAGATAGCTTGAACCGCGCGCCGGGGCTGATAACCCTGCGCATCCGAGGGACAACAATACCGGGACGCACCGAATGGCCTACGAGACCCTGATCGTCGAGATCGAAGAGCATATCTGCCTTATCAAGCTGAACCGGCCTGACGCGCTGAATGCGCTGAACACCAAGCTGCTGGCCGAGCTTTGCGATGCGCTGGAAAGCGCCGATGGAAACGACAAGGTCCGCTGCGTGGTCATCACCGGGTCGGAAAAAGCCTTCGCCGCCGGGGCCGACATCAAGGAAATGTCGGACAAGAGCTTTACCGAAGTCTTCACCGAAGACCTGTTCGCCGATGCCTCCGACCGGATGATCCGCATCCGCAAGCCGATCATCGCCGCCGTGTCGGGCTACGCGCTTGGCGGTGGCTGTGAACTGGCCATGGCCTGCGATTTCATCATCGCGTCCGACACCGCCAAGTTCGGCCAGCCCGAGATCAATCTGGGCGTCATCGCCGGGATGGGCGGCAGCCAGCGCCTGACTCGCTTCGTCGGCAAATCCAAGGCCATGGACATGAACCTGACCGGCCGTTTCATGGATGCCGAGGAAGCAGAACGCTCGGGCCTCGTCAGCCGCGTGGTGCCCGCCAAGAAGCTGATGGACGAGGCCATGAGTGCCGCTGCCAAGATCGCGGAAAAATCGCTGATCTCGTCGATGGCCGCGAAAGAGGCGGTGAACCGCAGCTATGAGACCACGCTGGCCGAAGGGCTGAGATTCGAACGCCGCCTGTTCCATTCCATGTTCGCAAGCGAAGACCAGAAAGAAGGCATGGCCGCCTTCCTCGAAAAGCGCGAAGCCCAGTTCCGCGACCGCTGAACAACGGGCGACGCCGCGAAAGCGGGGACCGGTACGTATTTTCGCGCCCCGGTCGTAATGTGTCATAGGCGAACCCCTGTTCCTCGTGTATGGGGTCCGCAGACATAAATAAAATATGCAGGCTCATGTCCGATCACACTGAACTTACCGGGCATCAGCCTGAACCGCGCGCGGCACGGGACTGGATCAAGGTCCTCGCGCAATACCGCGAACCGAACGCGCTGCGCAGCAGTTATGAACTTGGCATTACTATCGGTCCGTTCCTGTCGCTCTGGGTTCTGGCCTGGTGGTCGCTATCCGTCAGCTACTGGTTGACCCTTGCCATATCCTCGGTCAATGCCGCCTTCCTGCTGCGGCTCTTCTGCATCCAGCACGATTGCGGCCATGGCGCGTTTTTCAACAATCGCACGGTCAGCGACTGGCTTGGCCGGGTTCTGGGGGTGCTGACGCTGACGCCCTATGACGTCTGGCGGCGCACCCATTCGATTCATCACAGCAATTCCGGCAATCTGGGACGGCGCGGCATCGGCGATGTCCACACGCTGACCGTTGCGGAATATCGCGCCCTGTCGCCCATGGGTCGCCTGATGTACCGGCTCTACCGCAACCCGGTGGTGCTGTTCGGCCTTGGGCCGGGATACCTGTTCTTCCTGCAAAACCGCCTGCCGCTCGGGCTGATGGCCAGCGCCAGATACTGGATCAGCGCCATGGGCACCAACGCGGCGATTCTGATCGGTCTGGGGCTGATGCTCTATTTCGGCGGGGTGATGCCCATCCTGCTGATCTTCCTGCCCTCGACTTTGCTGGCGGCAACTGCGGGTATGTGGCTGTTCTATGTTCAGCACCAGTTCGAAACCACCCAATGGGATGCCGAGGAAAACTGGCAGGTGCATGACGCCGCGCTGAACGGAAGCTCTCATTACGTGATGCCCGCGCCGCTGCAATGGCTCAGCGCCAATATCGGCATTCACCACGTTCATCACCTCTATAGCCGCATCCCGTTCTACCGGCTGCCCGAGGTGCTGCGCGATCATGCCGAACTGGCGGGCCGCAACCGGATGACGATCCGTGAAAGCCTGGCCAATGCGCGGCTGCATCTTTGGGATGAACAAAGCCGCCGCCTGCTGTCCTTCGCGCAGGCCCGCGCCCGCTGACATCCGGCCCGGAATCGGGTGGCCACGCGATGCCGGGTTTTGATGATCTCCGCTGGCTATGATATGCTCTCGTTGATGCTGATGACCGGCGGACCCACCCTATGCTGTGGCGCGCGCTTTTTCTGATCCTCTGGCTTGCCGCCCCGACCGCTGCGGATGAAATCCCACCGAGCGGCGCTCAGACCGACAGGTTGCTCTACCAGCTCGACGGTCTCTCGCAGGCGCTCGACCACCTGGAAAGCTTCCGCGCCGCCTTTCCCGATCCGGCCACCGCCGACGCCTATCTTGCCGCCTGGCGCGAGATGATCGAGGCAAATGCCTTGCTCTATGCCTCCCGCGACAGCCTTCCCGGTCCGGCCTATGCAGACTACGATCAGACCCTACGCCCGATGGTCGCCCGCATCCGCGAAGCGACCGAGATCCTGGCCCATCTTCAGGCAGAGGCGAACTGGCAGGGGGCGCCGCTTTTCCCGTTCCCGTTCGAGCTTCACCAACCGACGCAGCAGGCGGTGGATGCCTCGGGGCTCGATCCCGCCGGATACCTTGTGCAGATCATGATCGAGGATCGGCCAGAACCCTTTCGCCTGCCCGGATTGCAGGCCACCGTGGCGCTGACCCTGCACCATCCGCCGGACCTGTCCCTGCCGCTGGCATGGTCCTGGCCTGCCTCTGCCGTTGCGCCAGCGGCGATGCTGGAAATTGGCAATCCCACGGGCGCGCAAGGCATGAGCGTATCGCTTCAGCTCTCCGCCCCCGGCGTGGTGTTTGAACCGGTTCCCGACGCCGCGGCCACCACCCGCTGCGTCCCGCACGCAGACCGCATGGAGTGCGACGCAGACCTTCCTGCCGGGGCACCGCTCCGCCTGATCATCCCGTTGCGTCCTGCCACCGCGCCCGAAACCCTGCCCGCGCCTTATGACCGGGACGTCACAATCTCCGTCACCGGCACCGCCACCGCCCCCGGAGAAACCCGGATCGACCTGCCGCCTGCCTCAATCGCGCTGCCCTTCCGGTCCTGCAACGCGGCGCTGGCCGCGGGGCTGGCCGCTTTCTTCGAAGATCCGGCACCGCCTGCCAACTGGTCCCACCGGCTGGCGGTGCTGGCCCATGTCGCGCCGCGCCCCGACCTTCCGGGGCGGCTGACCTACCGCGCGCCGCTGCCGCAACGGGCCGGGCCATCACTGGCCGAGATCCTGCAGAACGGCTGGCCCGCCCCCACGCCGCCGCCCGAATTCGAAGACCTTGGCCCACGGGAACAGGCCGCGTTGATCGCCCGGCAGGCCGCCACCAACCGGGGCCCCGACAACCGCCTGCTGGAGATCGGCCGGATGATCGCCGCCAACAGCCCGGCGCTGGAGGGGCTGCGCAGCTTCGACCGTGCCTGCCCCGCTTCCTCCGAGGATATCCCCGTCGTCGCCGTGCAACTGTCAGAGCTGGAGCAGCTTTTCCGCGCCGTGTCCGAAGCCCGCGCCGAGATCGAGGCGCTTTATGACGCCGCCGCGCGGGAGCGTGACCAGCAATCGCGCGCCTTCTACGAGGCGCTTGCGCAGTCCGGGGCAGAGGAGGGCGGCCTGCTTCGGCATATCGACATGCCCGAAGACCCGAACCGGTTCGGCGAAGAACTTTATCCCGGCGAACGGCTCTTCGTTCCGATCTACCGCGCGATTTACAACGCGGGGTTCTACGGTTTGCTGTCGATCACCAGCCACGCCGCGCGGGCGCAGGCAACGCGGTCGCTTCTCGGCCCGGTCAGCATCGCCACCTCGGTCTGGAATACGGGAAGCGAAATCCAAAGCTATCAGACCGTCCGCATCCAGATGGGCGCGGCCCTTGGGTGGGTCGAGCTCGCGGCCTATCTGCGACAGCTGCGCGACCGCTACGAGGGGCTGGAGGCCGAGCTCACCCGCATCCGCACCGACTTCCGCACCCTTCACCGGACGGCCTGCGCCTGCCGCTTCGAATAGCGGTTTCGTATGTACGGGGGGTGTACGCCCGGTGTACGGGGGGTGCCCCCCCTGTTTTCGCCGGTTCTCAGCGCATCAGACGCCCGAACCGCGCCAGCGGCTCCACCCCCGCCAGCTGCGTCATGTGCCAGCCCATGACCTGATTGGATGACAGCACCGGCAGGCCCGTCGCGGCCTCGATCCGGTCGATCACATCAAGCGTGCGCAGATTGGTGCAGGACAGGAAGAGCGCATCGAATTCCCCTTGTTTTGCAAGGGTTTGTGCCGCGTCGGCGATGGAATCCGGTGCGATCCGGGCGGCGAATTCCTCGCGTTCCTCGTTGAACGTGCCCAACAAGGCCACCTCGATTTCGGCGCGCGCAAGCGCCGTGATCAGCGAAGAATTCACCGCTGCCACATAGGGCGACAGGACCACCAGACGCTTGACATCAAGGTGCCGGCACGCCGCGATCAGCCCTGTAAGCGGGTCCGTTACAGCGTTGGTTTTGCAGCCTTTTTTCACCATTCCAGCGACCACATCGGCGCCGATGACAGAGGTGCCCGAGGTGCAGCCATAGCCCACGACATCGAATTTCGCAGGCACCGGAAACAGCCGCGCCGCACCGGTCAGCTTTCCCTCCATCTCGGCCAATGTGTCATTGGTCACTTCCTGCCCGCTTGGCACCCGAGTGACATAGCAAGCCACTCCATCCAAAGGGAAAATCCGGCGCATGTCATGTTCAAGTGTCTCATCCGATTGCAGGCTGATCAGCCCGATCGTCGCGCGTGTGCCCAGTTGCGGGGCAAGGTCGTAGGTGAACTGCATCACAGGATCCTCAACTCTGGGTCCGAAAAGGGGGAGAGCCGCTCTGGCCCTGCCTCTCGAATGACAATATTCTCTTCGTGAACAAGGACTTGACCGTCCGCAATCTCCACCCCCGGTTCCAGCGTCAGCACCATTCCGGGCTGCAAAACCGTGTGGTCATCGGGGATGAGAGAGGGCCATTCCGTCAGCTGCATGCCCAACCCATGGCCATAGCGCCCCGCCTCTGACCCGCCCGCGCCGCCGGTCAGAACCTTGTCCATCGCGTGAAACAGATCTGCTGCCGTGGCACTGGGGCGCGCGATTTCCATTGCGCGATCAACGGCTTCGATCAGTTTCCGGTGCCCGTCAAGGCAACGCGGATCGACGTCCCCGATCCCGAAATTCCGGTCGTAGTCGCAGAAATACCCGTCCACGACCAGCCCGGTATCCAGCATCAGCACATCCCCCTCCGCAAGCGGCGTGTCAGAGGCAGGCGAGATCACGTCGTCATATCCCAAGGGCCCCGCGCCGCCCGCAAGGTAAGGCACCCAATCCGCCCCTTCCTCCAGACACAGCATCTGGAACCGGCGGAACACCTGCGACAGCGGCACGCCCGCCGCAGCGATTTCTCCCACCCGGTCAAATGCCCGGCCCGCCACCGTGCAGGCGGTGCGGATCTTGTCGATCTCCGCTTCGGATTTCACCAGCCGCAGGGACCGCATAATCCCTTGGTCGGACACCAGATTTACCGATTCCCCAAGCCGCGCGTAGTCCGCAAGCGGCATCCGCAAATGGGTCTCATGCCCCGTGGGCAGCCCAACCGGCCCGTCGCCCGCAACCTCGCGCAGCGTGTCCGCCAGCAGGCTGACGCCATCGTCGCTCAGATCGGGCGCGCGCCAGGTGCGGATGTCCTCGACCCAGGTGCGGGCCATCACGGGCGCGCCGATGGCGGGGATCACCGCAATCGGCTTGCCGCTGGCGGGCAGCACCACGAACCAGGGCCGCGTCGGGCTTTCCCAAAAGCGGGTGATGTAGCCGGTGAAATACCGCACCTCCGGTTCCGTCGTCAGCAGCAGCGCCGCCAGGTCATGGTCGGCCATCAAAGCCTGCGCGCGGGCGACGCGGGCGGCGAACTCCGCCTCGGGAAAACCGCGCGTCATGCAGGCCCCTCCGACAGGAAACACAGCACGCGGGAGTCCGTGCCAAGGCCAAGCAACGCCGCGTCCGCAGCCAATACCCCGGCAACACCCGCGACCCCGGATTCGGAGCCTTCCAGCCCTTCCGCAGCCATCGGGTCCAAAGCCTCCGCGGCCTCCTCTTCCGTGATCAGCAGGAAGTCATCGGCATCCCGTGACAGACCCGTCAGCGCGATCAGCGAGGCCTCCTTGCAATCGAGCCGCCCCATGGTGGACACCGGCCCGGTCGTGGTGACGAAGCCCCCCGCCTTGATCGAGCTGAAGATTGCAGGCGCGGCGTCCGGTTCCACAACCACGACGCGCGGGGCGTCGCCCAAACGCTTGCGCACCAAGGCCGCGACCGCACCCGCAAGCCCGCCAACACCCGCTTGAAGGAAGACATGGGTGGGCGGCTCGGGGCAGTCATCCAGCGCCTCGGCGGCCATCTGCAGATAGCCCTCCATCAGCCGGTGCGGGCGGTCCATGTAGCCGGGCCATGAACTGTCCGACAGCAGGATATGGCCGTTCGTTTCAGCCGATTCGGCCGCCAGTGCCATGCTGGCCTCATATTCCGCACCTGCGCGAACCACTTCGGCACCCTTGGCGCGCAGCCGTTCGGCAAAGCTTTCCGGAACGGTTTCGGCGATATGCACAATGGCCCGCGCCCCGAAGACCCGCGCCCCTGCGGCCACGGACATGCCATGATTGCCCGCGCTTGCGGTTATGTAGGTGCGGCCTGCCAATGCGGTCGACAGATCCTCTGCCCCCGTTGCAACCGCATCGCAGGCAATGACATAGGCCGCGCCAAGCGCCTTGAAACTGCCAAGCCCCATCCGGCCCCGTTCATCCTTGACCCAAAGCGCGCCGATTCCGGCCCGCGCCGCCAGATCCGGTGCAGACGTCAGCGGCGTGGTTGCATGGGCCGGGCATTGGGCCAACAGCTTTGCCACCGCCTCTGCATCGGTGGACGGTGCCGGGGCACCGGAGAGATTTGTCAGGCCCTGGCCACGGAACGGATTGGAAAGATGCTGCACGGTATCCCCTCGGCTGATTAACTTGTGCCACCCTAGCGGGCTTGACCGCTTTAGGTCTTCCCTTTCCGACAGGTTTGGCCTAATAGCGCCGCCAGACATGCGCGTGAGGCCCGCTTTGGCCGGATTCGACCGGTATCGAACCCTTGGTCGTGGGCCTTCAGCGCTAATCGTTAGACATTGAACCCACGAAGGGAACCGACACATGGCAAATTCGCCTCAGGCCAAGAAACGCGCACGCCAGAACGAGCGTCGCTACGCCGTCAACAAAGCCCGCCGTTCGCGCATCCGCACCTACCTGCGCAAAGTGGAAGAAGCCATCGCCTCCGGCGATCAGACCGCCGCTGCCGCTGCCCTGCGCGAAGCTCAGCCCGAGCTGATGCGCGGCGTTACCAAAGGCGTCCTGCACAAGAACACCGTTGCCCGCAAAATGTCGCGCCTGTCGGCCCGCGTGAAAGCGCTCGGCGCCTGAGGCAAGGCTGCAACACCTTGAAAACAAGGCGTCCCTTGGGGGCGCCTTTTTTTGTTCACCGAATTTTCCTTGTTCTCGGCACCCTTAGAATGAGCCCGCGGGATTCGTTTTCAGATAGCTCAGAGTCAAGCGCGAAGTTTCGTTGAAAGGGTCGCGTGAGTCCCGCTAGCTTGGGTCTCAGCGATTCACATAGTCTGGGGGGACATCGGGCGCGGATAGGCTGAGGGGAAACTCTCTTGGGGACGGATTTACCCTATCGCCGCGCCTGAGGCCTGAAGATCTGGTTCAGTTGGCACTGTATCACGATTTTCAGGGTGCGTCTGTGGCCAGTCGGGACCAACCGACGCCAAAGCGCATGTCCGGAGACCTCCAACCTGGGAATATTCGCACGAATCACCACACGGCCGTCAGAGCCGGGTGACAGTGCGCGTTTGTCAGGTTCAGGGTATCTGATCGGCCGGACTCGGTCGTTTCCCTTTCTTGCGCATGGCGGGGCAAGGTGCGGGTTCCGCATCAGTCATGCGCAGGGTGACACGGACTGCGGGGACCGTGAAGGCAAAGGGTTAGGGCGGCAAACGGATCGCCCGCACAGGTCCGCAAAGGACCGTGTTCTAAGAATGACGGGAACAGGATGACACAAGACGAATGGGGACACGTTCGGGGCGAACTGCTGAAATCGGTTGGAAAGAACAATTTTTCGGCCTGGATTGATCCGATAACCTTTGAAGGGATCGAAGGCCGCACCGCACAGCTCGTCGTGCCCACCAGTTTCATCGGCACATGGGTGTCCCAGCATTTCGGCGACGTGATCCTGCGGCACATGATGTCCGCCGGGGCCGAGGTGGACCGGATCGAGTTTTCCGTCGATGCGCAAGGCCGGGCCAGTGGCGCGACCCAGGTCGAGCCCGTGGCCAAGCCGGCACCCAAACCGTCCGTGAATGGCACGCGCTCCGCGCCTGCGGCCACCACCGCGCAAGAGCTGCCGGAATCGACCCTGAACGCCAATTTCACCTTCGCCGATTTCGTCGTCGGCAAGCCCAATGAACTGGCCCACGCCGCCGCGCGCCGCGTGGCCGAGGGCGGACCGGTCTCGTTCAATCCGCTGTTTCTCTATGGCGGGGTCGGTCTCGGCAAGACCCACCTGATGCACGCCATCGCGTGGGAGCTGCGCAACAACAAGCCCGATCTCAAGGTCATCTACCTGTCTGCGGAACAGTTCATGTACCGCTTCATCCGCGCGCTGCGCGATCAGGACACGCTGTCCTTCAAGGAGGTCTTCCGCTCGATCGACGTGCTGATGGTCGATGACGTGCAGTTCATCGCGGGCAAGAACTCCACGCAGGAAGAATTCTTCCACACCTTCAATGCGCTGGTGGAACTGGGCAAGCAGATCATCATCTCGGGCGACCGCGCGCCCGTGGATATGGAAGAGCTGGACAATCGCATCGCCTCTCGCCTGCAATGCGGCCTTGTCGTCGACCTGCACCCCACGGATTACGAATTGCGGCTCGGCATCCTGCAACAAAAGGTCGATGCACAGCGTGAGCGCACCCCCGATCTCAAGATCGCACCGGGCGTACTGGAGTTCATCGCACATCGCATTTCGTCCAACGTCCGGGTTCTGGAGGGCGCGCTGACGCGGCTCTTTGCCTTCGCTGACCTGATCGGCTGCGAGATCACCATGGACCTGACCCAAGAATGCCTGTCCGACATCCTGCGCGCGTCTGACCGCAAGGTCACCATGGATGAGATCATCAAAAAGACCTGCGAACACTACCACCTGCGCCAGTCCGACCTGATGAGCCCGAGCCGCGCCCGCAACATCGCGCGGCCCCGGCAGATGGCCATGTATCTTTGCAAGAAGCTGACTACCCGCAGCCTGCCCGAGATCGGGCGCAAGTTCGGCGGGCGCGATCACACCACGATCCTGCACGGCGTGCGCAAGATCGAGGAACTGATCTCGGTCGACAGCCAGATCGCCGAGGACGCGGAACTGCTGCGGCGGATGCTGGAAGCCTGATCGCTCCTTCTTCTTGGCGAAAATACTCCGGGGGTGCGGGGGCAGCGCCTCCGCCCGGGTCGACGCCGTAAGGCGGCGAAACCCGGCATCTCGCCTCATTTCCCCGGTTTTTTCCACCCGCCCCATTGACCTTGGCCCGGCATTGGGGACACTCGAAAAAACACTTGTGCTTGCGGGCAAAGAGGCTACCCTCGCCGCCCCGCATACCGTCGGAGCCAGGGACATGAAAATCAGTATCGAACGCGCGGCATTGCTTAAGGCCGTATCGCAGGCCCAGTCTGTTGTGGAACGCCGCAACACCATTCCGATCCTTGCGAATGTGCTGATCGAGGCCGAGGGCGACACTGCCAGTTTCCGCGCGACCGACCTTGATATCGAAGTGGTGGACAAGACCGCCGCCGTGGTGGAACGCCCCGGCGCGACCACCGTTTCCGCCGTGACCTTGCATGAAATCGTGCGCAAGCTGCCCGACGGCGCGCTTGTGCAGCTTTCCGACGACGGCACCTCCGGCAGGCTCGAGGTCAATGCCGGCCGCTCCTCCTTCCAGCTGGCGACGCTGCCGCGTGAAGATTTCCCGGTGATGACCTCCTCGGAATACAGCGCCAATTTCTCGGCCAAGGCGCCCGATCTGCGCAGGCTCTTCGACAAGTCGAAATTCGCGATCTCGACCGAGGAAACCCGCTATTACCTCAACGGTGTCTACATGCATGTGGCGCAAGGCGAAGACGGCCCGGCCCTGCGCTGTGTGGCGACCGACGGTCATCGGCTGGCGCGCGTGGACATGCCGCTGCCGCAAGGGGCGGAGAACATGCCCGGCGTGATCGTGCCCCGCAAAACCGTGGGCGAGCTGCGCAAGCTGCTGGATGATGACGAGATGTCGATTGCTGTGTCGGTGTCGGAAACCAAGGTGCGCTTCGCGACGCCCGACATCACCCTGACATCCAAGGTCATCGACGGCACCTTCCCCGACTACACGCGGGTCATTCCCATGGGCAACACCCGCCGGATGGAAGTGGACGCCAGCGAGTTCGCCAAGGCCGTGGACCGGGTGGCAACGGTGTCCTCCGAACGCTCGCGCGCGGTGAAACTGTCGCTCGACGAAGACCGGCTGATCCTGTCCGTCAACGCCCCCGACAGCGGCGCGGCAGAGGAAGAGCTGGCCGTGGCCTATGGCGACGAGAAGCTGGAGATCGGGTTCAACGCCAAATACCTGCTGGAGATTGCCAGTCAGGTGGACCGGGAGAACGCGGTATTCCTGTTCAACTCCTCCGGCGACCCGACCCTGATGCGCGAGGGCAATGACACAAGCGCGGTCTATGTCGTGATGCCCATGCGGGTGTGAGGTCTCAGTTTGGCACTCAGGTACCACCCGAAACAGGGTACAATAGTATTAGTTCGTTTTGACAAGGCATTCAAACAACCAGAGATGGTTAAGTCGCGCCCGTGCATTGTCATCTCAAAGCGTATCAAACAACGGCCCAATCTGGTCACTGTCGTTCCACTGAGTACGACAGAACCAAACCCCGTGATGCCATATCATTGCGAAATACCAGTCGAAATGGAGCTTCCAAAGCGGTGGAACGCAACCCACTGCTGGGTTAAGGGCGATATGATCTATGCACTCAACTTTGAGCGCGTGGATTTGTTCAATCTTGGGCGCGGCACAGACGGTCGTCGAATGTACCAAACCAAAACCGTTTCAGAGGAGACATTCGCTCATGTAAAGCGGTGCGTCCTAGCAGGCCTAGGCTTCCAACCTTGACTTTTTGTGATGGGAAGCGTATCTGTCGGGTCGATGCGGCACTGGCAACATCCGCTTCAAGACCTTGTGATTGCAAGGCCATCAGGCCCTCCGGCGACACCAAGCCGTGACCTGATGCAGATAAGGCCCCGCAATTGCGGGGCTTTTTTCTTGGCGGTTGTCAGAAACCTAAACTATAGCCGATGCAATGCACCTATACATCTCAAGCCTACAGCTCTCGCATTTCCGGTCGCATAGACGGGCGTCCATGGCGCTGGACGGGCGGCCCGTGGCGCTTTTCGGCCCCAATGGCGCGGGCAAGACCAATGTTCTTGAAGCGGTGTCGCTGCTGTCTCCAGGTCGTGGGTTGCGCAGGGCCGCAGCCGAAGAAATGGCGCGGCGGCCAGAGGCGCTTGGCTGGAAGATCAAGGCGGAGCTGGTCACCGGCGGGCGGTTCCATGAGCTGGAGATGGGCGCCGAGGCGGGGCAGTCCCGCAGCCTCAAGATCGACGGCAAGCCCGAGCCGCAACTGGCGTTGGCGGGGCTCGCGCGGATTGTCTGGCTGATCCCGGCGCAGGACCGCCTCTGGATCGAAGGCGCCGAGGGGCGGCGGCGATTTCTGGACCGGATGACCATGAGCTTTTTCCCCGATCACGGCGAGGCGGTTCTGACCCATGAAAAGGCCATGCGCGAACGCAACCGGATGCTGAAGGATATGGTGCGCGACGCGATGTGGTACGAGGCGGTCGAGGCGCAGATGTCCGAGGCCGCGGCGCGGATCACCCGGCACCGGGCGGAGGCCGTGCAACGGTTAACGGACGCGCAGAAGGGGGCTGAGACGGCCTTTCCGGTGGCGGAGTTGTCGCTGATCGAAGGCGAGGGCAGCGAGGGGCTGGTCAACTCCGACGACTTCGCCACCGCGCATATGCAGTCCCGCCCCCGCGACATGGCGGCGGGCCGCAGCCTGATCGGCCCGCATCGCAGCGATCTTGGCGCGGTCTATGCCGTGAAACAGACCGAGGCGCGGCTCTGTTCGACGGGGGAGCAGAAGGCGCTGCTCATTTCGCTGATCCTGGCCAATGCCCGCGCATTGAAGGCCGAGACCGGTGTTGCGCCGCTGGTTCTGCTCGACGAAGTGGCGGCGCATCTGGACGCGGGCAGGCGCGCGGCGCTGTTCGATGAGATCTGCGCGCTTGGCGGGCAAGCCTGGATGACCGGCACGGGGCCGGAGCTGTTTGAGGAACTGGGCGACAGGGCGCAGGCATTTGAAATCACGGAAGCGGATGGACAATCCACTGTTCAGAAAATGGGAGAGTAACCAATGACACCGCAACGCATCACCCTCGTTACCCTTGGCGTTGCCGATATGGCGCGCGCCCGCGCATTCTACGAAGCGCTTGGATGGGAGCGGCATCCGGAAAGCCAGGAGGCGGTGACGTTCTATCAGGCCAACGGGTTTGCCTTCGGGCTGTTCGGGCTGGAGGATTTGGCGAAGGATCAGGGGCGGCCCGGTGCAGCGCTTGGCACCGGGGCCACGACACTAGCCCAGAACTTCGCGACCGAGGCCGAGGTTGATGCGGCCTATGCCCGCGCGCTGGCCGCAGGGGCGGCGCCGCTGAAAGCGCCGGAGAAAGTCTTCTGGGGCGGCTATTCGGGCTATTTCGCGGACCCCGACGGCCATGTCTGGGAACTGGCGATGAACCCTTACTGGCCGCTGAATGACGACGGCAGCCTGACCTTGCCGGGGCCAAGCGATGCAGATTGAAGCCATCCACGAGATCGACCTGACACGCGGGCAGGACGCGGAGATCGCCGCGCTGCTCACCCGTGCTTTTGGCGAAGGGGCCGGATATGGCTCCATGTCCTTCTACAACCAGAGGCACCACTTACGGCTTCTGGCACGGCTTGACGGGGTGCTGGTGGGTCACTTTGCGCTTGCCTATCGGTGGATACGGATGGGCGATGAACGCGTGCAGATCGTCGGCATTGGCGAGGTGGCCACCGATCCCGACCATCGGGGAAAGGGCATTGCCTCGGCTTTGATGACAGCCACCAAAGAGCGTGCCGGCGCCACTCTTGCCGATTTTCTCGTGCTGTTCGGCGTGCGCCCGCTATACGAGGGAACGGGATTCGCCGCGAAGGACAACATCGTGCGCCACATGGGAATCGAGAATGATCACAGCACCGGTATCCTTGAGGGGAGAGACACCAAATTGAAGGTTCTTCAACTCGGGGACATCGAATGGGATGACGCGGCTGTGATCGACCTGCTTGGCCCCAGTTTCTAGGGGCGCCCGATGACCATCACCGCATTTGACATGGCGCTCTATGCCGGGGCGCTGTTCGTTCTGTTCCTGACACCGGGACCGGTCTGGCTGGCGCTGGCCGCGCGTACCCTGGCGCATGGGGTCGGCGCGGCGTTGCCGCTGATTCTGGGCGTCGCGCTTGGGGATGTGGCGTGGAGCCTTGTGGCCATCTTGGGACTGAGCTGGGTCGTGCAGACCTACTCGGGAATCATGGTCGTCCTGCGCTGGCTGGCCGTCGCGGTCTTTGCGCTGATGGGGCTGTTGATCATCCGGCATGCGGACCAGGGGATCGAGGCCAACAGCCGCCTGAACCGCAAGGGGGCCTGGGCCGGTTTCATCGCGGGGCTGGCAGCCATTCTGGCCAACCCAAAGGCGATCCTGTTCTACATGGGGATGCTGCCGGGGTTCTTTGACATCTCGCAACTGACCCGGATCGACATCGCGATCATCGCCGCCATTTCCATGTGTGTGCCGGTAATAGGCAATCTGATGTTCGCCAGTTTCGTAGACCGGGCGCGGCGGCTGATCACCTCACCCGGCGCGCTGAAGCGGACCAACCAGATCGCGGGCGGCCTGCTGATCTGCGTGGCGGTCGTGATCGCGCTGACCTAGGCGCGGATTGTCACCCACCCCGTGACAGCCAGTGCAATCGCCCAGTAGGGCAGCAGCGTCGCGCGGAAGTAACTGACGGAGTCGCCGAGGCCGCCAATCAGCGCGACCCCGGCCGTGACGTTCACGGCAAGATGGAACAGGATCGCAGGCGCGATGGAGGTGCTGAGATGGGTCATGCCCCCCAGGATCACCGCGTAGGCCATGACATGCGCCGCGAAAAGCGGGATGGGCAGTTCTGATTGGGGAGACTCCACCAGCCATAGCGGCAGGTGCCACATGAACCAGACCACCCCCACCACCAGCGAGGCCGAGAACCACCCAATTTGTCCCGCCAGCATGGGCTGCATCACGCCACGCCAGCCCAGTTCCTCGCCCAATGGGCCGAGGATCAGGTTGAACAGCACCAGCTTGCTGGCCATCGCGATTGTCAGCAGATGCGCGTCAGGCAGGCCCCCATGCCGGTAGGCGGCGATCAGCAGGGCCATGATCGGCGTCAGGGACATGATCCAGACAGGTAGCGGCACATCACTTAGCATCACTGCCCGCTGCAAGAGCCCTGCAAGCTCTCCGGATCGGGCTGCAAGAACGATCGCGGCAAGGGACGGTCCCCAGACCGCGAGCAGCCAGACCGGCAGACCGCGCGCGGACTCTGGCGACTGCGCACCCGGAACCCAGTAGATGCCCGCGAAGGCGACAAGCGAGATCAGGAAGGTCAGCAGGATGAACGGGGTCAGCGCCATCATGGCGTTCCGTCCAATGCCGTCAGGACCGGGGCGAACAGTCCGGGCTTGTCGAGCATGGCTTCACATCCGATCAGGGCGCTGCGGGCAAAGGATACCGCCGCGTCCTGCGTCCAATGCCCGGTCAGAACCTGCCGGGTAATGCGGTGATTGACGGACAGGATGATCTGCGCGGCGTGCTCTGCGGGCATCGGCAGATTGCCGGATTGTGACAGGGCCTCTTCAATCAACGGTGCGAGATGCCTGTCCTGCGCTGTTTCCAGATAGCCGAGATAGAGCGTGATATCGTCCGGTGCGGTCAGGCTGTCCTCAACGCCCGCTGGCGCGTCCAGATAGGCCGAGCCTTTCGTCAGCAAGGCACAAAGATCCGGTCCGGCAGCTTTCGCCAGGGCCTTCTGCTCTCGGTCCACCAACGCCTGAAGCACTGCCGATTTCGACCCAAAATGGTGATAGAATCCGCCGCGCGACAGGCCTGTTTCAGCGCGAATATGCTCTATCTGAACTTCGGCATAGCCATGGTTGAGAAACAGCTTCAGCGCCACATCCAGAATCTGGTCAACCCTGTCTTTGGATGATTTCCGAACGCGCATGGCGGGTCTCCGTGATTCTACCGACACATGTCGGTATAAGGCATTGGCGCCTCTGCCGCAACATCACCACCCCCCCTAAATATTGTGTCTGACCCGTGACATTGCCTGCCGCGCCACGTATAAGAAACCGACAAGAAAAACAGGGGTCTTACATGGCCGAAAACGCGCAGGCACCCGCCGAATACGGTGCGGATTCCATTAAAGTTCTCAAAGGGTTGGAGGCAGTCCGCAAACGCCCCGGTATGTATATCGGGGATACGGACGATGGCTCGGGCCTGCACCACATGGTGTATGAGGTCGTGGACAACGGCATTGACGAGGCTCTGGCGGGCCACGCTGATGCCGTTACGGTCACGATCCACGCCGACAGTTCCGTCTCGGTCCGCGACAACGGGCGCGGTATTCCGGTGGGAATTCACGAGGAGGAAGGCGTTTCCGCGGCAGAGGTCATCATGACCCAGCTTCACGCGGGCGGTAAGTTCGACGACAACGCCTACAAGGTCTCTGGCGGTCTGCATGGCGTGGGCGTGTCGGTGGTGAACGCGCTGTCGGACTGGCTGGACCTGCGCATCTGGCGCGACGGGAAAGAGCACTACGCCCGGTTTGAACGCGGCGAGACCGTGAAGCACCTTGAGGTTGTGGGCGACGCGAATGGCGAAAAGGGCACCGAGGTGCGCTTCATGTCCTCGACCAGCACGTTTTCCAACCTCGAATACAGCTTCAAGACGCTGGAAAACCGCCTGCGGGAACTCGCCTTCCTGAATTCCGGTGTGCGCATCATCCTGCGCGACCTGCGCCCCGCCGAACCGCTGGAGTCAGAGCTTTACTATGAGGGCGGCGTGAAGGAATTCGTCCGCTATCTGGACCGGTCCAAGACCTCGGCCATGGAAGAGCCGATCTTCATCACCGGCATCCGCGACGATATCGAGATCGAGGCCGCGCTTTGGTGGAATGACAGTTACCACGAGACGGTTCTGCCCTTCACCAACAACATCCCGCAGCGCGATGGCGGCACCCATCTGGCGGGTTTCCGCGGGGCGCTGACCCGGACGATCAACCTCTATGCCAACTCGACCGGCATCGCCAAGAAAGAGAAGGTCAACTTCACCGGCGACGACGCGCGCGAGGGCCTGACCTGCGTGCTGTCCGTGAAGGTGCCCGACCCCAAGTTCAGCAGCCAGACCAAGGACAAGCTGGTTTCGTCCGAGGTGCGCCCCGCCGTCGAAGGCTTGATGAACGAAAAACTGCAGGAATGGTTCGAGGAACACCCGAACGAAGCCAAGACCATCGTTGGCAAGATCATCGAGGCGGCGCTTGCCCGCGAAGCTGCCCGCAAGGCCCGCGAACTGACCCGACGCAAGACAGCGATGGACGTGGCCAGCCTGCCCGGCAAGCTGGCCGACTGTCAGGAAAAAGACCCGTCGAAATCCGAGATTTTCCTCGTCGAGGGTGACTCCGCCGGTGGCTCTGCCAAACAGGGCCGCTCGCGGCACAATCAGGCGGTGCTGCCCCTGCGCGGCAAGATCCTGAACGTGGAACGGGCGCGGTTCGACCGGATGCTCGGCAGTCAGGAGATCGGCACGCTTATTACCGCGCTCGGCACCGGCATCGGGCGGGACGAGTTCAACATCGACAAGCTGCGCTACCACAAGATCGTCATCATGACCGATGCCGATGTGGACGGCGCGCATATCCGCACGCTGCTGCTGACCTTCTTCTTCCGGCAGATGCCCGAGATCATCGAAGGCGGATACCTCTATATCGCACAACCGCCGCTTTACAAAGTCGCGCGGGGCCGGTCCGAAGTCTATCTCAAGGACCAGTCGGCGCTGGAGGATTACCTGATCCAGATGGGGATCGAGGGCACTGTTCTGCGACTTGTCTCAGGCGAGGAGATCGCCGGGCAGGATCTGGCCCGCGTGGTCGAGGGCGCCCGCAGTTTCAAGCGTGTGCTGGAGGCCTTCCCGACCCATTACCCGCGCCGTATTCTGGAACAGGCCGCCATTGCCGGCGCCTTCGATCCGGGCCGTGCGGATGCCGACCTGCAGCGCGTCGCCGACGATGTGGCCGCCCGGCTGGACAAGGTGGCGCTGGAATATGAACGCGGCTGGCAAGGCCGGATCACCCAGGATCACGGCATCCGCCTGTCCCGCGTGCTGCGAGGGGTGGAGGAGATCCGCACGCTCGATGGCGCTGTCCTGCGCTCGGGCGAGGCGCGCAAGCTGTCGGAAGTGTCGAAACAGACCCGCGATGTCTATCGCGACCCGGCGCGGCTGTCCCGCAAGGATCGGGAGACGATCGTGCATGGTCCGATGGACCTGCTGGAAGCGATCCTGACCGAAGGCGAAAAGGGTCTGACCCTGCAACGCTACAAGGGTCTGGGGGAAATGAACCCCGATCAGCTGTGGGAAACCACGCTGGACCCCGAGGCGCGGACGCTTCTGCAGGTGAAGGTGGACGATATGGTCGAGGCCGACGATATCTTTACCAAGCTGATGGGCGATGTGGTGGAGCCGCGCCGCGAGTTCATCCAGCAGAACGCGCTGAGCGTCGAGAACCTCGATTTCTGAGGGCGAACGGTCGGGCGGGGCCAACCCTCTTGCAAGAGGGTTCAAATTCCTTGCAAGGAATTTGCCCGCCAGGCCGCAACTGTCTGTCATTCCTCGATCCCAGGGGAAAAGGAGAGCGCTTCGCATGACCATCAGACCACTCCGCCTCGCTCTTTGCCTCGCTCTCATCTCCGGCACCCCTGCCCTCGCGCAACAGGACGCCGCCATTGAGGCAATGCAGGACTACCTGATGTTCGCCGAGGAAACTGCGGGCATCATCCTGCCGCAGCAGATCGACCAGACCGTGTTCGACAATGCGCTTTTCGTCGACACCCGCAGCGCCGCACAGCACGCCGAGGCGACCATCCCCGGCGCGGTCCACATCGAATGGCGCGAGGTTCTGGACCGGATCGACGAAATCCCCGAAACCCGGATGACCATCCTCTTCTGCAACACCGGCGCGCGATCCTCTCAGGCTACTTTCGCGCTGCGCGTGGCCGGGCGAACCAACGTGGTCGTCTTGCAATCGGGTTTTGAAGGCTGGTTGCAGGACGCAGCCTATCATCCCTGACAGGCCGCGCCGCCGATCAGATCACGATATTGAATTTCTCCCGCACCGCGACGTCGATCTCGGGCGAGATCAGGTTCGGCGCGCTGGCAAGGATTGCCTGTTTCCTGGCCGTCGCGGCATCCAGCAGCATCGGTTTGCCGGCCTCTGCCCATTCCTTGGGGCTCATCCGGTTGCCGTATTTCGGATAGACGAAGTCCGATTCCATCCGCGCCAGAGTCCGGTCGGTGCCAAGGTAGTGGCCCGGCCCGCCCAGACAGACCTCGGCCATCTGATCGAGGGCCAGCGTCTCGTCATCCACCTCGATCCCGCGCACGCAGCGCAGGGCCTGACCGATCAGGTCATCGCCCAGGATCAGCGACTCATGGCAGAACCCGAGCAGCGAGGCATGCATCCCCGCCGCCTCGTAGACCATGTTCACACCCGACAGCCCGGCCATGACGTTGGAACACATCTGTTCCCATCCCGCCTGCATATCCGGCAGCTTGCTGTCCGATGCCCCCGCAGCCGCGCCGCCGGGCAGGCCGTAGAACTGGTGCATCTGCGCGCAGCCCGCCGTCAGCAGCGCCTGTTCCCCCGACCCGATCGACATGGCCCCGGTGCGCAGGTCCAGCCCGAAGGGCCAGGTGCCCATGATCGCCGGATGCCCCGGCGCGATGGCGTTGACATAGACAAGACCCGCAAGGCATTCCGCCACCCCCTGCGTGATTGCCCCCGCGATGGTCGAGGGCGCCGTGGCCCCCGCCATGCCCGCAGACAGCAGCAGGAT
Organism: Nioella sp. MMSF_3534; assembly: GCF_030732985.1. Lineage (GTDB taxonomy): Bacteria > Pseudomonadota > Alphaproteobacteria > Rhodobacterales > Rhodobacteraceae > Nioella. Next base: position 34,503 of record NZ_JASHJX010000004.1, read on the forward strand.
CGGCATGCCGCCCCGAATGCAGGCTTCCATCGTTTCGCAGCTTTCGGTTGCAAAGGTCATCGGCGGCACGACAAAGCAGTTGGAGTTCGAGATAAAGGGCCGTTCCCGATAGGCCGCCTCGCCCCCCGCCAGCATATAGATCAGCTCAAAGCATTTCTCGACATGGGAGGGATCGGAGAAGGACGTCCCGATATGCTTGGTGGTGCCCGCAACCGCGCCGTAGATGGTGTTCAGGTCCATATCCAGATTGTCGGGAATATCCCGGCAGACCATGGGCCGCTGGAAGAAGTGGATATTGTCCAGCGCCTGCGTGATCCGGGCGGCGTCGTGCAAGTCCTGCGCGGTGGACTCACGGTACGTGTTGGTTTCCACATCGACCAGATGCACCGCTGCCCCGGCGGTTCCGAAATGGGTGTTGGTGCCGGACAGGTGCATGTCATATCGCGGATCGCGCCCACACAGGGTGATGTCACGCGCCGCCATGGCCAGCGTGTCTTCGACCAGGCCAGCCGGGAAGCGGATGCGGCCGTCATCGCCCAGGATTGCCCCCGCGCCGGTCAGGATCTCGATGCCCGAGTCCGGTGCGCCCGACAGGCCGATGGTTTCCAAAGCTTGAAGCGCGGCCTTGTGGATGCGCTCGATACTCGCATCCGTCAGGGGTTTCAAAGTGCCGCCGGGCATACCGGGCCGGATGGACCGGGCGTGTTCTGCGGGCGGTGCCGAGCGAAGGGCCTTGCGGGCGGCGCGGCCACCGGATCGGCGGCTACGCGCTTGGGGTTCTATTGCCTCAGTCATCTGCCATTCCTCCATTCAGCAGAATGTCGATATCGTCACCCGAGGCCGCCCGTTTCAGCGGCTCGAAATGTCCGTCGTTCAGCATCGCGCCCATGCAATCGCGGATCGCGGCATGGGTCACGCGGGCGATCTGGCTGCCGGTCGAAATACGGCGCACGCCCATGGCGGCCAGCTCGGCCACTGTCATGTCCTGCAAGGGTCCGGCGGCCAGCGCGTTAACCGGAGCAGAGACCGAGGCCAGCACCTGCGCCAGTTCCGCCTTGCCCGGTGGCACCGGCAGGTAGAGGCAATCGGCCCCCGCTGCCTCAAACGCTTGCAAACGCCGAATGCCTTCGGCCAGGTCGTAACTGCCGTTCATTACGCCATCAGCGCGGGCCACCAGCACGAAGGGCCGGCCAAGCGCGCGCGCGGCAGACGCTGCGGCCCGGATGCGCTCCACCGCCAGATCGAACGCATAGGCCGGGTTGCCCGCCACCATCTGCGTATCTTCGATCCCGCAGCCCGAAAGCCCCACCTCCGCCGCCAACCGGATGGTGTCCGCCACGCCGTCAGGGTCATCGGCAAAGCCATTCTCGAAATCGCCCGACACCGGCAGGCCGGTCGCCGCGACGATGTCTTCCGCATGGGCCAACGCCTCGTCCCGCGTGATCGTGCCCATATCGGGCCGCCCGAGGGTGAACGCCTGCGCCGCCGAGGACGTCGCCAATGCCTGCGCGCCCATGGCCGCCATCATCCGCGCCGAGCCCATATCCCACGGGTTCGGGATCACGAAACAGCCCGCGCTATGCAGCTCTGCAAACCTGTCGTGGCGGGCAGTCAGCCTCATGCCTTCACCCGTTCTGCCTTGGGGTCATACATTGGCTTCAGGCTGGCAATCGCCTTGTGCCGCTTACCCGCGATCTCGATCTCGTAGCTTGACGCCAGCACATCCGCCGCGCTTTCGCCTTCGCAGGGCACATAGCCAAGCCCCACAGCCGCGCCCAGATAGTGACCGTAATTGCCAGAGGTCAGATAGCTGACCATCTTGCCGTCACGGATCACCGCCTCGTTATGGAAGAGCATCGGTTCGGGGTCTTCCAGACGGAACTGCACCAGCCGGCGCTGAAGACCGTCCTCGCGCTTCTTCAACACCGCGTCGCGGCCAATGAATTCGCCCTTGTCAGTCTTGACCGCAAAGCCGAGCCCTGCCTCCAGCACGTGATCCTCGTCGCTGATATCGTGGCCAAAGTGGCGGAAGGCTTTTTCGGTCCGGCAGCTGTCCAGCGTGTGCAGACCGCACAGCTTCAGGCCCAGATCTGCCCCCGCTTCTTCCAGCGCTTCGAATACGTGGCAGGCCATGTCTGAGGAGACGTAAATTTCCCACCCGAGCTCCCCCACATAGGTCACGCGATGCGCGCGGGCCAATCCCATGCCAATCTCGATCTCGCGCGCCAATCCGAAGGGATGCGCCTCGTTCGAGAAATCATCGGGGCTGACCGCCTGCATCAGCTCGCGCGACTTCGGCCCCATGACGCACAGCACCGCCTCTGCCGCCGTAATGTCGGTGATCACGACGAACTCATCGCCCAGATGCCGCCGCAGCCAGGCCAGATCGCGTTGCAGGGTGGCCCCCGGAACCACGAGGAAGAAGGCCGTATCCGACAGGCGTGTCACGGTCAGATCGCATTCGATGCCGCCGCGATTGTTCAGCATCTGGGTGTAGACGATCTTGCCCGGCGCCACGTCCATATCGGCCCCGCATAGCCGCTGCAGGAAGGCCAGCGCGTCGCGCCCTTCGACCCGGATCTTGCCAAAGCTGGTCATGTCAAAGAGGCCCACGCCCTCGCGCACCGCCATATGCTCGGCCTTGTGGTTCTCGAACCAGTTCTGGCCTTTCCAGTCGTATCGGTATTCGCGTTCCTGCCCGTCAAAGGCGAACCAGTTGGCCCGTTCCCACCCGGCCATTTCGCCAAAGACCGCGCCGCGCGCCTTCAGGTGCTCGTGCAGCGGCGACCGACGCACGCCGCGCGAGGTCGTGACCTGCAGGTAAGGATAGTGATCAGCGTAGAGCAGGCCGAGCGTTTCGCTGACCCGTTCCTTGAGGTACTTGCGGTTCTTCTGGAAGGGCTGCGCCCTGCGGATGTCGGATTCCCACAGGTCGAAGGGTGGCTCGCCATCCTCCATCCATTGCGCCAGCGCCATGCCCGCGCCGCCGGAGGATACGATCCCGATGGAGTTATACCCCGCGGCAACCCAATACCCGCGCAGTTCCGGGGCTTCGCCCAGGTAATAGCGGTCATCGGGGGTGAAACTCTCAGGCCCGTTGAAGAAGGTGTGAATCCCTGCCGTCTCGAACATTGGCATCCGATTCATGGCCATGCCGAGAATGGGCTCGAAATGGTCGAAATCCTCAGGCAGAGAGTCGAACTCGAAATCCTCGGGGATGCCGTTCATGCCCCATGGCTTCGCCTTGGGTTCGAACGCGCCAAGCATCATCTTGCCTGCGTCTTCCTTGTAGTACGCACATTCGTCCGGCACGCGCAGCACCGGCAGGCGGTTCAGCCCCTCGATGGCTTCGGTCACGAGGTAGAAGTGTTCACAGGCATGCAAGGGCAGGGTCACGCCGGAGCGGGCCGCCAGATCGCGCCCCCACATACCGCCGCAATTCACCACCAGATCGGCGTTGATATGCCCGGCATCGCCGCCGCTTTCCCAATCGACGCCGGTGACTGCGCCATTTGCCTGTGTCACGCCAGTAACCTTCACGCCCTCGATCACCTGCGCACCACGCATCCGCGCGCCCTTGGCCAGGGCCATGGCGATATTCGCGGGGTCGCATTGGCCATCGAGCGGCAGATGCACCGCGCCCACGATGTCCGAGACATTCAGATGCGGATACATCTCCTTTACCTGCTCGGGCGAGATCTCGGCCACATCGACGTCAAAGGCACGCGCCAGCGTCGCCTGCCGCAGGATTTCTTCGTGCCGGTGCTCGGTCAGCGCGACGGTGATCGAGCCGTTCTGGCGCATGCCCGTGGCAACGCCGGTCTCTTCCTCCAGCTTCACGTAAAGATCGGCGGAATACTTCGCCAGCCGGGTGGCGTTCTGGCTGCCGCGCAGCTGACCGATCAGCCCCGCCGCGTGCCAGGTCGTGCCGCAGGTCAGAACCTTGCGTTCCAGCAGCACGATGTCTTTCCAGCCCAGTTTCGCCAGATGATAGGCGACCGAACAGCCAGACACGCCGCCACCGATGATGACAACACGTGCGTGGGAGGGGATCTTGGACATCTACTTGTTCCTCAGACGATCTTATGGCCCGCGGCGGTCAGCCGCCGGGCAAGTTCAGCAATATGGGCGGGGCCAACCTCGCAGCAGCCCCCGACAATCGTGGCCCCGGCATCGACCCAGCCCATGGCGAAATCGGCGTACTCGGCAGGGCCGAGATCCTTGCGGGCGCTTAGCGCATCCACGGTCGGGCGGTCCTGAAGGAAGCCGTCGGAGATCCTCGTGAACCCGTTGGCATAGGCCCCAATGGGCAGGCCAAGCGGCTTCAGGATCGTCAGGGCGGAGGTGATGGCTTCGGGGCGGGAGCAGTTGACCAGAAGTGCGTCGGGCCGGAATTCATCCATCACCGGGGCAAGGCTGCTCAACTCCTCGCCAGACCGCAGACGCGTGCCGTTCTCATCATCGACCGACACCGACAACCAGACCGGCAGCTTGGTCCCGGCGCAGCCCGCCAAAGCCCCCCGCGCCTGCAGGATCGAGGACACGGTTTCGATCAGGAACAGGTCAACCCGCCCTTCCATCAGGCGCACCAGTTCCGAATAGGCGGCGGCGGCCTCGTCTTCCGGCGGGCAGAGATCCGGCCGGTAGGAGGCGCGCAGCGGCCCAAGCGACCCGGCAATCCTGCCACCGCCATGGGCATCGCGCGCCGCTTCCGCTTCGCGCAAGGCTGTCTCGATCAGATCGGCAAAGCGATCCTCAAGGCCCTCCGGGCGCAGCCGGTCGCGCAACGCTGAATAGGTGTTGGTGGTGGCAATGGTCGCGCCGACGTTGAAGTAGTCGCCATGAACAGCGCGCACCAGCTCTGGCCGGTCCAGCATCACAGATGTGGACCAAAGCGGCGTCGGGCGATCCCCGGCACGGTGCACCAGTTCCTGCCCGATAGACCCGTCCAGAAGGGTGATCTTGGTCACGCCCGCAACCTTTCGTTTTCCGGGTCCCATAGCGGTCGGTCTTCCTGCACCACCGCGCGGAACCGTTCGCCATAGATCTCCACCTCCAGTTCCTTACCCGGCTCGGCCAGATCGGCCCGCACCATGCCAAGCGCGACCGACGCCCCCACCCGGTAGCCCCAGGCCCCCGACGTGGTTTCGCCCACGATCTGCCCGTCATGCCAGAGGCAGGACATGTAAGGTGCATCGCAATCGCCCGCGTCCACGATCAGCGTGACGAAGCGCTTCTTCACGCCCTGCTGTTTCTCGGCCATCAGCGCCGCTTTGCCGGTGAAATCCTGCGGCTTGTCGAGTTTGACGAACCGGTCCAGTCCGCCTTCGAACAGGGTGTAATCGGTCGAAAGATCCCCCTTCCACGCGCGATACCCCTTCTCGATCCGCAGGCTGTTCAGCGCCCACATGCCGAAGGGCTTGGCGCCTGCGGCAATGATCGCCTCGTAGATCGCGGGCACATCCTCGTTCGCGGCATGCACCTCCCACCCCAGTTCCCCGGTGAAGGACACGCGGATGAGGAAAGCGGGTTTGCCCGCGACGGTCGCGTGCTGATGGGTCAGCCAGCCTTGGGTCAGATCCGCATCGGTCAGCCCCGCCAGCACATCGCGTGATGTGGGGCCAGCCACGATCAGACAGTCCCGGTCGCGGGTGGTTTCCGTCACGGTCACGCCCTCGGGCACCGACCGTTTCACCAGCTCGCCATCATGCCATTGCGCCGTTGCCGCCGTGATCAGGACGAAGCTGTTTTCCTCCAGCCGGATGCAGCTCATCTCGGTCAGGATGCGGCCCCGATGGTCAGAGACATAGATCAGCCCGATCCGCCCCACCTTGGGGATGCCCCCGGTGCAGTAACCGCGCAGCCATTCATCCGCGCCGTCGCCCTTCACCCAGAAGCGAGAGAAGCCGGGCAGGTCGAGTACGCCACAGGCATCGCGCACCGCTTTGCATTCTTCCTTGATCCGTTGCTCCCACGGGCCAGAGCGGCCCCAGGTGTGGGTACTTTCCTCGCTGGTGTCGTCGCCGGGTTGCGCGAACCAGTTGGCCCGTTCCCACCCGTTATAGTCGCCCATCACACCGCCAAGCGCTTTCACCTTCTCATGCACAGGCGACAGCTTGCGGTCCGGCGCGGCGGGCCAGCGGTGCCAGGGGAAGTGCATGGCGTATTCGTTGCCATAGACCTCCATCCCCTTGGCGACGCAGTAGTCGTGGTCGGTGTAGTCGGTGTAGCGGCGCGGGTCGCAGGCCCACATGTCCCATTCGGTCGCGCCATCGACGATCCACTCGGCCAGCACCTTTCCGGCGCCGCCGCCCTGCGCGATGCCGAAGGTAAACACGCAGGCCTCGAACGCGTTTGTCACACCCGGCATCGGCCCGAGCAGCGGCATCCCGTCGGGCGCATAGGGGATCGGCCCGTTGATGATGCGGCTGATCCCGGCGGTGGCGGCGAGCGGTACGCGCTCCATCGAATCCGCAACGATCTCCTCGATCCGTTCCAGGTCATCCGTCCAAAGCTGGAAGCTGAAGTCATTTGGCACTTCATCGGGCGATCCAGCCCATTCCGCCTTACAATTCGGTTCATAGGGGCCGATGTTGAAGCCGTGCTTCTCCTGCCGGAAGTAGTAAGACACATCCACGTCACGCAGAAGCGGCAGCTTGCGGCCGTTCTCCTTCGACCATGCCTCGATCTCGGGGATTTCCTCGGTCAGCACGTATTGATGGCTCATCACCATCATCGGCACGGTGCGCCCGCCATAGGGCTTGAACCATTCGCCGACCTGCTGCGCATAGTATCCGGCGGCGTTCACCACGTAGTCGCAGGCGATATCGCCCTTGTCCGTATGGACGATCCAGCTGCCATCCTCTTTCTGCGTCACGCCCGTCGCGGGGCAAAAACGGAGGATCTTGGCCCCCATGTCGCGCGCGCCCTTGGCCAGCGCCTGCGTCAGCTGCGCGGGGTCGATATCGCCATCGTTCGGATCATATAGCGCGCCCTTGATGTCATGCGTTTCGATGAAGGGATACCGCTCCTTCACCTCCTCGGGCGTCAGAATCTCAAGGTTCATGCCCTGTTGCAGCCCCATCCCCTTGGCGCGTTCGAACTCCTGCATCCGCTCTTTCGAATGGGCCAGCCGGATCGACCCGGTCTGGTGGTAGTTCATCGGGTAATCCACCTCTTCGCCCAAGCGCGCATAAAGCTCGGTCGAATAGCGCTGCATGTTCATGACGGCCCAAGAGGTCGAAAAGGTCGGAACATTCCCCGCCGCGTGCCAGGTCGACCCTGCGGTCAGCTCGTTCTTTTCCAGCAGCACGCAGTCGGTCCAGCCCTTCTTGGCCAGATGATAGAGGCTGGATGCTCCAACGGCACCGCCCCCGATGATGACGACCTTTGCGGATGTGGGGAAATCGGCCATGGCGGATCCTTTCAGTAGACGGGGGGTGAGATCACCCAGATTGCGACGGCGGGCTCCTCATAGGGATTGGCCCAACGGTATGACTGGTCGCGCACGCGAAAGCTGTCGCCCGCGCGGATGGTGAAAGCGTCGTCATCGAGCCAGATATCCAGCTTGCCCGACATGACGAAGGCCAGTTCCTGTGTGGGGCGGGAGGTCCGTTCCATCCGGCTGGAACCGGGTTGAAAGGTCGAATGCACCACCTCGAAGGAATCGGTGAGGTCCGGCGACAGCAGCGCCTCGACCAGCCCGCCATCCTGCTCGCCCACTTTCCGCCGATTGGCGGCGCGCACGACGCGGCCCATCTCGTTTTCCGGGCCGGTGGCCTTGCCGAAAAACAGCGACAGGGGCACTTCGTAGATGCTGGCGATCTCGCGCAGGTCGCTGACGCGGGGGGTGGAGATGTCGCGCTCAACCTGGCTGATCCAGCCGACCGATTTGCCCAACCGTGCGGCCAGATCCTCCAGCGTCAACCCGCGCAGCTTGCGCAGGGATCTGAGGTCAGCTCCGAGGGAGGGGTGTTGCATGGTTCGGTCGATGCCCGTGAAATTTCGCTTGAAACATTCACAATGCGCCCGTGAAATTGTCAAAGGTTTTTTCATCACCCTTGAAAATAAGGAGAAAAGCGACGCTGAGAATGTCGTTTTTGGAAAGCTCAGGAAGTGGAGAAGGGCTTAGCCACCACGCCCAAGCCAGCGAAAGACCAGCGGGGCGGAAAAGATCACGATCACGATCCGAACGATATGGGTCAGCGAGACATAGGCGATGTCGCCGCCCATGGCGAAGGCCAGCAGGCTCATCTCGGTCAGGCCGCCGGGGGAATAGGCCAGGAAGGCCTGGCTCAGGTCGGTATCGGTCAGCGCCGCGACCACTGCGGCAAAGCCCACCCCGGTCATCAGCATCCCGACGGTCGAAAAGAAGCCCAGGAACAGGTCATGCCCCACCTCGCGCGCACTCGCCCCGATGAATCGGCAGCCGATGACCGTGCCCATGACGACCTGTGCCGCGATCACCAGAACCGTGGGCGGTGGCACGTCGACGATGTGGAAGAAATGCGCAATGCCCGACAGCAGCATCGGCCCCAGCACCGCCGCCGCGGGCAGGCGCAGCACCTTTCCCAGATAGACCCCCGCAACCGCGCAAGCCGCAAGCACCGCGTAATCGGTCAGGTCCAGTTCCCATAGCCCGACCCAGACGGCCCCACCTTGCCCGCCAGACGTCACGCCGAGGATCAAGCCGAAGAACAGTGCCACGAAGCCGATGACCAGCAGGATCCGGCTGGCATGGGCCAGCGCGATGCGCTTTTCATCGCCGCCCTGTTCGGCGCCAAGGATCAACATCTCGTTCAGCCCGCCGGGCATGGCGCTGAAATAGGCGGTGACGGGGTCGTACTTTCCGATCAGCCTGTAAAACAGAAACGACGCTCCGGCGGCTACGACCAGAAAGGGCGGCAACACGAGAAAACTGATCGCCCAATCGCCAACCGCCTCCAGGATTTCCGGCGTGATGCCAGACCCGAGCATGACCCCGATAATGGGGATCACGATGGGGCGCAGCCGGGCGGGCGGCGCGATCGGGGCATGCAGGATCGCGGCGATGGTGTTGCCGATCATCGGCCCCAGCATCCAGGGCAGCGGCATGCCGATCAGATAGGCGAAGACGCCCGATCCGATGCCGATCAGCAGGGCAAGCGCGGTGCGCGCGGATGTCGTTTGAAACAGGGTCGCGCCGGAACTCAAACCGGGCCACCGGCTAGGTGGCGTTCTCCGCGTGCCTTCGCCAGCTCGATCTGCTTCTGCCGCTCGCGGAACCGGGCGCGATCTGCGTCCGTGTGTTCAGACAGACACTGATGGCAGGACACGCCATGTTCATATTCGGCGCGCGTCTTGTCCTCTGGCAGCAGCGGACGACGGCAGGCCCTGCACAAAAGATGAGGCCCTTCCTTCAACCCGTGCCCGACCGAGACACGCTCGTCGAAAACGAAACATTCCCCGTGCCACAGGCTGTCCTCTTCCGGCACATCCTCCAGATATTGCAGGATGCCGCCCTTGAGATGATAGACCTCGTCCACCCCCTGTTCGATCAGGTAGTTGGTGGATTTCTCGCAGCGAATGCCGCCGGTGCAGAACATCGCAATCCGCTTGTTGTGGAAGCGGTCCTTGTTCGCTTCCCACCAGGCAGGAAATTCACGGAACGTCGCGGTTTCGGGATCCACCGCGCCCTCGAAGGTGCCGATCGCGATTTCGTAGTCGTTGCGCGTGTCGATCACCGCCACATCCGGCGCGGAAATCAGCGCGTTCCAATCCTCGGGCCGCACGTAATGGCCCACCTTCGCCTTGGGATCGACGCCGGGCACGCCCATGGTGACGATCTCTTTTTTCAGCCGCACTTTCATGCGGGCGAAGGGCGCATCGGTGGCTGTGCTTTCTTTCCATTCCAGATCGGCACAGCCGGGCAGGGCGCGGATATGGGCGAGCACCGCGTCAATGCCCTTGCGCGGCCCTGCGATGGTGCCGTTGATCCCCTCGGACGCGATCAGCAGCGACCCGCGCACATCCTCAGCCTCGCACAGGTCGCGCAGCGGCGCGCGCAGGGCGTCGGGATCCTCGAACCGGGTGAAGTGATAGAGCGCGGCAACGGTATACATGCGCTTCCCATACACCCGCTGCGCAGGGGCGTTCAAGACGGCACGCTTGATCGGGCGGGACGCAAGGGGCACAGTTTAACGATCCAACCCGGAGGGGCACATCATGCGGTCTGAAACAGCACTTGGCGCGATCGGCAGAACCCCGTTGGTGCGCTTGCAAGGGCTTGAACCCGAAGCAGGGGCCGAGATCTGGATCAAACTCGAAGGCGGCAACCCGACCGGGTCCTACAAAGACCGCATGGCCGTGTCCGTTCTGACCCGCGCGATGGAACGGGGCGCGCTGCGGCCCGGGGACCGCGTGGTGGAGTATACTGGCGGCAGCACCGGCACGGCGCTGGCATTCGTCGCGGCGGTTCTCGGCCTGCGCTTCACGGCGGTTTTCTCGGATGCGTTTTCCGACAGCAAGCGGCAGGCGATGGAGGCCTTCGGAGCCGAGGTTCTGGTCGAACCCTCCGACGGGACGATCACACCCGAGCTGATCCAGAGGATGAAGGCCCGCGCCTACGCTTTGGCTGCGGAACCCGGCAGCTTCTATGCCGATCAGTTCGGCTCGCCCGATGTGCGTGCGGGTTACGCCCCCATGGGGCAGGAGATCGCCGACGATCTGGGGCATGTCGATCTTCTGGTCTCTGCCGTGGGCACCGGGGCCGCGCTGATGGGCACCGCCGACGGGCTGGCCGAAGCAGGGCAAACCCCCGAGGTAATCGCGCTGGAACCTGCGCAGTCGCCGCTTCTGACCACCGGCAAGGGCGGCCCACACAAGGTGGAAGGCGTCGGTGTAGGATTTGAGCCGCCCTTTCTCGACCGGGCGCGACTATCCGACATCCGAACCATCGATCAGGAGACCGCCTTTGCCATGTGCCGCAGGCTGGCGGCAGAGGCGGGCGTGTTCGGCGGCGGCTCTACCGGGCTGAACGTTGTCGCCGCGATTCAGCTTGCGAAAGAGCTTGGCCCCGGCAAACGCGTCGTCACCTTCGCCTGCGACAGCGGGGCGAAATACCTCGGCGGTCACATCTACGGTTGAGACCTCAGTCGCGAGCGAGAAAATCCAGAATCGCCTCGGTCTGCTCTGCCCAGGTCGGATCGGACGGCACGCAAAGCGTATTGGCGCTTTCGACAACGCGGAACTCTGCATCGGGGATACCGGCGGCGATCACCCGGCCCTCGGCCAGCGGATGCACGATGTCGCTTCGGGCATGGATGACCAGCGTCGGGGCCTCCACCTGCTCAAGATAGGGCCGCGCGTCAAAGCGGTCGATGGTCTGGCGGCTGGCCAGCACGTCGCTGATCGAGGACGCCTCAGCAATCAGCCCGATCATCGCAGTGGCCTCGTCATAGGTCAGAGTGGGGGCTGTCATCGACATCCAGGCCCGCATATACCCGTTCTGCGGATCGCCCCAGCCATCGCCGCGCAGCAGATTGACGAACGGGTCATTCCCCGACGGCTCGGACGCGCCGCCCCGCAAGGCCCGCCCGCGCGCATAGCCTTGCTGGATGATCAGCCGGCTGACCCGGTCGGGGTTCTCGGCGGCATAGCGGATGGCGACCGCGGCACTGTTCAGATTGGCCAGGATCGGGAAACGGTCCAACCCCGCCGCATCGGCCACCGCGGCCAGATCCTCTACATGCCGGGCCATGTCGTGGTCGGTTCCGGCCCCGTCCGACAGCCCGGTGCCGCGTATGTCATAACGGATCAGCCGGTGTTGCCCGCCAAGTGCGTCGAAAAACGGCCGCCAGAACGGGCTGGCCCAATCCATCTCCAGATGAGTCACGTGGTGCGAGGCCCTCAGAACGGGTGGCGTCCCGGCTTTCCCCGAGATCGCATAGGCCAGCTGCGTGCCATCGGCAGATGTGGTGTAGCGGATCGTCTGGCTAGCGGGTGGGTCCGGCGCGGGGATGTGTGCCTTTGCCTGTCCGGCATCGCTGACCGGCACCACCAGTTCGATCCCCCGGCGCGGCACGGTGCGGATCACCGCCTGCGTCTTGCCGTCGTCACCGACCGCCGTGCGGGCCGCATTGATCCGGGCGCTGATCGTCGCCTCCGACACGATACGCCCGCCCCAGACCTCCTCGATCAGCTGATCCCGAGACACCAGCTTGCCCGCATTCTCGACAAGCACACGCAGAAGGTCGAACACCTGCGGTTCAACCGGCTGAGCATCGCCGTTGCGAAAGAGCTTGAAGCTCTCGGTATCCAGCAGGCAATCGGCGAATTCAAATCGCATGGGTGACTCAATCTCCTTCCTTGAAAGGATTGAGGACTTCCCGCGATTTGGCAAGGAAATAGCCCGATGGAGTGGTTACAGCCCCAAGCCGTCGAGCATCCGATACTTCAGAACGGTTGCCGCCACCCCAAGCCGCCGCAGACCGTGGAACGGGATCGGCTGCGGGCCGGTCACGGGGAAATCCAGCTCCGCCTCTGGCCGTCCGGCAGCCCACTCCGCCATCAGCCTGCCCATGGCCGTGGCCTGCGCCACGCCGCGCCCGTTATATCCAAGCCCCGCCATCATCCCCGGCCCCATCCGTACCAGACGCGGGTAATGGTCGGGCGTGACCGCAATGAACCCGCCCCATGCATGCCGCCAGCCATAGGGCGCAAGCTGCGGGTACATCTTCACGCTGACCTGTCGCAGCGCCTCCATCCGCGCCAGTGTCGCCCGGTCACCATAGGCCCCGCGTCCGCCCATGATGAACCGTCCCGCCGCATCCATGCGGAAATAGAGCAGCAGCCGCCGCAAGTCCGATGGCGCTTGCCGCCCCGGAAGGATGCTCGCCGCCACCTCTGGCGGCAATGGGTCGGTCGCCACTTGAACCGAGCGGACCGGCACGACCTCCTGCGCCAAGGGTGCGGCCAGCCCGTCCGTATAGCCGTTGGTGCAAAGCAGGACCTTGCCCGCCCGGACAGACCCCTGCGCCGTGCGCAGAACGTGGCGATCCCCGTCGCGCGCGGAGCTGATCACGCGGGACTGCCCATGCACCGCCGCCCCGGCCCGTATGGCAGCATCCGCCAGCCCGAGCGTGTAGTTCAGCGGATGCAGGTTACCGCCCCGCATGTCGATCAGCCCACCAGCATAGACCCCGGTGCCAAGCATCCCGGCCAGCGCGTCCCGGTCCAGAAACCGCAGATCGGCCCCACGACGCTGCCATTGCGCGACCTTGCCCTGAATGTCTTGCAACGCAGCCTTGTTATGCGCCGCCCTGATCCAACCCACGGGCCGGGCGTCGCATTGGATGCCGTGCCGCTCGATCAGGTCGAACACCATCTGCCCCGAGCGCCCCATGTAGTCCACCATCCGCGCGCCAATGTCGGGGCCGAACCGCGCCTCGACCTCATCCGGATCGATATACAGCCCCGGATCGACCTGCCCGCCATTGCGCCCCGATGCACCCCATCCGGGGCTTTCGGCCTCCAGCACCACGGCGCGAAGCCCCGCCTCAGCGGCATGGAGAGCAGCCGACAACCCGGTGAACCCGCCGCCCACGATGACCACATCCGCCTCCACCTCGCCCACCAAAGGCGGGCAGTCGGGCGCGGGGTTTGCCGTGGCGGTCCACAGGCTGTCGGCGATGACGGGGCGTTCGTTGGCGATCATGTCGGGCACCTCTCTGCCCGACACCGAACACGCGTGCGGCCCGCCGGTCAATCGAAGTTAAACGCCCACGCCCGCAAAGCGCACGCCACTCAGCTCCGCCATCTCTTTCTTCCAGCTGGTCAGGTCGTCCTCGCGGAACCCCGACAGGCTGTCATGCCCGCAGGCCCGTGCCAGCATCTGCATCAGCTCCACCGAGGCCCTGAAGAACCGCGCCAGCCGCTCGGCGCTGACCTGCACATCCAGACGCCTGCGAAGCTCTGGCTTTTGCGTGGCGATCCCGGCGGGACAGTTGTTGGTGTTGCACATGCGCGCGGCCACGCAGCCCACGGCCTGAATGGCCGAGTTCGACACCGCGACCGCATCGGCCCCGAGGGCCATCGCCTTGGCGAAATCCTCCGCCACCCGCAACCCGCCGGTGATGACCAGCGTCACCTCGCGCCCGGTGCGCGCATCCAGATGCCGCCGGGCGCGGGCCAGCGCCGGGATGGTCGGCACCGAGATATGATCGCGGAAGATCAAAGGCGCAGCGCCCGTTCCCCCGCCTCGTCCGTCGAGGATGATGTAATCGGCCCCCGCCTCCAATGCGAAGTCGATATCGGCCTCGATATGGTTGGCGGACAGTTTGAAACCGATGGGAATGCCCCCGGACCTTTCCCGCACCTCATCGGCCAGCTTTGCGAAATCGGCAGGCGTTGTCAGATCGGGGAAGGTCGCGGGCGAAATCGCATCCTGCCCCTTTTCCAGCCCCCGCACCTCGGCAATCTTCTCGGTCACCTTATTGCCCGGCAGATGCCCGCCGGTGCCGGTCTTGGCCCCCTGACCGCCCTTGAAGTGAAAGGCCTGCACCCGTTCCACCAGTTCCGGCCGCCAGCCGAAGCGGGCCGAGGCCAGTTCGTAGAAATAACGCGAATTCTCGGCCTGCTCTTTAGGCAACATGCCACCCTCGCCCGAACATATCCCGGTCCCCGCCAGTTCCGCCCCGCGCGACAGGGCAACCTTGGCCTCCAGCGACAACGCGCCAAAGCTCATGTCGGACACGAAGAGCGGGATATCCAGCTCCAGCGGCTTCGCGGCGCGGGGGCCGATCACCACTTTGGTCGATACCGGCGCGTCATCCAGCAGCGGTTTGCGCGCCATTTGCGCAGGCAGGATCTGCAGATCGTCCCAATGCGGCAGGTCCTTTCGCGGCACCCCCATGGCCCCCATCTCGCCGTGATGGCCAAGCTGGCTGAGACCATCGCGCGCCAGCGCGTGGATACGGGCGACGGTCGGCTCCTCTGGTGTGGGTTCTGCCTTGGGCGCATCGCCTTTCGGCGGTGGCGAGGCGTCGCCGGGCTCCAGCCCCTCCAGCTTGGAATGGGTCCCGTCGCAGAACGGTGCGTTCCCTGTGGCCTTGCAGCGGCACAGAAAAGCCGTGCCAGTTTCCTCGGCCTTGAACGATACGGGAGTGATCCCCGTGCCCCGATGCGACCCGTCGCAAAAGGGCTGGTTCTTCGACCGCCCGCAGCGGCACCAGGTATAGGTTTCGCCCTCGGTCAGCTCGACCTTGGCCGGGCTTTTCGCGGCGATGATGGGTGTTTCGGTCATGGGTCCTCCTGCGTGCGTCTGCTCGTCAGCCTATGGCGGCCCCCTTCCCCGACATAGACGCACCCGCGCACAGCCGCTGTTCACCCCGGTGCAGCCCCGCACGTGCATTGACGGGCAGCGCCTGCCTGACTACCCCTTAAGGAACCCGGAAAGGAGCCCGCCCATGCATGCCCTCATCGTCATCGACGTCCAGAACGATTTCTGCCCCGGCGGCGCTCTGGCGGTGCCAGAGGGCGATACAATTGTCCCCGGCATCAACGCGTTGATGGGCGATTTCGACGCGGTGATCCTGACGCAGGACTGGCACCCGGCGGGCCATTCCTCCTTCGCCTCCAGCCACGGGGCCGAACCGATGACCCTGACCGAGATGCCCTATGGCCCGCAGGTGCTGTGGCCCGATCATTGCGTGCAGGGAACCCACGGCGCCGCCTTCCACGAGGACCTGATGACCGACCGGGCGGACCTCAATATCCGCAAGGGCTATAACCCCGCCATCGACAGCTATTCGGCCTTCTTCGAGAACGACAAGACGACGCCCACGGGGCTGGAGGGCTACCTGCGCACGCGGGGCATCGACACGCTCACCATGGTCGGCCTCGCCACCGATTTCTGCGTGAACTACTCCGCCGTCGACGCGGCCCGGTTGGGGTTCACCGTCACCGTTCGCCAGGACCTCTGCCGCGCGATTGACTTCGACGGGTCACTGGCAGCGGCGCTGGAGGGGATGGCCGGGGCAGGCGTCAC
Source organism: Nioella sp. MMSF_3534 (assembly GCF_030732985.1). GTDB lineage: Bacteria > Pseudomonadota > Alphaproteobacteria > Rhodobacterales > Rhodobacteraceae > Nioella. Next base: position 50,527 of record NZ_JASHJX010000004.1, read on the forward strand.
GCTCGCCTGACGGTCTTTTCCCGCCGGCACCGATCCGAGCAATAGCGCACCTCCTCCCAGACCGCCGCCCATTTCTTCCGCCACGAAAATGGGCGCCCGCAAGTGGCGCAGGTCTTTGTCGGTAGGTTAGGTTTCTTGTGGGCCATGACCGGGAAGATAGGGCGGGCAGGCGTTCAAACCAGAGGCCCCGTTCTCAACCCGCCAAGGGCGACCGGTGGCCCCGACGGGGCGGTTTTGCGCCTCTGCGAGCGCGATTGTTCGAACGGGTGCCCGGTGCCGCGCACGAAAGCCGGGACAGCGCGGCGCGACCCGTAGATCGCGATCCGTCAGCACCGGCACCGGCCCTCGCAAGGAAAGGGACGTCCTTGGCCGGTCCCGCAACCAGGTCTGGCGGATATCTGCGATCTTGCGCGGAGGTTGGCCACCCGTGCACGCACGTCCAATGACATCATCCGTTCCGCCGCGCGATCCTCTATCTTGTGGTTGGCGGCGGTGAATCAGCAAAGGGAAGGAGTATGACGTCCCAAACGATTCAGCCCGAATTCATCCCGATCTAGCGATGAGGAAGTGGCACAACCTCGGCCTCGTCCTTGCCGCCCAGTTCCTCGAAATCGAAACTGTCCAGTCGTGTCGCCCTTTTTCCTGCACGCTCGGCGGCGGTGGTGATGTCGTCCAGATCCTTGCGGGCCTGCCCGAAATGGGTGGTCAGCTTGCCCACGCGTTCCACCACCAGTTCCACATCCCGGTGCAGCATCGCCAGTTGCTTGCGGATCGCACCCGCCTGTTCGCGCATCCGCGCATCCTTCAGCACCGCGCGCATCGTGTTCAGCGTGGCCATGCAGGTGGTGGGGGACACGATCCACACCCGTGCCGCAAAGCCCTCTCGCACCAGCTCCGGGAAGTTCGCGTGCAGTTCCGCATAGACGGCCTCGGACGGCAGGAACATCAGCGCCCCGTCAGCGGTTTCGCCCTCGATAATGTAGCGGTCCGCGATCGCCTTGATATGCCCGCGCACCGCCGTGCGCAGGGCACGCGCGGCCTCGTCCGTGTCGCGTTGCGTCTTTGCCCGGCGCAGCGCCTCGTAGGGTTCCAGCGGAAACTTCGAGTCGATCACGATGGGACCGGGAGGTTTCGGCAGGTGGATCAGGCAATCGGCCCGCCGCCCATTCGTCAGCGTCGCCTGAAAGGCATAGCTGTCGGGCGGCAGCGCCTTGTGCACGATGTCGTTCAGCTGAATTTCCCCGAACGCCCCGCGCGTCTGTTTGTTGGACAGGATATCCTGCAAGCCCAGAACATCGCCCGACAGCTTCTCGATCTTGGCCTGCGCCTTGTCGATCTGTTCCAGCCGCTGTTGCAGCTCCCCAAGGCTGCGCGCGGTGCGGGTCGAGGTGCCGTGCAGGGTCTCGCCCATGCTGCGCTGCACCTCTTCCAGCCGCCGTTCCATCACCTCCAGCATCTGCGCCTGGCTGCGCGCCTGCAATTCGCTCACATGGGTGATGCCGCCCGATAGCTGGTGTTGACCATCCGACAGCGACTGCACCCGGTTGCCAAGTGCGCCCATCTGCTGTGCCAGCGGTTCCATCGCCCGCGCGGTCCGGTTCGCCGCTGCGATCGAGCGCATCACGAGGATCAGCAGCAACACAACCGCCGCCACACCGACAAGCGCCAGCAGGGTCAGCGGGTCTGACAGGTTGATCTGGGTCTCACCAAGCTGGATCATGTGCGCCCGAACAGCCTTTCGATGTCGGATAGCTTCAGCTCCACATAGGTGGGCCGGCCATGGTTGCACTGGCCGGAATGGGGGGTCGCCTCCATCTCGCGCAGCAGGGCGTTCATCTCCTCGGCCCGCATCTGCCGGCCGGATCGGATCGACCCATGACAGGCAACGCGCGACAGGATCGCCTCGATCCGCGCCTTCACGGTCAGGCTTTCGCCCAGATCGTCCAACTCATCCAATATATCGCGCAACATCGCCTCGGCGTTTACCGGCCCAAGGATCGCGGGCGTGGCCTGCACCGCAATGGTGCCCGGTCCGAAAGGCTCCAGCACCAGGCCAAGCTTCGCCAGATCATCGGCAAGGTCGAGCAGCGTGCCCGCATCGTTCTCGCCGAGCGTCACGATCTCGGGGATCAACAATGCCTGGGACGCCACCCCGTTCTCCGCCATCTGGCGTTTCAGCTTTTCATAGACCAGCCGTTCATGCGCGGCGTGTTGGTCGACGATCACCATGCCGGTTTCGGTCTGGGCGATGATGTAGTTTTCATGCACCTGCGCGCGGGCCGCGCCGAGCGGGTTTCCTGTGGCCTCGTGGGCGTCGGCGACCGGTTCCACCCGCGCCGAGGTCGAGGTGAAATCCTCCGGTGCTTCGGCAAATCCCATGGCTGGGGCCTGCCAGTCCCGCGCGGCGCGGAGCGACCCCTGAGAGGGCCGGTCCATCTGATAGACCCGCGCAGGTCCCTGCTGTTCGGGGCGGAAGGCGCCGAGCGTCGCCTCGGCCACGGTCGAGGATGCCCGATGCCCGGCCTCCGCCAGCGCATGGCGCAGGGCCGACACGATCAGACCACGCACGACACCCGGTTCGCGGAACCTGACCTCGGCCTTGGCCGGGTGCACGTTCACATCGACCCGCTCCGGCGGGCAGTCGACGAAAAGCGCCACCGCCGGGTGCCGGTCCCGGCTGAGGAAATCCGCATATGCCCCGCGCAAGGCCCCGACCAGCAGCCTGTCTTTTACCGGACGACCGTTAACAAACAGGTACTGCGCGGTCGCGGAGCCGCGTGAATAGGTCGGCAGGGCGGCATAGCCCACCAGGCGGACGCCTTCGCGCTCGGCCTCTATCGGCAGGGCATTCTCGATGAAATCGCGCCCCATCACCTGCCCGAGCCTGGCCCCTAACGCATTGAAAAGATCCCCTTGTTCGGGATCAGCGCGGAAGATCATCCGGTTCTGACCATCGGTCATGTCGCGCAGGGTAAAGCCGACGCCGGGTTCCGCCATCGCCAGCCGTTTCACCACGTCGCCGATGGCCTGCATCTCGGCCCGATCCGTGCGCAGGAACTTGAGCCGCGCGGGGGTGGCGAAGAACAGATCCCGCAGCTCTACCACGGTGCCGCCCGACAGGGCCGCAGGGCGAATAACCGAATGTCTTCCACCGGTTACAGCGATGGTATGGGCATCTCCTCCGGTCTCGGACCGGCTCGTGATTACCAGCCGCCCGACCGATCCGAGCGACGGCAATGCCTCGCCGCGAAAGCCGAAGCTGTTGATATTCAACAGATCTTTCCCATCGATCTTGGACGTCGCGTGGCGGGCGAGGGCGAGGGGGAGGTCTTCGGGGGTCATTCCGCAGCCATTGTCGGTGACGCGGATCAGGGATTTGCCGCCGTTGGCGACCTCGATGGTGATCCGGTCGGCACCGGAATCTATCGCGTTTTCAACCAGTTCCTTGACGGCAGAGGCAGGGCGTTCCACCACCTCGCCCGCCGCGATGCGGTTCACCACCGTTTCGTCCAGCTGACGGATCCGAGGGCGCGCAGAGCCGCCTATCTTGGGGTCGGGATAAGCCATGCCACAAGGGATAGCACGCCCCCGCTCGATTCGGAAACGCCCCAAGGCGGGCGCAGGCGGCCTGTCGCCACCCGTGCACCGGGCGTACACCCCCCGTACACCCCCCGTGCAGACAAAGCCGCGCCATTGACGGGATTTTAGGAAAATCCTGCCAGACTGCCCGGCACTTTCCCAAATCGAGGACCGGCCATGAACCTGGATGGCAAACCGCTGACCGCGAAGCAGCGGGAACATCACCACTACCTGATCGACGCGATGGCGCGCATCGACTACGACCTGCACAACCGGATCATGATCCACCACCGCGTGCCGCATGACTGGGTGCGGATCGCGACCTCACCCAGCCCCGCGAAGAAGCGGGTGACGATCCGGGTGGATGAGGACGTGCTGAAATTCTTCCGTTCCATGGGGCCCGACTATGGCCCCCGGATGAATGACGTGCTGAAGGCCTTCATGCGGGCGCGGCTGATGGGGCTGCTGCACGGGGATGAGACCATCGACCAGTTCAAGGAACAGGAGAAGAGCGGGCCGCGCAAGCGACCGAAATGGGGCTGGACGGACCAGATGATGGAGGAAGGCGATGCGTGGCTCAAGACGCGACGGGGGGAGGAGTGAGGGGGCGGTTGGTCATGCCCCCGCGCGGACTCAAGGCGAAGCCGCCGCGCGATCGCCGACCCGCCCCCGGGGCGACGATTGGTTAGGTTCCGCGCAGCAATTGGGGTGTTCGTGGCGGAGAGATAAAGCGCGCCGCTCAGGGGTCGTTCCCCACCCCGCGGGTCGGCGAGGGCGTGGCTTTTTGAGGGGGAAACAACCCTGTGCGGACGTTCGACCGCAGCTCAGGATGCTGCAGCGCGGCTTGTCGAAGCCGCTATTCGTCGCAACATGTACCGCTACCTTCGGAGCTAAGTCGGCTGTGCGCGTGTGGAATTATGTTATGCAATCCTGTATGTATAGAGTCGCCCGTGTTACTCGGCGCGAGTTTTTCATTGGCCTGCCTTAGTGTTGAGCATCGGCTTAGGTGCTCGTCGTTGACCTTACACTCGGAGAATCTTTGCAACTCCCGCAAAGTTACCTATATTTAACTGGTGTGGGTGATCATGCGATACCCGAGGATGCTATGAACGTCAGAGTGAACACATACCCGCAGCTACGCCAGCTATGCTGGAACCGTCCCGACGATGCAGTTGTGGACGGCGAAACTGCGCTCGCTCTCTATGAGCGCAACTGGCGTTTTGTCGATCAAGATGCGATCACACCACGCGAACAGAAGCTTCTGGATCGCCTTGTTGCTGAGTGCGGCAACGGGCACTTTCTGGCCGCTTGAATACTGAGCCGCAGGGTGCGGCCTTGTTCAAGCGCAAACATCATAACGATATCCTTGGCATTCTCAGATGCCTCAATGGAGATTTGCTCCTCGATGCCGAATGCTATTTCGGCGGTGGCACGGCGATTGTTTTAAACCTTGGTGAGTATCGTGAAAGCGTGGACATCGACTTCCTCTGCGCCTCTAAGGAGGGATACCGCAAGATTCGCCAAGCTCTTTGGGGCAAGTCTGACCTCACCGGCCTCCTGCTCCCAGGCGCGGAACTACAAACATTGCGCGATGTTAGAACTGATCAATACGGCATCCGCACTCTGATCGGCGCGGCGGATGTAGCAATCAAGTTTGAGATCGTCCGCGAGGCACGAATCCAGCTTGCCGGTGAAATGGATGACCGCTTCGGCGTCCCTGTTTTGACGCGGGATTACATGTATGCAGAGAAACTGCTCGCGAATGCCGATCGCTGGGCAGACAAAGCGGTTCTCAACCGCGACATTCTCGATTTGTCGATGATGATCTCACGTTGGGGACCGATCCCTGACGAAGCGTGGGATATCGCCGAAGGCGCCTACGGGGATACCGCGCGAAAAGCCTACGGCGCAGCAATCGCACGCATCCGCGACACTGGATGGCTTAATAAGTGCATGACCGGAATGGAAATGGAGCCTGATCTTGAGGGTGAGATACTTGCCCTTCATGGCGGTGCCCTCGATAAGGATTCGTGATGAACTCGTGAGAGCATCATTGCACTCGTGGTTGAGTTCGTCCCCTTGTCTGTCATCAGGCAAACAGATGTCCGCTACGAATGGGCGTGGACGGCAGTTTCGCGTCCACGGCGAAGGTCTGCACTCCCCCCAACAACACAACAAAAACACCGGCCAACTCGCGCTGGCCGGTGCTCCAAATCCGTAGAGTAATCCGCCCTCAGTAACGGTAATGTTCCGGCTTGAACGGGCCGTCCTGCGATACGCCGATATAGTCGGCCTGCTCTTTCGCCAGAACCGACAGCTTGGCGCCGATCTTGGCGAGGTGCAGGCGGGCGACTTTTTCGTCCAGCTGCTTGGGCAGGACGTAGACCTTGTTTTCATACTGGTCGCCCTTGGTCCAGAGCTCGATCTGGGCGAGCGTCTGGTTGGTGAAGCTTGCCGACATCACGAAGGAGGGGTGGCCGGTGGCGTTGCCGAGGTTCAGCAGGCGACCTTCCGACAGCAGGATCAGGCGGCTGCCCGAGGGCATCTCGATCATGTCCACCTGGTCCTTGATGTTGGTCCATTTGTGGTTCTTCAGCGCCGCGACCTGAATTTCGTTGTCGAAATGGCCGATATTGCCGACGATGGCCATGTCCTTCATCTCGCGCATATGCTCGATGCGGATCACGTCCTTGTTGCCGGTGGTGGTGATGAAGATGTCGGCGGAGGCGACCTCGTCTTCCAGCGTGGTGACTTCGAACCCGTCCATGGCGGCCTGAAGCGCGCAGATCGGGTCCACTTCCGTCACCTTCACGCGGGCGCCGGCACCGCGCAAGCTAGCGGCAGAGCCTTTGCCTACATCGCCGTAGCCGCAGACCACGGCGACCTTGCCGGCCATCATGGTGTCGGTGGCGCGGCGGATGCCGTCGACGAGCGATTCCTTGCAGCCATACTTGTTGTCGAACTTGGACTTGGTGACCGAGTCGTTCACGTTGATGGCGGGGAAGGGCAGGTGGCCTTTCTCCATCATCTGATACAGGCGATGCACGCCGGTGGTGGTTTCCTCGGTCACGCCCTGGATCATGTGGCGCTGCTTGGTGAACCAGCCGGGCGAGGCGGCGAGACGCTTCTTGATCTGGGCGAAGAGGGCGACCTCTTCTTCCGAGGTGGGCATCTCGATCAGGTCGGTTTCCCCTTCCTCGACGCGGGCGCCGAGCAGGATGTAGAGCGTGGCGTCGCCACCGTCATCGAGGATCATGTTGCAGCCGCCCTCTTCGAACATGAAGATGCGGTCGGCGTAGTCCCAGTATTCCTCCAGCGTTTCGCCCTTGATGGCGAAGACCGGGATGCCCGCGGCGGCGATGGCGGCGGCGGCGTGGTCCTGGGTGGAGAAGATGTTGCAGCTGGCCCAACGGACCTCGGCGCCGAGATGCACGAGGGTTTCGATCAGCACGGCGGTCTGGATCGTCATGTGGAGGCTGCCCGCGATGCGCGCGCCTTTCAGCGGTTTGCTGTCGCCATATTCCTCGCGCAGGGCCATCAGGCCGGGCATCTCGGTTTCGGCGATGTCGAGTTCCTTGCGGCCAAAATCGGCCAGCGCGATATCCTTGACGATATAGTCGGTCATTCCGGGGCTCCTGAATGGGCATCAAACGGGTTTGGCGCGACATAGCAGGAGGGGCATCCGGGGACAATGGGCGAGGGGGTCATGAAAACGGGGCCGCACGGCCGTGCAGCCCCGTCTTTTGCAATCTGAGTGGTCGGCTGCTACTTGCTGCCGCCCTTGGGGGCCACGCCGCTCTGGGACGAGCCCGACGCGCTGCCGCCCTTGTCGGACATGCTGCCCTGCTGGGCCGCGGGGCCCTTGGCGCTCTGGTCCTTGCGGGCGGGGGCGTTCTCGGGGGTGTCTTCTTTGCTCATAATCGGTCCTCCAAAATAGGTTAACGCCAAGAGCCTACGCGCCGAAGGGCCTTTTCACCAAGGGGAATCTGAAACCGGTTCCATCCGGGCGGGAAAATGTTGGCCCACCGGGGCAGGCAGGCGTTGAATTTCGGGCTGTGTCTTGGTTTCTAGAGGGTCCGGGCCAAAGGGGCGCGATGGGGCGAAGAGAGATGGCAAAATCAACCGCACGAGCATGGCAAAGGATGCTGTCGGGTCGCAGGCTGGACCTGCTGGACCCGACGCCGGTGGATATCGAGATCGAGGATATCGCCCATGGGCTGGCCTTTGTCGCGCGCTGGAATGGGCAGACGCGCGGGGATTACGCCTATTCGGTTGCGGAACATTCGCTGCTGGTGGAGCAGATCTTTGCCCGGATCGACCCCAAGGCCCCGGTGAAATGGCGGCTGGCGGCGCTGCTGCATGACGCACCGGAATATGTGATCGGGGACATGATCAGCCCGGTGAAGGCCGCCGTTGGGCCGGGTTATGGCGCGCTGGATGACCGTCTGGCGGCGGCGATCCATCTGCGGTTCGGGCTGCCTGCGGCGATCCCCAAGACGGTGAAGGCGAGGATCAAGCGGGCCGACAAGGTCTCGGCCTGGCTGGAAGCGGTGCAACTGGCCGGGTTTTCCGAGCCCGAGGCGGACCGGTTCTTTGGCCGCCCCACCCCGGCCCTGACCGAGGGGCTGCATCTGCATCTGCGCCCCCCGGCAGAGGTGCGGGCGGATTTCACCGCTCGGCACGCTGATTTGATGGCTGAACTTTAAACCGATCTAGCGAAGCCCGGTCTCCTTCAGGGATCGGCGCATCCGTGCCCGTTCGGCATCCGCGCGGTGGCGGCGGGTGCGATAGTCTTCATGCTGGACACGCCAATGGTCGGGAACATCCCAAGTATCAAGGCGCGTTGCGGTTTTCATGGTGCGGGAGAGGAGAGAGATCATCGGGAAAGCTCCTGTTTTCTGATGGTCCAGATATAGCGGGCTTGCGATGCGGGTTCGAATCAGCAATATCTTCCATATGTAAGTGGAGATTACAGATATGGATTGGCGCGATATCCCCTCGCTGTCCGCTTTGCGGGCGTTTGAAGCGGCTGCCCGGCTGAACAGCTTCTCCGCCGCCGCGCGAGAGCTGAACGTGACCCATGCCGCGATTGCGCAGCATGTGCGGGCGCTGGAGGATCAGTTCGGGCAGGCGCTGATGGAGCGGGCAGGCCGCAAGATGGCGACCACGGCGGCGGGCCGCAGGCTTGCGCAGGATCTGGGCGAGGGGTTCGGGATCATCGCGGCGGGGGTGCGGGACTTGTCGAAGGCGCGGGCGGATCGGCCCATTGCGGTGACGACCACGCTCAATTTCGCGGAGAACTGGCTGGCCCCCCGGCTGGCCGGGTTTTGGAAGGCGCATCCCGATTTGCCGGTGACCATCGCGCCCGACAATGCGGTGGTGGACCTGCGCCGCGACGGATTCGATCTGGCGATCCGCTATGGGCAGGGCAGATGGCCGGGGCTGGAGGCGCGACTGCTGACCCGCGCGCACCGGATCGTGGTGGCGCATCCTGATGTGGCGGCGCGGCTGCCGGTGGAATATTCCGCCACCTCGCCTGACGCGATCCACGCGCTGGCGGACTTCGCCTGGCTGCCGGAACCCACGGATATGGAGATGTTCACCTGGCTGCGGGCGCTGGGCGCGGAGCCTGAGAGGATGCAGATCACCCGGCTGGAGGCCAACGGTCTGGTTCTGGCCGCTGTCCGGTCAGGGGCGGGGATCACCCGTCAGCCGCTGGCGGTGGTGCAGCGCGATCTGGATGACGGGCGATTGGTGGCGCTGCTGGAGGAACCGGAATCGGAGATCGCCTATTACAGCGTCCACAACCCGGCCACGATCAGCCCGCAGGCGCGGGTGTTTCTGACATGGCTGCACAGGGCAGCCTAGCGGAAGAAGCAGGTTCTTCCGGACCAGACGGTTGTGATCTCGGGGCCCGTTTCCTCGACCAGGGCCCAGACCCCGTCGATCTCGAATTCGCGCCCAAGGGTGGTGGTGGCCATTGTGACCGGCGGTGGGGTGTCGCCCACGCTCAGCCCGCCAGCCGCCGTCAGGCCCGGTTCGGTCAGAACCCAGCCCCGGAAGTCACCCTCGACGAAGTTCAGTGTCAGGCCGTTGCGCCAATAGGCGGCGGTCACGTCGCCGCAATCGGGGCTTGTGGTGATGTCCAGCGGATCAGTGCCCAGAAGGCGCGAGACAGTGTCGATCACGCCTTCCTGCGCGCGGCCGAAATCAATGCGCAGGTCGGTGCCGCCCGGTTGCAGGCCATCGGAATCGGGGGTGACGCCGTTGCCGTCTGGCGCAGCGGTCGGCAGGGGCAGCGGGGTGCAGGCCGCGAGGGCGGCCACCAGCAGGAGGGCGAAACGCATGGTCTTAGCGCGGGCTGCGCTTGGCGAGGATGCGTTGCAGCGTGCGGCGGTGCATGTTCAGCCGCCGGGCGGTTTCGCTGACATTGCGGTCGCAGAGTTCATAGACGCGCTGGATATGTTCCCACCGGACGCGATCCGCGCTCATCGGGTTTTCCGGCGGCGGCGGCATGTCGTCTTCCTCGGCCAAGAGGGCGGCGGTGATGTCATTGGCGTCGGCGGGTTTCGACAGATAGTCGGTGGCGCCGATCTTGACGGCAGCCACCGCGGTGGCAATCGCACCATAGCCGGTCAGCACGACGATACGGGCATCGGGGCGCTTTTCGCGCAGCAGTTCCACGACGTCGAGCCCGTTGCCATCCTCGAGCCGCAGATCGACCACGGCATAGGCGGGCGGGCGCGCCGTTGCGATGGCCTTGCCGCCGGCGACGGAATCGGCGGCCTCGACCTCGAAGCCACGCTTTTCCATGGCCCGTTGCAGGCGCCTCAGGAACGGTTCGTCATCATCGACGAGCAGCAGGGATTTATCCGGTCCGATATCGCGCAACGAGCGTTCCGTGGCCATTCAAGCAATCCTCTTCGCAAGTTTCTTTCATATATGAGGAAATCTGCGCAATGGTCAAACAGATCGGGTCAGGACGCGGCGTCCATGAAGCAGGAGACGCGCGTGGCCATTTCCTCGGGCGTGTCGTCGCGGCGGAAGAACTCCACGAACCCATGTTCCGGGAAGACCAGATAGGTGAAGGTCGAGTGATCGACGAGGTAATAGCCGTCTTCGCCCGGTTCCTGGTGATTGAAGTAGGTTCGATACGCCTCGGACGCGGCGGAGGTCTGGTCCAGCGAGCCGGTCAGCCCGATCATGCGCGGGTGCATGTTGTCGGTGAAATCGGCGAGGATCTCGGGCGTGTCGCGTTCCGGGTCGATCGAGATGAAGACCGGCGTCACCATGCGGCCCTGTTCTTCCAGGATCTCCACCGCGATGGCGTTGCGGGCATTGTCCAGCGGGCAGACATCGGGGCAGAAGGTGTAGCCGAAATAGATCAGTGTCGGAGCGGTGATGATATCGGCATCGGTCACGGTGTCGCCGGTTTCGGACACCAGTTCGAACGGGCCGCCGATATCGCCGGGGCCGCCCGCCACCCGCGTGGCGCGGCATTGGGCGAAGATATCCTCGTCCTGATTGGCGCGACCCCAGAGGATGGACAGGCCAATACCGCCCAGAAGGGCGGCGGTCAGGGCAAGGGCGCTGGCGGCATAGATGCGGTTCATGGCAAGGTCCTCGAATGCTGTGCAGCGTTGATCGTTGAAAACGACCTGTCTATCAATTCACGTCTGCGCAACTGTGACAGAACGCCCCCGCCGGAACAGGATGCCCCGCATGGCCCAGACGACCGACCCGACCCGCACCTTGTTGACGCGCGACCTGCGCAGCGGCTGGGTGCGTCTGCGGACGTTGCTGGTGCTGCGCTGGCTGGCGGTGCTGGGCCAGACCGCGACGGTTGTGGTGGCCAGCCTGTTTCTGGGCCTCAGGGTGGAACTGGGCCTGTGTTTCCTGGCCATCGGAACGTCGGTCCTGTCCAACATGATCGCGATGACGGTGTTTCCGCCGAACCAGCGGCTGGCGGATTGGGACGCGATGCTGACGCTGCTGTTCGATTTGACGCAGTTGTCTTTCCTGCTGTTTCTGACTGGCGGGCTGAACAATCCCTTCGCGCTGCTGATCCTCGCTCCGGTGACGATCTCGGCCACGGCCCTGACCATGCGGTCGACGGTGATCCTGGGGCTGGCGGCCATCGTGCTGATCACGCTTGTGGCGTTCTACCATGTGCCGCTGACAACCCGTGCGGGCGAGGTGATCGAACTGCCCGCCTTGTTCCTGGCCGGGTTCTGGGCAGCCATCGTCATCGGCATCGTCTTCCTGTCGGGCTATGCCCGCCGCGTGACGTTGGAGATCCACTCCATGAGCCAGGCGCTGCTGGCCACGCAGGAAGCGCTGGCGCGCGAACAGAAGCTGACCGATCTGGGGGGCGTGGTGGCCGCCGCCGCGCATGAGTTGGGCACGCCTCTGGCCACGATCAAGCTGGTGTCCACCGAACTGGCGGAGGAGCTGGAGGACAACCCCGATCTGGCCGCGGATGCCCGCCTGATCCGCGAACAGGCCGACCGTTGCCGCGATATCATGCGCGACATGGGACGCGCCGGGAAGGATGACCTGCACATGCACTCCGCCCCGTTCGGGGCCGTGGTGCGTGAAGCGGCGGAACCGCATGTGGATCGCGGTGTCGAGGTACATTTCGAGTTCGCCCCGATGCCCGGAGCCGATGAGGCTCAACCGGCGATCTATCGTCGCCCCGAGATCATCCATGGCATCCGCAATCTTGTGCAGAACGCAGTGGATTTCGCCAATGACGATGTCTGGGTCGATGGGTTGTGGGACGGGCAGAACATCTATCTGCGGCTGACCGATGACGGGGCGGGCTTCCCCCCGGATCTGATCGGGCGGCTGGGCGACCCGTTTCTGAGGCGGCGCAAATCGCCGCGCGATGAGCAACAGCGGCCGGGATACGAGGGCATGGGTCTGGGGCTGTTCATCGCCAAGACGCTGCTGGAGCGGTCCGGTGCCCGTGTCGCTTTCCGCAACGCCACCGATCCGTTCCTGCTGGCCGAGGAAAGCGGCGAGAGGCGCGGCGCGATGGTCGAGGTGACCTGGCCCGCCGCGGCGATCCAGCTGGCCGAGGGCGTGGCCCACGCGCCGCTGGGCGAGAACCGTCCGATTCAGGCTTAACCCCGTCTTAACCATTCATCTGTTGTTATCCACAGGCCATGCGGTGTTGGGGGCGAAATGACATTGACCGATCCGACGACGATTCTGTTTCTGGTGGGGATAAGCCTGGCCGCGGGTGGATTTTCCGCCGTGCTGGGCATGTCGCTGACTCGCGGCGGGGGCGGATTTCGCCACGTCATGCTGCGCGGGCTGGATCTGCCCCGAAGCTATGCCTTCCGCGATGGCTATCTGCTGTCGGATCTCGACGATACCGACGCGATGTTGACCGACCCGAGCGACCGGGTGGGTGCCTGGGCGGAACTGCGCGAAAGCCTGTCGGCGCTGAACCCCGATGTGGCCGCGAAGATGGAGGCGCTGCGCGACCGGGGTGACGGGTTCGTGCTGATTGGCCGGATCGGCGGGGATGAGCTGTCGATCAGTGGCCGCGTTTCCGAGGGGCGATGCCTGATCACCGTCGCCTCGCTGGAGCCGGGGCAGGACCGCAAGATGATCGACCAGGCCGGGCTGGACGCGCTGGAGTCGGAGCTGGACCTGCTGCGCCACGGTCTGGACGCCGGACAGATGCTGCTATGGCAACAGGATTCGGCGGGACAGATCATCTGGGCCAACAAAGCGTATTTCGACATGCTTCAGCGGGTCGAAGGCAGCGATGGGGGGCTGGTCTGGCCGATTCGCAACCTGTTCGACCCGGACGATCCTTTGACCGAAGGCCAGACCCGGCGGATGTCGCTGGACGCGGACGATCTGCTCTGGTTCGACCTGACATGCCGCGGCTATCGCAATGGTCAGCTCTTTTCGGCGCAGCCCATCGACCGGGTCGTGGCCGCTGAAATCGCGCTGCGCGACTTCGTGCAGACCCTGTCGCGCACCTTTGCCCATCTGCCCATCGGGCTGGCGATTTTCGACAAGCAGCGGCAGCTGGTGCTGTTCAACCCGGCGCTCGTGTCGCTGTCGACGCTGCCCGTGGACTGGCTGTCGGCCCGGCCCGATCTGTTCGCCTTCCTCGACAAGCTGCGCGAAAAGCAGCGGATGCCGGAGCCGAAGAATTACCAGGCCTGGCGCGCCGGGCTGGGAGAATTGGAACAGGCCGCGCGCGATGGCACCTACCAGGAGATGTGGAACCTGCCCAACGGCCAGACCTTCCGGGTCATCGGGCGGCCCCATGCGGACGGGGCGGTGGCCTTCCTTTTCGAGGATATCAGCCAGGAAATGACCCTGACCCGCAAGTTTCGCGGCGATCTGGACCTCTATCAATCGGTTCTCGACGACAATGCCGAGGCGATGGCGGTGTTTTCCCGCGATGGCCGCTTTGTCATGGGAAACCGTGCCTATGGGGCGCTATGGCAGGGTGAACCCGCAACAGTGTCGGAGGCAACGGGCCATTGGCAGGCGGCCTGCGCGCCCACGCCCCTATGGGGCGAGATTCGCGACTTCGTCGGCGGTTATGCCGACCGCAGCGCCTGGACCGAACGGGTGGTGCTGAAGGATGGCGGATGCCTTGTCTGCCGGTTGGCCCCGTTGAAAGGCGGGGCGAGCCTTGTGGCCTTCCAGACAGGCGCCGCGCCGTTGCCGTTGCCCGGCCCGGACCCGGAGGCCGAAACAGAGACGGTGCTGATTTCCTCGGGCTGAGCGCGCGGGCGCGGTTGCGGCCCGGCGGGGCCTTGATAAACTCGCATCATGTCGAACCAAGTCCGCCCCATAATCGCCGGAACAACCCTGACCTCGCCAGAGGCCACGTCGCGGCTGGCTCAGCATCTGGCGGACCGGCTTGCTCCGGGAGATATCCTTTGTCTCGATGGTGATCTCGGGGCCGGGAAGACCCATTTTGCCCGATCGCTGATCCAGCACCTGCAAGCGGCCGAGGGCCGGGTGGAGGACGTGCCGTCGCCCACCTTCACGCTTGTCCAGACCTATGAGGCCGCGGGCCAAGAGATCTGGCATGCCGACCTGTATCGCCTGAGCGATCCGCAAGAGGTCGATGAACTGGGCCTGACCGATGCCTTTGACACGGCCATCTGCCTTGTGGAATGGCCCGACCGGTTGGGCGATGAAATGCCCGACCGCGCCCTTTGGCTGTCGCTGCGGATGGTGCCGGGGCAAGACGATGCGCGGGCGCTGACGATCTCCTCCGCCCGCCCCGATCTTTGGGCCGACCGGCTCAGCCTGGTGGTGCCCGCATGAGTGCCCCCGTACAGGAGTTTCTCGACGCCAATGGCTGGGGCAACGCGACGCGCGTGCCGCTGGCGGGTGATGCATCGGCCCGGCGCTATGAACGCCTGACCCTGGGCGATGCGCGCGCGGTGCTGATGCTGGCCCCCCCAGAGGACCGTGCCGCCTTTGACGCGTTCCTCAGCATTGCTGCCAAGCTGCGGGCCATGGCGCTGTCCACGCCGCTGATCATCGGGTCCGACAAGGACAGGGGCCTGATGTTGCTGGAAGATTTTGGCGACCGAAGCTTTGCCACCCTGGGGCCGGATCTGATGGAGGCGGGCCTTGCCGCTGCGGATGTGCTGATCCATCTGGCCCGCCATCCAGAGGGGTGGAGCCTGCCCGCCCTGACCCCGCATGTGATGGCCGAGATGACCCGGATCGCGCTGCCGGATGGCACCGATGCGGACGCGGCGCTGACGGAAATGCAGGCGCAATTCGCCCGCGTCTTCACTGCGCCGCTGGTGCCCACCCTGCGCGACGTTCATGCGGAGAATCTGCTCTGGCTGCCCGACAGGCTCGGGCTGACCCGCGTTGGCCTGCTCGATTTCCAGGACGCGGTGCTTGCCCCGCCGGGCTATGATCTCGTGTCCTTCATCAAGGATGCCCGCCGCGAAATTCCTGCCGATATCGCCGCTGCCATGACTGCCCGGTACATAAACGCGCTGGCAATCGACGAAGACGGTTTTGCCGAGCAAAGCGCGCTGCTCAGCTTCCAGAGAAACCTGCGCATTCTTGGCGTCTTCCGCCGTCTGGCGCGGAACCGGGGCAAACCGGTGTACCTGATCCACCTGCCGCGCGTTTTTGCCCATGTCACCGACGCGCTGGAGCACCCGGCGCTGACGGATCTTGCCGGGGCGATGGGGCCGCTTTTGCCGGGGCTTAGGCCATGACCCCACCCGCCTGCATGATCCTTGCCGCCGGGTTCGGCACAAGGATGGGCCCACTGACGCAGACCCGGCCAAAACCGCTGATCCCGGTCGCGGGGCGGCCCCTGATCGACCACGCGCTAGGGCAGGCGCGCGGTGCGGGTGTGGGGCGGATCGTTGTGAACGGCCACCACCACGCCGACCAGATGCGCGCCCATCTGCGCGGCATGGCGGATGTGGCGTTTTCCGAGGAACAGCCGGTCATTCTCGACAGTGCCGGCGGCATCCGCCACGCCCTGCCGCTGTTGGCGGCTGACACGATTTTCACACTCAACGCCGATGCGGTCTGGTCCGGCCCCAATGCTCTGGCCACGCTGGCCGCCGCATGGGACCCGGAGCGGATGGACGTACTGGCCCTGATGGTCCCGCAATCGCGCGCCGTGGGGCGGCAGGGGGGCGGGGATTTCGCGCGCGATGCGGACGGGCGGCTTGGCTGGGACAAGGCGGGCGAGGTCTATACCGGCGCGCAGATTCTGAAAGCGGGGCTTCTGGACGGCTATCCCGAGGGGCCATTTTCGCTGCATGACGTCTGGCGTGCGGCGATGGCGCAGGGCCGGATGTTCGGCACGCCCTATAAGGGGTATTGGGCCGATGTGGGCCACCCGGACGGGATCGCGCTGGCCGAGGAAATGGTGACCGATGTTTGAAGCCACCCCCACCCCCCGCGTCTTCGCCACGCCCCTGGGCGTCGATTTCACCGCCGCGCTGGTCGAGGGCATCGCCGCGCGCCTGAAAGACCAGCCGCCCGATGCGCTGGCGCGGGTGGAGATCTACGTCAACACCGCCCGCACGCAACGCCGCCTGCGGGCGATCTATGCGGAAAAGGGCGCGGGCTTCCTGCCGCGGATCAAGCTGGTGACGGACCTCGCTCGCCGCCCCGACATGACCGGCCTGCCGCCCGCGATCTCTCCCTTGCGGTTGCGGTTGCAGCTATCGCAGACCGTCTCGGCGCTGCTCGACCGCGAACCCGATCTTGCGCCCCGGTCCTCACTCTATGGCCTGTCCGACAGCCTCGCCGATCTCATGGGCGAAATGCAGGAGGAGATGGTCACGCCGGACACGGTCGCGGGGCTCGACGTCGGCAACCATTCCGCCCATTGGCAGCGCTCGCAAAAGTTTCTCGGCATCGTCGCGCCCTATTTCGCGGGCAGCGAGGATCACATGTCGGTCGAGGCGCGGCAGGCCGCCGTCGTGGACCGGCTGGTGTCGCTGTGGTCCGTGGCGCCGCCCGATCACCCGATCATCGTTGCAGGCTCCACCGGGTCGCGCGGGCCAACGGCGCGGTTCATGGAACTGGTCGCCGGGCTGCCGCAGGGCGCGGTGATCCTGCCGGGTTTCGATTTCGACCAGCCGCGTGCGGTCTGGGACCGGTTGACCGATCAGATGGGCGACAGCCTCAGCGGTGGCGAGGATCACCCTCAGTTCCGCTTCGCCAGCTTCGCCGCACGGGTGGGGATGCACCCCTGCGACGTGCAGGTCTGGGGCCATGATGCCCCCGCGAATCCCGCCCGCAACCGGTTGATTTCGCTGGCCATGCGTCCCGCACCGGTCACCGATCAGTGGTTGGAGGAGGGACCGAAGCTGACAGAGGTCTCGCAGGCCGCGCAATCCCTCACCCTAATCGAGGCCGCCAGCCCGCAGCTGGAGGCCGCCGTCATCGCCCTGCGCCTGCGCCGCGCCATCGACGAGGGCAAGCGCGCCGCGCTGATCAGCCCCGACCGGGCGCTGACCCGGCAGGTTACCGCGGCGCTGGACCGTTGGCGGATCGAGCCGGATGATTCCGCCGGCGAACCCCTGTCGCAGACCGCGCCGGGGCGGCTGCTGCTGCATGTGGCGGGCGGTCTGGCCGAGCGGATGACGGCAGAGGATCTGCTGGTTCTGCTGAAGCACCCCCTGACCCATTCGGGCCGCGACGACCGGGGTGATCACCTGCGCCGCACCCGTGATCTGGAACTGCAAAGGCTGCGCGGCAAGCTGCCCTTCCCGACCCGCGCCGATCTGGTGGACTGGGCGGCGAAGCGCGACACTGATCCCGGCGCGATGGACTGGGCCGCCTGGGTCGCCGATGCGGCGCTGAGCCTGCACGCGCCGGGGCCGCAACCGCTGGCCGATCATGTCGCGCGGCATCTGGCGGCGGCTCAGCTTCTGGCCGCTGGACCGGGGGCGGAGGACGCAGGGGCGCTCTGGCAGAAGGACGAGGGCGAAAAGGCCCTTGCCCAGATGCAGGCACTGGAGCGGGAGGCCGACGCGGGCGGCACCATGACCGCCGCTGAATACCGCGATTTCGTCGGTGCGGTGCTGCGCGAGGAAGAGGCACGCGACCCGCTGGCCCCGCATCCCGACATCATGATCTGGGGCACGCTGGAGGCGCGGGTTCAGGGCGCCGATCTGGTCATTCTGGCGGGGCTGAACGAAGGTTCCTGGCCGTCGGCCCCCGGCGCCGATCCGTGGCTCAATCGCTGGATGCGGGCCAAGGCGGGGCTGCGGCTGCCCGACCGGGTGATCGGTCTCTCGGCCCATGACTTCCAGCAATCGGTGACGGGGGCCGAGGTCTGGCTTTGCCGTGCGAAACGCGATGCGGAAACCGAAACCGTGCCATCGCGTTGGCTCAATCGGATCGTGAACCTGATGAAGGGGGCAAGCGCGGAAAGCGCGGCGGCGCTGGAGGCGATGACCGCGCGGGGCCGCGACTGGCTGAAATTGGCCGACAGGCTGGACGACCCCGCCGCCCGCGTTGCACCTGCCACCCGGCCCGCGCCCGCGCCGCCCGCCGAACAACGCCCCGATGGCCTGTCGGTCACGCAGGTCGAAAAGCTGATCCGTGATCCTTACTGGGTCTATGCCCGCAAGGTTCTGGACCTGCGGCCGCTCGACCCGCTGCGCCAATCCCCCGATGCGCCCCTGCGCGGCACCATCTTGCATGACGTGCTGCACGATTTCATCGAGGCCACATGGGACGGCCTGCCCGACCAGCCCGAGGCGCTGCTGTTGCAGATTGCCGACGAGGTGCTGGAGGATGCCGCCCCCTGGCCCGCCGCCCGCCGCCTCTGGCGCGCACGGATCGAGAAGATCGCCCCGTGGTTCATTGCAACCGAGCGGGAGCGCCGCGCCCTGGGCACCCCGTGGCGGCTGGAGGCTGAAGGCAAGGCAGAGCTTGGCGCGCCCGGTTTCACCCTGACCGGCACCGCCGACCGGATCGACAAGGCCCCGGACGGGCGCATTCTTATATATGATTACAAGACCGGCAGCGCGCCCTCGAAGGATCAGGAAAAGGCGTTCAACAAACAGCTCTGGCTGGAGGCCGCGATGGCTGCGAAAGGCGCGTTCGGAGAGCTGATGGACACCGCGCTCATCGCCTATGTGGCGCTCGGGTCCGGGGGGGATGTGCGCGACCACCCCGTGACGCCGGCAGAGGTCGCCGAAATCACCGAAGGCTTTGGCAAGCTTCTCGACCATTATCTGAATGAAAGCAACGGCTTCACTTCCCGCCGCGCGATGGAAAAGGTGCTGTTCGAGGGCGACTATGATCACCTTGCTCGGTTCGGGGAATGGGATGAAACCATGGCTGCCGTAACCGTGAAGGTGGGGCAATGAGCATCCAGTTCGATGAGGCGACTACGGCCCAGATCACAGCCGCCGATCCGTCTGCCTCCACCTGGCTGTCGGCCAATGCAGGCAGCGGCAAGACGCGGGTGTTGACCGACCGCGTTGCGCGACTTCTTCTACAAGATGTTCCGCCCGAACGCATCCTCTGCCTCACCTATACCAAGGCCGCCGCGTCCGAGATGCAGAACCGCCTGTTCAAGCGGCTTGGCGAATGGGCAATGAAGCCCGATGCGGATTTGCGAGACGACCTGTTGAAGCTTGGCATGGACGCGGGCACCCTGACCCCTGCGCTTCTGTCCCATGCCCGCACGCTCTTCGCCCGCGCGATCGAGACACCCGGCGGGTTGAAAATCCAGACCATCCACTCCTTCTGTTCCGCCGTCCTGCGCCGCTTCCCGCTGGAGGCCGGGGTCGCCCCGAACTTCACCGAAATGGACGAACGCGCGCAGGCGATGCTCTGTGCCGATGTGCTGGACGGGCTGGCCGAGGGCGACGGGCAGGGCGCGGTCGATGCGCTGGCTGCCCATGTCTCGGGCGACGACCCGATGCCGCTGATCCGGGCGCTTCTGGGCAAGCGGCTGGCGTTCGAGAACGACTGGCCGGATGCCGATATCATGGCCTGGTTCGACCTGCCCACGGGCTATTCCGCCACCGACCTGATCGCCCATGTCTTCCACGGCGACGAGCGTGACATGTGTCAGATCGTTCGCCAGAACCTCGACCCCGACAACCGCAATCAGGGCGCCAATCACCGGCGGCTCGGGGCCGTCAACTGGGACGCGCCGGGGCTGTCCGATATCGCAACGCTGGAAGATGTCTTCCTGACCGGCTCCAGAACCAAGACCCCCGACAGCCCCAAGATCGGCAACTTCCCCACGAAACCCATCTGGGCGCAGATGTCCGCGATCCATGAGCCGCTTGAGGCGCTGATGCTGCGCCTTGCAGAGGCCCGCCCGATCCGCCGCGCTCTCCTCGCCGCCGAAAAAACCCGCGCGCTGCACCGTTTCGCCCAAGGCTTCCTGCCCGCCTATGACGCCGCCAAATCTGCGCTTGGCTGGCTCGATTTCGACGACCTGATCCTCGCCACCCGACGCTTGCTGGCCGATAGCAGCGTTGCGCAATGGGTGCTCTTCCGCCTCGACGGCGGCATCGACCACATTCTTGTGGACGAGGCGCAGGATACCTCGCCCGCGCAATGGGATATCGTCGCCCAACTGGCCGAGGAATTCGCCGCCGGGTCCGGGGCGCGGGCCGATGTGGACCGGACGATCTTCGTCGTCGGCGACAAGAAACAGTCGATCTATTCCTTCCAGGGCGCCGACCCCGACGGGTTCGACCGGATGCGAGAGCATTTCGCCGCGCGCCTGCACGATGCCGAGGCGCTGTTTCAGTCCCGCGTGCTGGCCCATTCCTTCCGCTCCGCCCCGCCGATCCTGCGCCTTGTGGACGAGGTCTTCAAAGGGGCGGCCAGCGCCGGTGTCGGGCAGGACGTCGAACATATCGCCTTCAAGCAGGACCTGCCGGGCCGCGTCGATATCTGGCCCGTGGTCGAAAAGGCGGATAGCGAAGAGAAACCCGACTGGGACGATCCCGTCGATCAACGCGCCGATCACCATCATTCGGTGGTGCTGGCCCGCGCCGTGGCGGCAGAGATCAAGCGCATGATCCAGACCGCCACGCCCGTCACCGTCGAGGGCCAGCGCCGCCCGGTCACTGCGGGCGATATCCTGATCCTCGTTCAGCGCCGGTCAGACCTGTTTCATGAACTCATCGCCGCGATCAAGGAACAGGGTCTGCCCATTGCCGGGGCCGACCGGATGCGGCTGGCGGCGGAACTGGCGGTCAAGGATCTGACGGCGCTTCTGTCCTTTCTGGCGACGCCAGAGGATGACCTGTCGCTCGCCGCCGTTCTGCGCTCGCCTCTCTGCGGCTGGTCGGAACCGGCCTTGCACGATCTGGCCCATGGGCGCGGAAAGACCTTCCTCTGGCGCGCCCTGCAACAGCGCCGAGAGATGGACCCCGACACCGTTTCCATGCTGGAGGATCTGCGCAATCACGCCGATTTCCTGCGCCCCTATGACCTGCTGGAACGTATCCTGATCCGCCATCACGGTCGCCGCAACCTGCTTGCCCGGATGGGGAACGAGGCCGAGGACGGCATCGACGCAATGCTGGCACAGGCGCTGGCCTATGAACGGATGGAGGTGCCCAGCCTGACCGGCTTCACCGGCTGGCTTCAGGCCGATGACGTGCAGATCAAGCGCGATCCCGGCAGCGCCGGCGACCAGATCCGCGTCATGTCAGTCCATGGCGCCAAGGGGCTGGAGGCCCCCGTCGTCATCCTGCCCGACACCGCCTACCGGCAAAGCAACCACAGCGCGCCCAAGCTTTTCACGCCCGAAAGCGGACCGGTCTGTTGGGCCGGTCGCAAGGATGACAGCCCCGAGATGATGCGCGACCTCTTCGATGAGGCCACCGCGCGCGAGGTAGAGGAGCGTAACCGCCTGCTCTATGTCGCCATGACCCGCGCCGAAAGCTGGCTGATCGTGGCGGCGGCAGGCGAGATCGCCAAGGGCGAAAACGAAGGCTGGTATCCGCATATCCTCGCCGCTGCGCAGGCCTGCAACGCCACGCCCTGCGCAACGCCCACCGGGCAGGGCTGGCGTCTGGAAACCGGCGACTGGACGGCGATGGATCACGGCAAGCAGCCCGCGCGCGTGCCATCTGCGCTGCCCGACTGGCTCGCCAACCGGCCCACCACCCGCCCACGCGACACGAAACCCCTGTCGCCGTCTGACCTCGGCGGGGCCAAGGCGCTGCCCGGCGATGGCGCGGGCCTCGATGAAGACGCCGCCAAACTGCGCGGCCGCCGCCTGCACCTGCTGCTGGAACATCTGCCGGACCTGCCGCAATCGGGCTGGTACGCCGCCGCGCCCGGCATTCTGGCGGTGGAGGGGGACCTCCCCGACGCCGACCTCGCGGAGCTTTTCGAGGAGGCCACAACCTGCCTCACCACCCCGGCCCTCGCGGCCCTCTTCACCCCCGACGCGCTGGCCGAGGTCACCCTGACCGCCCCCAGCCCGACCCTGAACCGCACCCTCCTGGGCCAGATCGACCGGCTGATCCTCGCCCCGGATCACGTGCTCGCCGTCGATTTCAAATCCAACGCCACCGCGCCCGACCGGCCCGAGGACACGCCCGACGGCATCCTCCGCCAGATGGGCGCCTATGCCGAAATGCTCGCCGCCATCTACCCCGACAAACGCATCGACACCGCCATCCTCTGGACCCGCCCCGCGCAGCTCATGCCGCTCCCCGCCGACCTCACGACCCCCGCGCTGATCCGCGCCCGCGACGATCTGAAGTGACACAGGCCAAGCGCACTTATCGCTCCCGCACAACGCCCCTTTCATCTTGGCGAAAAATACCTCCGCCGGAGGCATCCCGCACTCTCAACCAGAGATCCGCGTGGTCCGGCTCACTGTCCTCTCCGATGTCCCGTGGCAACGCGGACCGACGAGGCCTCCGGCGTCAGCCGGGGGTTGAGGAGGGCCGCTCCCCGGTCGACGTGCGATGCGCGGCGAAACCGCGTTTCATATGCACGCCCGGTGTACAGGGGGTGTACAGGGGGTGTACGGGGGGCACCCCCCTCAATCCCGTGCGAAATGTGCCGCGCCGATCACATGATTGCGCTTGGGTGTTTCAGTCGCTTGACCTTGTCCATCGCCGCCCATAGGTTTCGCCCCTGACTCGTGAAAATTCTCTCCAGGAGGGCTAGATATGGCCACCACCGCCGTCACCGACGCAACATTTGACGCTGAAGTCAAACAATCCGATATCCCCGTCGTGGTGGATTTCTGGGCCGAATGGTGCGGCCCCTGCCGCCAGATCGGCCCCGCGCTGGAAGAGATCTCGGAAGAGATGGCCGGCAAGGTGAAAATCGTCAAGATCAACGTAGACGAGAACCCGAATTCCCCCATGCAACTGGGTGTCAGAGGGATTCCCGCCCTGTTTCTCTTCAAGGGTGGTGAAGTCGTGTCGAACAAGATCGGCGCAGCCCCGAAAGCCGCCCTGCAAAGCTGGATCGAAGGCGAAATCTAAGCGCTTTCCGGTTTTCCAAACAATCCTGCCACGCCCAGGCGCGGCGGGGTTTTTTGTGTGCTGATAGGACCTTACAAGAAAAGCGGCGCCCGCATGGGACGCCGCTTTCCGCTCTGCCGGTCCGGGAGGCAGGGAGAGCCCGGACCAGCCATGTTACCGGTTCAGCCCTTGGAGAACTCCGGGTAGGCTTCCATCCCCAGTTCCGACATGTCGAGGCCCATCATCTCGTCCTCTTCGCTGACACGGATGCCAACGGTCATTTTCAGAACGTACCAGATGACCGCGCTGCCGACGAAGGTGAACACGCCATAGGCGGCAATGCCCGTCAGCTGCGTCGCAAGGCTTGCACCCTCATTGTAGAAGACCACGGCGATGGTGCCCCAGATCCCGGCGAAGAGGTGCACCGGAATGGCGCCGACCACGTCGTCGATCTTGAGCTTGTCGAGGAAGGGCACCGCGAAGACCACGATGACACCGCCCACGGCACCGATCCAGAGCGCGCCGAACAGGGTGGGGGCGAGAGGCTCTGCGGTGATCGACACGAGGCCAGCCAGGGCGCCGTTCAGCACCATGGTCAGGTCGACCTTGCCGAACATCACCTGCGTCAGGATCATTGCGGCAACGGCACCCGCTGCAGCGGCCATGTTGGTGTTGGCGAAGATGCGGCTGACGTCAGAGATGTCGCCGACGGTGCCCATGGCCAGCTGCGAGCCGCCATTGAAGCCGAACCAGCCGAGCCACAGGATGAACGTGCCGAGCGTGGCAAGCGCCAGGTTGGAGCCGGGGATCGGGTTCACGCGGCCATCCTTGCCGTATTTGCCAAGGCGCGGCCCGAGGATCAGGGCACCGGCCAGAGCGGCCCAGCCACCCACGGAGTGCACGATGGTCGACCCGGCGAAATCGGAGAAGCCAGCCTGGGCCAGCCACCCGGTGCCCCACTGCCAGGAGCCGGAGATCGGGTACATGACACCGGTCAGGACCACGACGAAAGCCAGGAACGGCCACAGCTTGATCCGCTCCGCCAGGGCACCCGAAACGATCGAGGCGGTGGCGGCAACGAAGACCAGCTGGAAGAAGAAGTCCGACCCGACCGACGCGTAGTCGAGCGCTGCATCGGCTGCGGCGACGCCGACGGGATCAAGCACCGTCGTGTTGAAGAAGCCGCCGACATATCCCGCGATGATCCAGCCATCGGGATATGCGCCAGTGGCCTCGTCAAAGGCCCCGGGGTACATCAGGTTGAAGCCCATCAGCCAGTACATGATGGCGGCGATGGAAAACAGCGCGATGTTCTTGGTCATCTGCATGGTGACGTTCTTGGACCGCACGAGCCCGCCTTCCAGCATGGCAAAGCCAGCCGCCATGAAGAAGACAAGGAACCCCGCCATGCAGAACAGCAGGGTGGTCATGATGTAGGGGCCGATCTCGTCAAAGGTCGGCGCGGCGTCGGCCTCTTGGGCGAGGCCCATGGTGGGCAGCAGGACTGCCGCTAGGGCAACTGCCGGAAGAAACTTTCTGACTTGCATGGTATTTATCCCTGGTTCTGACAGTTGCTTAGAGGGCGTCGTCATTGGTCTCGCCGGTGCGGACGCGCACGGCAGCAGAGACGTCGAGGACGAAGATCTTGCCGTCACCGATCTTGTCGGTCTTGGCTGTGGTCTGGATGGTTTCGACCACCTGATCGGCCATGGCATCGGCCACCACGATCTCCAGCTTGACTTTGGGAACGAAGTTCACGGCATATTCCGCGCCGCGATAGATTTCGGTGTGCCCGGACTGAGAGCCGAAGCCCTTGATCTCGGTCACCATCATGCCCCGCACGCCGATAGAGGTCAGAGCTTCGCGGACCTCCTCCAGCTTGAACGGCTTGATTGCTGCAATGATGAGTTTCACGGTTTTACCCTTCCGTCGTTTTGGGTTCTGCGACCCGGACGTTGCCAATGCAGACCTCGCAGGCGGGAAGAGCAACGAAGGGAGGGGAGTTGGAGGGCCGCATTTGAGGGGGGTCGCAAAATTTTTGCATGAAATCGGGCAAACGGTTAATAATTGGGCGCAATGGAATTTCGGCAGTGCGGCGAGAACCCTCCACAAACGACTCGAAATCCCCTATGTTGCGATCAAAAGAGCAGGATCAGGCATGAGCGCATCAGGAAACAGAGGCGGGCGGAACGCCCGTTCGGGCCGCAGGCTTGTCGCGGAGCGCAGGAATGCTGCACCTGCGAAATCTTCACGGTCGTCTGGCTCCGGCGGCTCTGGTCGAAAATCAGGCAGATCGCGCCGCCGCACGCAGCAACGGCGACGGGGCGGGATACGGGGCGCCATCGGGGCCTTCTTCCGATTCATCTGGCGGATCGTTTTCGGGATCGTCTGGCGCGCGACGCTGGCCCTTGTGCTGATCCTCGCGGGTGCGACCGCTTATATCTACTCCACCCTGCCGCCAATGACCGAACTTGTGGACGGGCGCGCGCGCGGGTCGGTGACGATGCTCGACCGGGACGGCAATGTCTTTGCGTGGCGGGGCGAGCAATATGGCGGGCTGATCGACACGGAAACGGTGTCGGAACATGTGGTCAACGCCATTGTGGCAACCGAAGACCGGCGCTTTTTCCGCCACTGGGGGATTTCCCCGCGCGGTATCGCCTCGGCCATCCGCATCAACCTGCGGGAAGGGCGCGGCCCGCTGGAGGGCCATGGCGGGTCCACCATCACGCAGCAGGTGGCCAAGCTGTTATGCCTTGGGGTGGCCTTCGACCCCGATGAATGGGAAACCGAAGCGGAATACGAGGCCGATTGCCGACGCGGCAGCCTGTGGCGCAAGATCCAGGAACTGCCGTTCTCTCTGGCGATGGAGCTGCGCTATACCAAGCAGGAAATCCTGACCATCTACCTCAACCGCGCCTATATGGGCGCTGGCGCCTTCGGGGTCGAAGCGGCCTCTCAGCGCTATTTCGGGCATTCCGCGGCTGAGCTCAATCCGCAGGAAAGCGCCATTATTGCCGGTCTGTTGACCGCCCCCTCGCGCTATGCGCCGACATCCAGCCTGCAACGTTCGCAGGACCGGGCGGCCGTGGTGCTGGGACTGATGGAGGAACAGGGCTATCTGACCGCCGCCGAGGCCGCCGAAGCCCGCGCAAACCCCGCGACCCTGTCAGAGGCCGCCGAGGCGCGTGCGGGCGGCTATTTCGCCGATTGGGTGATGACGCAAGGCCCGGATTTCCTGCTGCGGGAAACGACGGAAGACGTGATCATCCGCACCACATTTGACCCGCGCATGCAGGAGGCCGCAGAGGCCGCCCTGGTGGATGTGTTCGAAAACCAGGTGCGCGAAGGGTCCGAGGCCGAGGCCGCGATCATCGTCATGTCGGCGGATGGGGCCGTGCGTGCCATGGTGGGTGGCAGGCAGGAGGGCACCGGCCTGTTCAACCGTGCCACGATGGCGATGCGGCAGACCGGGTCGGCGTTCAAACCCTTTGTCTATGCCACCGCGCTCGATCTGGGTTGGCGTTTCGACGATCTGGTCGAGGATGCGCCACTGACGATCAACGTGCCGGGGTCGGGGCCTTATTCCCCCCGCAACTATACCGGCGAGTTTTATGGCACGGTGACACTGACCGAGGCGCTGCGGGCCTCGCTGAACACGCCCGCCGTGCGACTGTCAGAGGAGGTGGGCCGCGATCTGGTGCGCACGGTTGCCGCCGAGTTCGGCATCGAAAGCGATCTGGCGCTTGGCCCGGCCTTGGCGCTTGGCGCGTCCGAAAGCACCCTCATAGAGATGACAGGCGCCTATGCGGGTATCCTGAACGGCGGCTCTGCCGTGACGCCCTATGGCCTCGTCGATCTGCGGTTGGTGGGGGACACGGAACCGATGATGGGGCAGGGCGGCGGTATCCGCGAACGGGTGATCTCGGAATTTGCGGCGCGGCAGCTGACCTACATGATGGCGCAGGTTGTCGCCAATGGCACCGGCCAGCGGGCGCAACTGCCCGACCGGCCCGTCGCGGGCAAGACCGGCACCACCACATCGGCACGCGATGCGTGGTTCATCGGCTTCACGGCGGATTATGTGGCCGGGGTCTGGATGGGGTATGACGACAACTCGCCCATGTCGGGGGTGACGGGCGGTGGCTTGCCGGCCGAGATCTGGCGGCAGACCATGGAAGCCATTCATGACGGCATCCCGCCCCGCCCCTTGCCGATGATCGACCCGGCGGAAGAGGCGCGTCCCGAACCGATCGAGGAAGCGCCGGGCCGCAGACCGGATATTGCGGAACAGATCCTGATGGAGGTTCTGGGGCTGCTAGGCGCGAACCGGAACTGACCGACCTGAACGGGGTTGCCGCCCAATCGGCAGCCCCGGTTCTCGATCAGCTCGCGTTGCGCAAATCGGCGATCATCGCGTCAAGGTCGCCGCGGTTTCGGTCCAGCATCGCGCCGACCTCTTCCGCTTCGGTGGTGCGCAGGTTGATGCCCTGAATGATCAGGTTGAACACCCGCGCCTGACCGGAGCCATCCGAGACCAGCCAGATCACGTCGAAGGGCGCTTCGCCACGCAGGCGCGCGACCGATGTCACCTCGAAGAAATTGCGGATCGCACGTGCGCCTGTCACTTCGATCTGTCCGCCGATCAACTCTCGGAAACGGCTGCCGTATTTGCGCGAGATATATCCGCTGAAGGCGTCCACGAATGCGCTGCGCTGCGCGTTCGATGCGCGCCGCCAATCGACGCCCAGAACCGATTGCGCGATGATCGGCATATCTGCATAGCGGTCCAGCAAGCCCGCGAAATCACTGAACATGCGCGCTTCGCTGCCGCCGGAATTTATGGCGTCGTAGAGGTCGCTTACCAAGCGCTCGACCAGAGTCTGAGCGGCTCCGACGGTCAGCGCCCAAGCACGTCCGGGCAGGGCAAGGGCGGCGGCGCTGGCGCCTGTCAGTCCAAGGAAGGCCCGCCGGGTGAGGCTGAACTTACTGGGCATATGGATCCTCGTAGGGGTCAAAATAGGAATCATCATAGGGATCGGCATACGGGTCAGCGTAATCCGTCGGCTGATTGCCTCGCAACTCGTAGCGGCGGTTTTGCAGGTAGATCAGCCGCGCCTGCGCATAGCCATCGGCACTTTCGTAATAGAGCCGGTCGATTTCATCCCCTAGTTCATGGCGGGTGTTCAGAGCATCCGCCACATTGGCCCCGGTGATGTAGTCGCTTTCGGGCCGGGCGAAGGCCAGCCGCGTGGGGTTCATGACGCTGTCGACGATCAGCCCGGCGGTGTCGCGGCTGGTCGAGGGGCCAAGCAGCGGCAGCACCACATAAGCCCCTTCCGACACGCCCCAGACATGCAGGGTTTCACCGAAATCGGTTTCATCCGCGTAAAGCCCGCCTTCCGACGCCGGGTCCAGCAGGCCGCCGAGGCCGAAGGTGCTGTTCATCAGGAAGCGGAACGTGTTGCGAAGGGCATCGTCCAGACGCAGTTGCAGGATGTCGTTCACGACATAGAGCGGCTGGTTGAGATTGGACGAGAAATTGCCAAGCCCGTTGCGCACCGGTTCCGGAACGGCGGTACCATAGCCAAGCGCCACGGGGCGCAGCACGGCCCGGTCGACCGCAACGTTCAGGTCGTGCATCGCCCGATTCGACGCCTCGGTCGGGTCGTTGATTTCAGATGCGCCGGGCAGCACCGCTGGCCCGCAGGCCATCAAGACGAGCAGAGGTGCTGCGCATAGGGCGGCGCGAATTCGGGATGTGGATGCGGCAGCGGTCAATGGGATTCTCGTCAAGGCTTTCATAGGCTATACATGATAATAAGGTCTCTCACCTCAAAACAAAGGTGGGGGCCAGAGGGCAATGGCAGATTTCCCGTTTTTGATGGATTATGTGGCAAGGCAGTCAACAATTAGTGGAACCGCAAAAGCGGATTCACCAGCGAGGCAGACACCAAGATGACGAGACAGGCACAATCCAGCCGAAACGCCTCTGCGGATGAGCTGCGGCTTGCCAGTGGCGGCAATGGACGGCTGATCGGGGCGGTCTTCCTGTTCAGCATGTTCACCAATGCGCTGATGCTGACCGGCCCGCTTTACATGCTGCAGGTCTATGACCGTGTCCTTGGCAGCCGGTCAGAGGAAACGCTGCTGGCACTGTCCATTCTGGTGACGTTCCTGTTCCTGATCATGGGTATTCTCGACTACGCCCGTGGCCGGGTCGCGGCGCGCGTTGGCGCGCGGTTGCAGGATCGGCTGGATGAACGTGTGTTCAGGGCCACGCTGGCGCGGGCCGGGCGCACAGGACAGCAGCATACCGGCCTGACGGATCTGGAGGCGATCCAGCGGTTCTTGTCCTCGCCCGTGTTCCTGGCGGTGTTCGACATGCCGTGGACGCCGCTTTTCGTGCTGGCGATTTTCGTGTTTCACCCGTGGCTTGGCTGGCTGGCGGGGCGACGCTTGTGCTGATTACGCTTCTCAACAAGGCGCGGTCATCGGGGCCCCTCAGCCAGGCCGGAGGGGCGTCGCTGATGGCGGACCGGATGGCCGGGCAGTTGCAGACCGAGTCAGAGCTTGTGCGCAGCCTTGGCATGCAGGGGCGGGCTTTGGCGCGCTGGAAGATTGTGCGTGAACAGGCGCTTGGGCAAGGGATGTCCGCCTCTGACAAGGTGGGCGGTTTTGCCACCCTGACCAAGACCCTGCGCCTGTTCCTGCAATCGGCCATGCTGGGGCTTGGGGCCTATCTGGTGCTGCAGGAGGAACTGACCGCAGGGGCGATGATTGCGGGCTCGATCCTGATGGGCCGGGCCTTGGCCCCGATTGAACTGGTCATTGGCCAATGGCAGGTCATCGCCAGAGCCCGTGAGGGGCGTCAGCGCCTACAGGAATTGCTGACCGAGGAACGGCCGGACCCGGTGCGCCTGCCGCTGCCACGGCCCAAGGCGCTGCTTGAGGTCAACCAGCTTTCGGTCGTGCCACCGGGGCATGCACAAGCGACGCTGCGCGGCGTGACCTTCAAGGTGGAGCCGGGGCAGGCCGTCGGGATCATCGGGCCTTCGGGGGCAGGGAAATCAACCCTCGCAAAGGCCCTGACCGGTGTCTGGAAACCGGCAGGCGGACAGATCCGCCTGGATGGCGCGACGCTGGACCAGTACGACCCTGACACGCTTGGCCAGCTGATCGGCTACCTGCCGCAAACGGTGACGCTGTTTGATGGCACGCTGGCTGAAAACATCGCAAGGCTGGAGGCGGAGCCGGACCCCGCCAAGGTGGTGGAGGCGGCACAGCGCGCGGATGCCGATGCGCTGATCCGACGCCAGAGCGAAGGCTACGACACGCGGATGATCAGCGGCGCCAACCGGTTGTCGGGCGGGCAGATCCAGCGGATCGGTCTGGCGCGGGCGCTCTATGGCGATCCGGTGCTGATGGTGCTGGATGAACCCAATTCCAACCTCGACAATGACGGGGCAGAGGCGCTGAACCGGGCGATCAAGGCGATGAAGGCGGCAGGAAACGGCGTTCTGATCATGGCGCACCGCCCGGCGGCCATCCGCGAATGCGACATGTTGCTGGTTCTGGACAATGGCGGCGCACGGGCCTTCGGTCCGCGCGACGAGATCCTTCAGAAGGTGCTGCGCAACGCCGATCAGGTGCTTGGGGCCGCGAAAATGCCGGTTGTGCAGGGAGGGATCAGCTGATGTCCGACGATACCGCAAGCAAGGCTTGGTCCGTCCGGGGGCCGATCGCCTTGGGTATGCTGGCGCTTGTCGCCCTGGTCGGTGGCTTCGGGGCCTGGGCGGCCCTGTCGAACATCGCGGGGGCTGTCGTTGCCTCGGGCCAGATCGAGGTCGATCGAAACCGGCAGGCGGTGCAGCATCCCGATGGCGGCGTGGTTCTGACGCTCGACGTGATCGAGGGGCAGCGCGTGGCGGAAGGCGATGTGTTGTTGCGGCTGGATCCGTCCGATCTGCAATCGGGCCTGTCCGTGGCCAATGCGCAACTGAACGAATGGCGTGCCCGGCAGGCCCGGCTGGAAGCGGAGCGCGATCTCGCGACCGAGATCACCTTTCCGCCCGACCTGCTGGAAGCCGCCGCTGAAAATGCGGATCTGGCGGAGCTTCTGGAAGGCCAGCGCAACCTCTTTGCCGCACGCGTCGAAACCCTGACCCAGTCCACCGACCAGCTGAACCGGCGCGCCGAGCAGATCGGTGCGCAGCTGGACGGCATCGCGGCCCAGAGGGCCGCCCTGACCGATCAGCGAGAGCTGGTGGAGCTGGAACTGGTCAGCGTCCAGGACCTGATCGACCGGGGGCTGGCCGAGGCCTCTCGCGGGTTGGCCCTGCGCCGGGAAAGCGCGCGCCTGCTTGGCACGATCGGGGAGCTGGAGGCGAGCGCGGCGGAAGCGGCGGGCCGGATCACGGAGATCGACCTGCAGATCCTGCAGCTGGAAACCGAACGCCGGGAGGAGGCCATCGCGCAGCTGCGCGAAGTGCGGGTGGAGCAGGCGGAACTGGCCGAGCGGGCCCGTGCCCTGAGCCGGCAACTGGCACAGACGGAGATTCGCGCACCGGTTGACGGGGTGGTCTACGGGCTTGCCGTGTTCGGTGCCCGGTCGGTCGTGCAGGCGGCACAGCCGGTGCTCTTCCTCGTGCCGCAGGACCGGCCACTGATCATTTCGACCCGGATCGCGCCGACGAATGTCGACGAGGTCTTTGTCGGCCAGGAGGTTGTGCTGCGGTTCCCCGCCTTCAATGCGCGCACCACGCCCGAACTGTTCGGTCAGGTGCGGCAGGTGTCTGCGGATGCCTTCGTGGATGAAAACACCGGCGTCAGCTACTACGCGGCCGAGATCGTGCTGAACGAGGGTGAGGCCACGCGGCTGGAGGACGAGACGCTGCTGCCGGGGATGCCGGTCGAGGCCTTCATCCTCACCGAGGACCGCACGCCAATGGCCTACCTCCTGCGTCCGCTCTCGGATTACTTCAACCGGGCCTTCCGCGAGGGATAAGGGGTTTCGCCGCGCATCGCGCGTCGACCCGCGAACGCGCCTCGTCACCCCCCGCTTGCGCGGGGACCTCCTCGGCGCGTGCTGCCGCGGAGGCGTGGACCGGGCGGTTCACCGGTGCGGGGGCTGTTCGGCGTGGTTGAGGCTGGACGCCTCCGGCGGAGGTATTTGGTCCAAGATGAAAGAGAAGGTCGCATTCAGGCCCTTTGCGGCGTGTTCGGATGCTTGCCGGGGCTGCGGGAGACCCCTAGGGTGCGGCGCGACGGAAACTCAGCGCGAAGAGGTGCGAGATGAGCAATTTTGAGGCCAGACTGGCCGAGATGGGGATCACCCTGCCCGATGCCCCGGCCCCGGCGGCCAATTACGTGCCCTTCGTGGTGGTGGGCGACATCGTCTATGTTTCGGGGCAGATTTCCACCGACGAGAACGGTTTGATCACTGGCAAGGTCGGTGATGACATGGCAACCGAAGAAGGGGCTGCCGCCGCGCGGCGTTGCGCGATCAGCCTTCTTGCGCAGGTCAAGGCGGCCTGTGGCGGAGATCTGGACCGGTTGGTGCGGGTGATCAAGCTGACCGGCTTCGTCAATTCCACCGCCGACTACACCGACCAGCCCAAGGTGGTGAACGGGGCCTCTGACTTTCTCGTGGAGGCCTTGGGGGATGCCGGTCGTCATAGTCGATCCGCCGTTTCCGCCGCGTCCTTGCCGCTTGGCGTGGCGGTGGAGATCGAGGGGATCTTCCAGATCGCATGAGCTTGCACCCTGCCTTCCTGGCTGCGCCGATCGCGCATCGGGGGCTGCATGACGTGACCAAGGGGCGCCCGGAAAACGGGCTTTCCGCGGTGCGGGCGGCGCTCGATGCGGGCTATGGGCTGGAGCTTGACCTGCAGATTTCGTCGGACGGCGTGGCCATGGTCTTTCACGACTATGAACTGGACCGCGTGACCGGAGAAACCGGACAGGTGAAGCGGCGCAGCGCGGAGGAGCTGGGACGGATTGCGTTGACTGGCAGCGAGGATCGCATCCCGCGCCTGTCCGAGGTGCTGGCATTGGTTTCAGGCCGCACGCCTCTCCTGCTGGAGATCAAGGAGCAATCGCGATTCATGGGGCCGGTGGATGGCGTGCTGGAACGGGCCGTGGCCGCCGATCTGGCAGGCTATGATGGCCCGGTTGCGGTCATGAGCTTCAACCCCGCCTCGGTTGCGGCCTTGGCGAAAGCCGCCCCCGATGTCCCGCGCGGATTGACCAGCGGCAGTTACGGCGACCCGGAATGGGCGCCGCTTGGGCCGGAAATTCTGGACCGGTTTCGGGCCCTCGACGGATTTGACGCGACAGGCTGCTGTTTCATAAGCCACTATCACAAGGATCTGTCCGACCCGGCGGTGACAGCACTGAAGGCGCGTGGCATCCCGGTTCTGTGCTGGACGATCCGCTCGCCGGAGGCGGAGGCCGAGACGCGACGGATCGCGGACAATGTGACATTTGAGGGGTATCTTCCATGACCATCCTGCGCACGACCCACAGCCTTGTTGCGGTGCTGACCTTTGTGCTGCTTTTGTCGGCGTTCCGGGGGGAGTTGCGGGTTGCCCTGAATGCCGTGGACGGGCCGTCCCTCGCGCTGGTGATCCCGGTTCTGGCCTTCGCGGCGCTTGTCACGGCGCTGAGCTCTGCGGCGACCGCCCTGACGCTGGATATGGCGGCGCTTATCCTGCTTGGCCTTTACATGGCGGAGGACGGTATCAGTGCCCTGCCACTGGCCGGGGCCGTTGGTCTGGTGATCATGGCCGGGCTGTGCTTTGGCCTGATTCGGATGTCGCCCGACCTTGATGATTGATCTTCGCGCGCCCAGGCCCATCTTCTGAGGGGACATAGGACAGGGCAATCATGGACGGCGACACCGCAATCGAGATCACGGCCTTTGCCAGCCTGTCGGATATTCCGGCAGAAGAGTGGGATGCCTGCGCCTGCCCGGAAGCCAGTGAGGGCGGCCCGCCCGCCGATCCCTTCACCACGCACCGG
Source organism: Nioella sp. MMSF_3534 (assembly GCF_030732985.1). Classification (GTDB taxonomy): domain Bacteria; phylum Pseudomonadota; class Alphaproteobacteria; order Rhodobacterales; family Rhodobacteraceae; genus Nioella. The sequence goes on from NZ_JASHJX010000004.1 coordinate 85,080, forward strand.
TTCCTGAAGGCACTGGAAGACAGCGGGTCTGTCGGACCCGGCACGGGGTGGCAGCCGCGATATCTGATGGCGCGGGCAGCGGGGCAGGTGATCGCCGCCGCGCCGCTTTATGCCAAGGGGCACAGCCAGGGCGAATACATCTTCGATCACAACTGGGCCCATGCCTTTGATCGGGCGGGAGGGCGCTATTACCCCAAGCTGCAAATGGCAGTGCCATTTACCCCCGCCACCGGGCGGCGCTTTCTGACCCGACCGGGATGGGAGGATGTGGGCCGTGCCGCGCTGGTGCAGGGGGCGGTGCAGGTGGCCGAGGATAGCGGCCTGTCCTCGCTACACATCACCTTTTGTACTCAGGAGGAGGCAGAGGCGGGTGGGCGGATCGGTTTGCTGCGCCGGACCACGCAGCAGTTCCACTGGGAAAACGCGGGCTATGGCAGTTTCGACGATTTCCTGGGCTCGCTCTCGTCACGCAAGCGCAAGACGATCCGCAAGGAACGCGCGCAGGCGCAGGGGTTCGGCGGGCAGATCGTGTCGCTGACCGGTGATGATCTGCGGCCGGAGCATTGGGATGCGTTCTGGCACTTCTATCAGGATACCGGCGCGCGCAAATGGGGCAGCCCCTATCTGACGCGCAGCTTCTTCGACCTCGTGCAGGAAACCATGCGCGATGACGTTCTGTTGGTGCTGGCAGTTCGGGAGGGCGTGCCGGTGGCGGGGGCGCTCAACTTCATCGGGCGCGACGTGCTGTTCGGGCGCTACTGGGGCTGCATGGAACATCACCCCTGCCTGCATTTTGAACTGTGCTATTATCAGGCCATAGACGCCGCGATTGAACGGGGGCTTGCCCGTGTCGAGGCTGGCGCGCAGGGCGAACACAAGCTGGCGCGGGGCTATTTGCCGGTGCCCACCCATTCCCTGCACTGGATCGCCGATCCCGGCTTTTCCGAGGCGGTCGAGAACTATCTGGAGGCCGAACGCGCCGCGGTCGAAGAGGATATCGAGATCCTCACCGCCTATGGGCCGTTTCGCAAAGCGCAGGTGGAGGAACAGGAATGACCGACAAATTGACCGAAGAGGACCGGGAGGCCGCCCTTGCGCCGCTGCTGGAAAGCGGCTGGCACATGGTCGAGGGCCGAGATGCCATCGCCAAGACCTACACCTTCCGCAATTTCATAGAGGCCTTCGGCTTCATGACGCGCGCCGCGCTCTGGGCCGAGAAATGGAACCACCACCCGGAATGGTCTAATGTCTACAAGACGGTGGAGGTCACGCTCACCAGCCATGACGTGGAGGGACTGAGCGAGCGCGATGTGAAACTGGCAAAGAAGATGGATGCGCTGGCCGGGTGACCAAATGACCGGGTCAGTGCAGGACCCCGACCGCGCCATGCGCGCAAGGCGTGGCCCCGACAATCGCCGGGGCTGCTTTTCTCAGGCCCGACCCAGCAGCCGCAGCTTGCTGTCGAAATCGCCCCGGTCCACATAGCACCCATGCAGATGCCGGAAACCGCTGTCGGGGTTGAAGGCGCTGCGCCCGTGCAGCACGCGGCGATTGTCGAAGACGACCATCTCTCCTGCCCGCAGTTTCAGCGACACCGCATAGGACGGGTCACGGATCAGCCGCATGAGGTTCAGATAGGCCGGGTAGAACGCCACCAGCTGCTCGGGCTCCAGGTCCACCACATCGCCGATATGGGCGTTGAAGCAGATCTCGGCGATCTCGCCATCCGTGTCCGTCACAAGGATTGGATGCCGGCTGCGGATATCGTCCTTGTCATCGTGGTAGCGGAAGGGGATCGCGACGCGCGTCAGCAGGTCGAACTGTTCCGGGTGGCGGGCCTTGAAATCCTCGGCCACGGCGAAGCCGTCACAGAAGACCGACTCGCCGCCCTCGGCCTCGTTGGCAATGCAATGCAGGAACTGGTAGCCCGGCGGACATTCCTGATAGGGCAGGTCCGTATGCAGCGGCAATGCCAGCGCCGTGAAAGCCAGGTTGGTCGGGTTTGGCATCGACTTCACCTCGAACCCGTCCCCGAAATTGGTGATGCGCAGATAGGCGATGCGGGCGGCGATCTTCCACCCGGCATCGGCGTTGTCGTCCAGCCCCTCGATGATCGACAGCCCATATTTGCGGGTATCGGTCATCCAGCCCTTCAGCGCCTCGTCAGAGGTGGCGATGTCCTCGGCGCGCCAGCGGGGCACCCCATCGGCCCCGAGGTCGGACCGCCAGGTTTCGGCAGCCACGATCGCGGGATCCGCCCGCCGCTGGCCCGGGCGATGTTCGCGCAGCCAGTCGAGGTCCAGCTCGCTCTGACCGGGCGTGCCGGACCAGGACACGGACAGCGTGTTCCCGACAATCTGCACATCCGTTGGCACCGTATCGTCGCTGACCGTGGTCAGGTCGAAGGCCCGTTCCTTGGTATCCGGGTGGAACCCGGCAGGGTCATTGTCGATCAGCCAGATGTAGGGAAACACGGCGTCGAGCCCGTCGTTCCACGACACCTGAACCATGCGCTTCTCAGCGCAGTCTACAGCATGAGTCATTGTGATCACTCACTTGAATTGATTTTGGAATTCGGATGGTCTGACGCGTTTTTTCAACACGCCCCGTTTTCAGTGCGGGGGTGGCCAGTACACATGCGCCTTGGCATGTGGGTGTCCGGGGCTGCGTCCGATCACAACAATCATTGCGACATGATTCTCTCTATGGTGACGAAACTAGAGATGCATGTTGTGATTCTGGCAAGTGTTTCCGTCACCTACGCATTCGGGTTCATACAAGAAACGACGGCCCCGGGGGTGACCCGAGGCCGACAGGGAAAGCCGGAAGCTTGTCGCCGGACTCAGATCTTTTCCAGCAGTTCCTCGCCCACGGTCAGCTTGCAGGCGCCGCCTTCCTCTTCGAGGTTCAGCACCTTCACGACTCCGTCTTCGGCCAGCAGCGCAAAGCGCTGGCAGCGGTCCAGAAGCCCGATTGCCGGTACGCTGAAGTCCAGCCCGATGGCCTTGGTGAATTCTGCCGACGGATCGCCGAGCATGGTGATGCCCGCCTCGGTCGCGCCGCTCGACTCGCCCCAGGCCGCCATGACGAAGGGATCGTTGACCGACACACAGATCACCTCGTCTACCCCCTTTTCGGCAAAGCCCGCGCGGGTGCGGATGAAGCTGGGCAGGTGGGTGGCGTCGCAAGTGCGGGTGAATGCACCGGGAAGCCCGAAGATCACCACTTTGCGGCCCTTCAGTTTCGGGGCCAGCTCGACGGCCTCGGGGCCGTTTTCACCGAAGATCAGAAAGGTGGTTTCCGGCAGTTTGTCACCGACACTAATCGCCATGGTTTTCCTCGTGGGCTGATTGGTTTACGCAAGCGATATAGATCAATGGCTGGCTGGTGCCAGAGCGCGGGAGGAATTTCATGTCACATGTCGTCGTGATCGGGGCCGGTCAGGCCGGATCGTCGCTGGTGGCGAAGCTGCGGTCCTCGGGGTTCGAGGGTCAAATCACCCTGATCGGCGCGGAAGAGGCCCCGCCCTATCAGCGCCCGCCGCTGTCCAAGGCCTACCTTCTGGGTGAGATGGAGAAGGAGCGCCTGTTCCTGCGGCCAGAGGCCTATTACGCCGATAATGGTATTACCCTGAAACTCGGCCAGCCGGTGACGGCGATTGATGCGGCGGCCAAGACCGTGACGGCCGGGGGTGAAACCCTGTCCTATGATCATCTGGCCCTGACCACAGGATCCGTCCCGCGCCGCCTGCCCGCCAGCATCGGCGGCGATTTGGAGGGCGTCTTTACCGTGCGCGACCTGAAGGACGTGGACGCCATGGCCCCCGAAGTGACCGGGGGCCGTCGGGTGCTGATCGTAGGCGGCGGCTATATCGGGCTGGAGGCCGCTGCCGTCTGCGCCAAGAAGGGCATGCAGGTGACGCTTGTCGAAATGGCCGACCGCATCCTGCAACGCGTGGCCTCGCCCCAGACCTCGGATTACTTCCGCGACCTGCACAAATCCCACGGCGTCGACATCCGCGAGGGCGTGGGCCTGTCGCACCTGACCGGTGAGGGCCGCGTGTCTGGCGCGGTTCTGTCCGATGGGTCCGAACTGGCGCTCGATATGGTGATCGTGGGCGTCGGCATCGTCCCCGCCACCGGCCCCGCCGAAATGGCCGGGGTCGAGTTGGAAAATGGCATCAAGACAGATGCCCATGGCCGCACCTCCGACCCGTCCATCTGGGCGGCGGGCGACTGTGCGTCCTTCCCCTACAAGGGCGCGCGCATCCGGCTGGAAAGCGTGCAGAACGCCATTGATCAGGCCGAATGCGTGGCGGCGAATATCATGGGCGCGGGCAAGGACTACGTGCCAGAGCCGTGGTTCTGGTCCGACCAGTACGACACCAAGCTGCAAATCGCGGGGCTGAATACCGGCTACGACGAGATCGTGACGCGGCAAACCGACGACACCCTGTCCTTCTGGTACTACAAGGGCGACCAGTTTTTGGCCGTCGATGCCATCAACGACCCGCGTGGCTACATGGTGGGCAAGCGGCTGTTGTCCATGGGCAAATCGCCCGACAAATCCGCCGTGGCCGATCCGGCGACCGAGTTGAAGGCACTGCTGAAAGCGTGAGGATCATCGCGGGCAAGAACAAGGGCAAGCGGCTCGCCTCTGTCGGCAAGGGTGATGCGGGTGCGCATCTACGCCCCACGTCGGACCGGGTGCGGGAAAGCCTGTTCAACCTGCTGGTGAATGGCGGCTATGGCGACCCGCTGACCGGCGCCCGCGTGCTGGACCTTTTCGCAGGGACCGGCGCGCTCGGGCTGGAGGCGCTGTCGCGCGGGGCGGCGTTTGCCTGTTTCGTCGATGACGGCACCACGGCACGGGCGCTTCTGCGCGAGAATATCGGGCTGTGTTCCGCGCAGGGCACGTCCAAGGTGTTCCGCCGCGATGCCACCAAACTGGGCGACGCGCAGCAACCGCCCTTCGACCTGATCTTCCTCGACCCGCCCTATGGCAAGGGGCTGGGGGAAAAGGCGCTGGCGGCGGCGATCGCGGGCGGCTGGCTGGCCCCCGATACGCTGATCGTGTGGGAAGAAAACACCGCCCCCATCCCGCCCGAAGGGTATGAGCAGCTGGACCAGCGCCGCTATGGCGACACGCTGATCACCATCCTGCGCCGTGAAGGAGCCCCCGAATGACCCGCCCCGAATTGGTGATCTTCGACTGCGACGGTGTGCTGGTGGACAGCGAGACCGTGTCGAACCGGGTTCTGGCCGAAAACCTGACCCGGCACGGGCTGCCGATGACCCTGGAACGCAGCATGGAACTGTTCGTCGGCGGCACCATGCGTGGGGTGGGGGAGCAGGCGCGCCGGATGGGGGCCGACCTTCCGCCTGACTGGGTCGATGAAATATATGCCGAAACCTATGCGGCCCTGCGCGCAGGGGTCGACGTGATCGCCGGCATCCCGGAATTGCTGGACCATCTCGACGCCGCGCGCATCCCCTATGCCGTCGGATCGAACGGCAGTGAGGACAAGATGCAGATCACGCTTGGCCAGAATGGTTTGATAGAACGGTTCAAGGGGGCGATATTCTCTGCCCATACCCTGAAGACAGCCAAGCCCGACCCCGACCTCTACCTCGCCGCCGCCGCCCATTTCGGCGTAACCCCCGACCGCGCGGTGGTGTTGGAAGACAGCGCCACCGGGGCGACCGCCGCCGCCCGCGCCGGTATGCGCTGCCTCGGCTATGCGCCCCATGGCGACGGTGCTGCGCTGAAGGCCAAGGGGGCAGAGATTTTCGACAGCATGTACGCCGTGCCGGTGCTGATTGGCCTGCAAGAGGCCGCAGAATGATCCTGCCCGAGCATCACTGCCCCGGCTGCGGCGCGGCGCAGAAGGCCTTCCCCCGCTACCCCTGGCATTTCTGTCAGGGCTGTCTGCAAATGGCCCGCACTGGCAAAGGGCAAGCGCTGGAGTTCGCCAACGCGTCCCTCGGCGGCGGGCTGGTCTGGCGCGCCACAGGGCAGGAGGAATGGCAAGACGCAACCCGCGTTCTGTGCCTGATCCATGACCGCCCGGTTCTGGTGCACGAGGCACGATTTGGCGGCGTGGTGGCCGAACCCGTGCCGGAATTGCCGCTGACCCATCTGCACGGGCTGGTTGACCTGCGGAAAGCCTAGGCAACCACCCCTAGCGGTCCTTGTCCCCCGGCCCACAATATGCGACCGTCCGGCGCAATCAGAACACAGCAGAGCAGTCCGACCGACCCCATGCCGGCCCCTTCCGATTTGCTATCTTCCGTCTTCGGGTTTTCCGCCTTCCGCCCCGGGCAGGAGGAGATCGTAGAGGCCGTGACCGCTGGCCGCGACGTGCTGGCGATCATGCCGACGGGCGGGGGCAAGTCGCTGTGTTTCCAGCTGCCTGCTCTGTGTCGCGAAGGGCTGACCGTCGTCATCTCCCCCCTCATCGCGCTGATGCGCGACCAGGTGCGGGGCCTGCGCGAGGCCGGGGTAGAGGCCGGGGCGCTGACCTCCGGCAATACCGAGGAAGAAACCGATGCGGTCTGGCGAGGGCTGGAAGAGGGCACGCTGAAGCTTCTCTACCTCGCGCCCGAACGGCTGGCATCCGGCGGGACGGAACGGATGCTGTCGCGCGCGGGCGTCAGCCTGATCGCGGTGGACGAGGCCCATTGCGTCAGCCAGTGGGGCCACGATTTCCGCCCCGACTACCTGCGTATCGGCGACCTGCGCCGGGCATTGGATGTGCCGCTTGCCGCCTTCACCGCGACGGCGGATGCCGAAACGCGGGCCGAAATCGTCACCCGCCTCTTCAGCGAGGCAAACCCGCCCGAAACCTTCCTGCGTGGCTTCGACAGGCCCAATCTCAGCCTCGCCTTTGACGTGAAGAACCAGCCGCGTAACCAAATCCTCGCCTTCGCCGCCGCCCGCAAGGGGCAGTCCGGCATCGTCTATTGCGGCACGCGGGCCAAGACCGAGACGCTGGCGCAGGCGCTGCGCGAGGCGGGGCACAATGCCTGCCACTACCATGGCGGGATGGAGGCCGGGGACCGGCGCCACGTGGAAACCCGTTTCGCGCAGGAGGATGGGCTGATCGTGGTGGCGACGATTGCCTTCGGCATGGGCGTGGACAAGCCCGATATCAGGTGGGTGGCCCATGCGGACCTGCCCAAATCCATCGAAGCCTACTACCAGGAAATCGGTCGCGCGGGCCGCGACGGGGCGCCTGCCGATACACTGACGCTATTCGGCCCCGACGACATCCGCTTCCGCCGCAGCCAGATCGACGAGGGGCTGGCCCCGCCGGACCGCAAATCCGCCGATCATGCCCGGCTGAACGCGCTCCTTGGGTTGGCCGAGGCCACCGGCTGCCGTCGTCAGGTTCTGCTTGGCTATTTCGGAGAAGACCCGGAGCCCTGCGGCAATTGCGACATGTGCAACGACCCGCCGGACCTGTTCGAGGGCGGCGTCGCGGTGCAAAAGGCGCTCTCGGCCATGCTGCGCACCGGGGAAAGCTTCGGCGCGGGGCACCTCATCGACATCCTGATCGGGGCCGATACCGACAAGATCCGCCAGCGGGGCCACGATGCGCTGCCCACCTTCGGCGTCGGCACGGAGTTTGACCGGCGCGGCTGGCAGGCAGTGTTCCGGCAGATGGCGGCCCATGACCTCGTGCGCCCCGACCCCGACCGCCACGGCGCGCTGTTCATGACCGACAAGGCCCGCCCCATCCTGCGCGGCGAGGAAGGGATTACGCTGCGGCGCGACACGATCCGCAAGGCCGCGCGCCGCCCTGCCGTCAAGATGCTGGTCAGCGAGGAGGACGCGCCGCTGCTGTCGGCGCTGAAGGCCAAGCGCCGGGCCTTGGCGGAGGAGGCTGGGGTGCCCGCCTATGTAATCTTCACCGACAAGACGCTGATCGAGATGGCCGAAACCCGGCCCGCGACGCTCGACCAGATGGCAAAGGTGGGCGGCGTCGGCGCAACCAAGCTCGACCGCTACGGCACGACATTTCTGGAGGTCATCACCGGCGAAACGCCGCAGGAGGCCCATCCGCAGCGCCGCAAGCTGGCCGGGCGCGATGCGGGCCCTATATTTGACCAACTGATGCAGGCGCAGGTGGGACTGGCGCGGGGCGAGATGGGGACGGAGAAATACCTCTCCTGCACCCACTCCACGATCCGCCAGATCGCCGAACGCCGCCCGGATACGCTGGAAGAGCTCGCGCGGATCCAGGGCATGGGGGATTTGAAGTTGGAACGCTTCGGACCGGCGTTTCTCGACGTGATAAGGGGAAGCGAATGCTGATCGTGATTTCACCGGCGAAGAAGCTGGACTGGACCGCGCGGGATGTGGAAATGACCGCGCCCATGTTTCAGGAGGATGCCGACCGGTTGGCAGAGGTCGCGCAGGGCCTGTCCGTGGCCGAGTTGCAAAAGCTCATGCATATCAGCGAAAGCCTTGGCAAACTGAACCGCGACCGCTTTGCCCGGTTCCATGAACACGCCGAAAAGCGCCCCGCTGTTCTGGCCTTTGCGGGCGACACCTATACGGGGCTGGAGGCGGGCAGCCTCGACGCCGAAGAACTGGCCTATGCCCAGGATCACCTACGTATTCTTTCGGGCCTCTACGGGCTGCTGCGCCCATTGGATGCGATGCAGGAATACCGGCTGGAGATGGGCAGCCGGTTGAAGACCGACCGGGGCCGGTCGCTCTATGACTATTGGGGTGGCCAGATCGCCGAGGCGCTGAATGTCGAGGCGGACCGGCTGAACACTGAGACGTTGATCAACTGCGCCTCGGTGGAATACTTCACCGCCGTGAAGCCGGATGTTCTGCGCCCCCGCGTGATCACGCCCCAGTTCCTGGAGGAAAAGCCCGGCGGACCCAAGGTGGTCAGCTTCTTTGCCAAGAAAGCGCGCGGCGCGATGGCCCGCTTCATTATCCAGAACCGGCTGCGAGACCCCGAGGCGATGCTCGACTTCGACACCGGTGGCTATCGGTACGCACCGGAGCTGAGCGCGCCCGACAAGCCCGCCTTCTACCGGCCCGCGATGGCGGAAGTGTAGGGCGACAAAGCGGTTTGCAAACCGCTTGGAAGGGCCTTGCAAGGCCCTTTAACGCGCTTCAAGCGCGTTGGCGCCCTCAACAGACCGTGCAGCCCATATCCCGCGTTGGCGCCACGGGGCTGTAGCCCTCGCGCAGAACCCGCACCATGCCGCCCGCCACGTCAATGACCGGCGCGTCAACCGCCTCCGCAATCTGCCGCGTGGCGCGCGACGTGCGGTTCCCCGTCCGGCAGATGAGCGCCAGGCTCTGCCCGTCCTGCAAATGCGGACGCAGGGCGGAAAGAAAGCTGTCGCGATCCGCATAGGTGATCAACAGCGCGCCGTCGATCACGCCGGTCTGCTGCCATTCCTCGGGGCGGCGGATATCGACCAGCAGGACCGAATCGTCCTGGGCCAGCGCATCGCCCGACAGGGCCGCAAGGGTCAGGTTTTCCGGCTCTCGCCCACGCCCGAAGAGAAAGCCCGCGGCGGCAAGGGCCAAGGCGGCGGCGGAGCCGAAGGCGAGGAAAAGGCGTCTGTCCATGGCGCGTCTCATGCAATGAGGACTGTCAATGCGGCGCATTTAGTCCTGGGGGGCGATGTCTTCAACCGCACGGATCAGGTGGCATTGTCGCAGCGCCTGTGATCTGCTCTGCACCCGTGAGACCAGCGAGAGGAACGCGATGACATTGATCCCATTTGGCCCTGGCCTCTGGCTGGTCGAGGGACCGGATATCCGGGCGGCGGCGGGGTTTCACTATCCCACGCGCATGGCCGTCGTGCAGCTAGCCGATGGCGGCCTCTGGCTCTGGTCGCCTGTGCGCCTGACCCCCGCCCTGCTGGAGGCGCTGGAGCCGCTCGGCCCCGTTCGGCACATCGTCGCGCCCAACCGGCTGCATCACATGGCGCTTTCGGATTGGGTGCATTTCAGTCCCGGAGTCCGGCTGCACGCCGCGCCGGGGCTGCGGGCGAAGCGGGGGGATCTGCACTTCTCCAGCGATCTGGGCGACACTCCGCATCCCGACTGGTCAGGCCAGATTGATCAGGTGATCTTCCCCAATGCCATCGCCGATGAGGTCGTGTTCTTCCACCGCGACAGCGGCACGGTCCTCTTCACCGACCTGCTGCAACAGATGCCGAAGGGCTGGTATCGCGGCTGGCGGCGGCTGATGGCGTGGCTGGACTTGATGACCGGGGGCGAGCCACAGGTGCCCCGCAAGTTCCGTATGGCCACGCGGGACAAAACCGCCGCCCGCGTCGCTCTCGAACAGATCAGGACGTGGCAGCCGAAACAGGTGGTCATGGCCCATGGCACGCCCGTCACGGACAAGGCCGATACGTTCCTGTCCCGCGCCTTTTCCTGGCTTGGCTAGAGGGCTTCAGCCCTTCTTCAGCACATTCTCGGCAAAGGCCTTCTCGAAGGCGGCCTGCTTCTCGGGACTGGCCTCAGACTGGTTGCGGGTCTTCCACTCGTCATAGGGCATGCCGTAATAGGCCTCGCGCCCCTCGTCCTTGGTCATTTCGATGCCACGCTCATTCGCGGCTTCCTGATACCAGCGGGACAGGCAGTTGCGGCAGAACCCGGCGAGGTTCATCAGGTCGATATTCTGCACGTCCGGGCGGTCGTCCATCAGGTGCTGACGCAGGCGGCGGAAGGCGGCGGCCTCGATCTCGATACGGGTCTGGTCGTCCATCTCTGATCTCCTTCTCACAAGACGCGCTTGGTATAGGCGGCACTCAGGTCCTTCACGTCGACCGACAAAGAACCAACCTCGGGCAGGTGCGATTCCAGCACGGTCAGCACGCATCGTGCAAGGGCGGCCTTGGTCGGATCATCCCGGCCCGGCAGCAGCGACAGGTCCGCATGGGCGAAGCTCTGCGGCTCGGTCCCGATGCGCCAATGGGGGCAGGGCAGGGTTCTGATTTTCAGGCTTTCGGGATGCGGAATGGCATCATAGGCGGCCAGTGCCTGAAACAGGGCCTCACACAGCGCCTGATCCACGGCGACATTGGCAGAATGTTGAAGTGTCAGATGGGGCAATTCAAGCTCCTCTCAGCAACCGGCATCGGTCAGGGCTCCTTCCAGAATCGGGGCCAGACGCTGACCCCAATGTTCCTGCTGTTCCGGCGTTGCGATCAGATCGTTGCGCAGCTCGATCAGCACATGCGGGCGGCCCGGTTCCACCCCGTGGCGGTCCATGCTGTCGCCGGGCAGGTGGCCGGAATAGGGTTCGTTGTCTCCCACATAGATGTCGGCCTCAGCCCGCAGGCGGTCCAGCAGCGGGGCCGCCAACCGCTCATCCTCGGCATAGAGCACCCCCACATGCCACGGCCGCATCTCGCGCCCCTTGAATTGCGGGGTAAAGCTGTGGACGGCCAGCAAGACCGTATCATCGCGCCGCGCGGCCAGCTCTGTCAGCGCGTTGTGATAGGGCCGGTGAAAGGCCGCGAGCCGCCGCTCCTGCTCCGCCGCATCGGCCCCCCGGTTCGCCGGGATGATCGACCCGTCATAAAGCTTCATCAGCACAGTCGGGTCATGCTCCCCCCGGTTGGGGTCGATCACCAGACGCGAGAAATCCGACAGGATCACCGGCGCGCCCATTTCCCGCGCCAAGGCCCGGGACAGCCCCGCCGCGCCGATATCGTAGGCGATATGGCGGTTCATATCCGCCTCCGGCAGACCCAGGTCGCCGCCACTCACGCAATCGGGCACCCGGTTCGAGGCATGGTCGCAGGTGATCAGCCAACGAGAGGCGCGGTCTTGCCCTTCGATGTGGAAAGGGGCTGTCATTTCCGTGTTATCCTTCATAGACAAAAGGGACATATGACAGGTTAGACGCGAGTGCCAGTTGTCATGTTCCGCGAATTGGGACATAAGGGCCGCAACCGAAATGCTAGCGCTAACATTTGTCGAAGGCGAAACGAGGGACCGATCATGAAACACCTGCGCAACGTGAAGATCGTGGCAACCCTCGGGCCTGCCTCCAACGACTACAAGATGATCCGCGCGCTGTTCGAGGCCGGGGCCAACGTGTTCCGCCTGAACATGAGCCATGGCGACCACGAGGAAATCCGCGCACGCCATACGATCATCCGTCAGGTGGAAAAGGACACAGGTCGCCCGATTGCCATCCTGGCCGATCTCCAGGGCCCGAAACTGCGCTGCGGTGTCTTCGCAAATGGCCCCTATGAACTGGAAGACGGTGCCCCCTTCCGCTTCGATCTGGATGAGGCCGAGGGCGACCATACCCGCGTGCAGCTGCCCCACCCCGAAATCTTCGCGGCGCTGGAACCGGGCTCGACCCTTCTGGTCAATGACGGCAAGATCAAGCTGCAGGTGGAAGATTGCGGCGCGGATTTCGCCAATTGCAAGGTCATCGCAGGCGGGTCCATCTCCAACCGCAAGGGCGTGAACGTGCCCGATGTGGTGCTGCCGCTGGCGGCCCTGTCCGACAAGGACCGCAAGGACCTGGAGTTTGTCTGCCAGCTTGGCGTCGACTGGCTGGCACTCAGTTTCGTGCAGCGCGCCGCAGATGTCGAGGAGGCCCGCGGGCTGGCCAAAGGCCGCGCCGCGATCCTGTCCAAGATCGAGAAACCGGCGGCGGTGAAGGCATTTGACGAGATCCTCGCCGCTTCTGACGGGATCATGGTGGCGCGGGGCGATCTGGGTGTGGAACTGCCCGTGCAGGCGGTGCCGCCGATCCAGAAACGGCTTGTCCGGGCCTGTCGTGCCGCCGCCAAACCGGTGATCGTGGCGACCCAGATGCTCGAGTCGATGATCGAAAGCCCGGTTCCGACCCGCGCCGAAGTGACCGACGTGGCCAACGCCATCTATGAAGGTGCCGATGCAGTGATGCTCTCTGCCGAAAGTGCTGCGGGCGGTTATCCGATCGAGGCGGTGACGACCATGAACAATGTCGCGGTAGAGGTCGAGGCCGACTCGACCTATCGCGACATCATCGAATCAAGCCGCAAGGTCACTCGATCCACCGTGGCCGATGGCATCGTTTCCTCCGCCCGCGAAATCGCGGAAACCACCGATATCAAGGCGATCTGCTGTTTCACCCAATCGGGTGGCACGGCGTCCCTTGTTGCCCGTGAACGTCCGCGCGTGCCGATCATCGTCATGACCCCCATCGTCGATGTGGCCCGCCGCATGTGCCTGACCTGGGGCACGAACTGCTACCTGACGGGCGAACTCACGCGCTTCAAGATGGCCGTGACTTCTGCGGCGCGTGCCGCGCGGGACGCTGGTTTTGCCACGGAAACCGATTTTATCGTCGTCACCGCCGGTGTCCCCTTCAATGTGCAGGGAACAACGAATATCATCCGCGTCGCCCCCTGTGACGAGCGGTTGATCATGTCGACCGATATGGAATGATCCTGAGCCCCGACATCCTGCTGACCCTCTCGACCCTGGTGATCCTCTTTTCGATCGCCTCGGCCCTGTCGGTCTGGTCGGACGGGGAGTTTCCGACCATCGCGATTGGGGCGCTGGCGGCGGGTGTTGGCGTGTTCGTCTATGCCTACTGGTCGCTCGACGACCCGAGTGGCTGGCGTGAAGTGCCCGATGCGTTCATCTCGGTCCTGTCACGAGTGATGAACTGACCCCCTTGCCTTGTCCCCGGATTGTCGGTAACAGACGCGCTCCAACCGGTGCGGCCGGCCGAGAGGCATGCCGAGTCGCGCCAGAACGTAGCCAATGAACTGGAGACGAAAATGCCCAAGATGAAGACCAAGTCGAGCGCCAAGAAGCGCTTCAAGGTCACGGCTTCCGGCCGTGTCAAAGCAGGCCAGGCGGGTAAGCGCCACGGCATGATCAAACGGACCACCAAGTTCATCCGCACCGCGCGGGGAACCACGATCCTGTCCGCCCCTGACGAAAAGATCGTCAAGGGTTACATGCCCTACGCACGCTAAGGAGGCCTGACAATGTCCCGAGTTAAAGGCGGCACCACCACCCACGCCCGTCACCGCAAGATCGTCAAGGCCGCCAAGGGTTACTACGGTGCCCGCAGCCGCAACTTCCGCACCGCGACGCAGGCCGTCGACAAGGCCAACCAGTACGCGACCCGCGACCGCAAGGCCCGCAAGCGTCAGTTCCGCGCCCTGTGGATTCAGCGCATCAACGCGGCTGTTCGCGCCCATGACGAATCGCTGACCTATTCGCGCTTCATCAACGGTCTGGCGCTGGCCGGTATCGAAGTGGACCGCAAGGTTCTGGCCGATCTCGCCGTGCACGAGCCCGAAGCATTCGGCGCCATCGTCGACCAGGCGAAAGGCGCGCTGGCCTAAGCTGGCCTATAGCTGAGAAACAGAAAGCCCCGGCAGGTTCGATCCCGCCGGGGTTTTTCTTTGCCATGTTCGCTATCCCGCGCCTAGACTTGCCACCCAAGGTTGCATGGGAAGGGGCGTATCATGGGCAAGGTGCTGGTGACCGGGGCGAATGGTCATGTCGGGTTCAATCTGGTGAAGGAACTGGTCAGCCGTGGCACGGACCTGCGGGTTTCGGTCCGCGATGCGGATGATCCGGCCAAGTCAGCCCCGCTCCGGGCGCTTGGGGTGCAGGATATCGTGTCGCTCGACGTGCAGGATGCCGATGGGTTCCGCACTGCCACTGAGGGCATAGACCTGCTCTACCATGTCGCCGCGACCTATCGCTATGTCACCTCCGGCGCGGACGCGGATGCGCAAATGGTGCGCGACGCGGTCGAGGGCGCAACGGCTGCGATCCGGGCGGCTGCTGCCAGTGGCGTGCGCAAGGTTGTGCTGACCTCATCCACCGTCACCCTGCCGCTCGGCACCTCGCCCGAGGACAGGAAGAGCGAAGCCGACTGGACCGAAGACCTGAGCGTTCCCTATATCCGCGCCAAGACCCTGGCCGAGAAACGGGCCTGGGACTTGGCGGCGGAGCTTGGCGTGAACATGGTCTCTGTCCTGCCTGCGGGCATCTTCGGCGGTACCTTCCACAAACCCACGCAATCCACCGATTTCATCGAGGCCATCGCCAAGGGGGCCCTGCGTATGGGCTCGTTCAAGGGCGTCATGCCCTTTGTCGATGTGCGTGACGTTGTGGACGGGCATATCCGGGCGGCGGAACAGGATGTGTCGGGCCGGTTCATCCTCTGCAATGACCGGTTCCCGAGCTTTGATGAGATCATCGACATCCTGCGCGCTCAGGGAATGCGCGTTGGTCGCCCGCTGATGACCGTGCCCCTGTTCATGTACCCGATCGCCCCGCTGATGAACCGCATGACCAGCCGCCTGATCGGGGCACCGCCCTTGATCACGCCAGAGTTTGCGGTGCTGAACCGGGGGCGCTACTTTGCCTCGTCCAACCAGCGGGCGAAAGATGTGCTCGGCTGGCAGCCGACCGTCAGCACCGAGACCAGCATCCGCGATACGGTCGAGGAACTCCGGCGCATCGGGCGGCTCTGAGATCTGTCACCAATAATCGGGCTTGTTCAGGGCTGCCACGCAGGAGGATGGCCCCTTCAGAGGTGAGAGATCCGCCCCAGACAGCGACTGACCGATCCAGCCTTCGGGGTGGCTCAGTGGCAGGGGCGGCGGGGCCATCTCTTCTGTAAGGGCTTTGAACCCGACCCGTCCGTAAAACGCCGGATCGCCATAGGTGATGGCCATGTCGACCCCCTCGGCCCGAAGTGCGTTCAGCCCATGCGTGATCAATGCCTGCCCCGCGCCTTTGCCCTGCGCCGCCGTTGCCACCGCGACCGGGGACAGCAGCATCACGTGGCGTGGGTCTTCGGGGTAGGTCAGCCGGGTAAAGCAGATGCAGCCGATCAGCTGACCCGCGTCAGCGGCCGTGAAGACGCGCAACTCCTGCGCCGGTGTCTTCAGCAACTGTTCCACCAGCCCCCCGATCAGCGCGCCTTCCTCCGCCCCTTCCGAGGCGGCAAAGGTGTCTGTGAACAGCGCCACAATGGTATCCGCGCTGAACGCGCGTCCGTCCGACAGGTCCATGTCAGCCCTCTTTCCTGCTGCTAGTCATGGCGCATGTATTTGCGCCGCGCTTCCTGCTCGATGTCGAGCCTCAGTTGAACACCCGCCAGTTCCCGGACGATCGTCTCGCGCTCCGCGCCCGCCGGGGTTTCCCTCAGCTTCGCTGTCAGAGCCTCCACCTGTTTGCGCAACTCGATCTCTCGCGGGACAACGCCCGCTTCATGCATGATCCGAAATCCTGCCGCATCGGCGCTCTCGCCCGTCTCCGGCTTCAGGGGCTTGCCCGCCCCTTTCAGGTCATCGAGTTGCCCCTCGGCCTCGGCCTTGCGGATCTGATGCTCGGCCAGCTTGTCCCATCTCATGACGGGCTGTCTTTCAGGGCCGTCGCCTCAGCGGTGATGAGCGTCGGGTTGCATTCCTGCGCATGGGCGGCGCGCAGCCTGTTGCGATCCACGCCGTATCGCCTTTCCAGCTCTGCGCCGAGCACCCGGTCGAAATAGTCAACATCCCTGGCAAAGCGCGGGAAGGACAGCGTCACAACCGGCACTTCAGCCGCAACCAGCGGTTCCAGCGTGCGGTAAAACTGCTCGGCCAGAACCCAGTGCTGGTTCTCGGCCTGATCGGTCTTCCAAAGTCCGCCCGGTGCCATGTCCGGGTCTTCGCCCGCCGCGATTGCCCGCTCGCGGACCTGTCGGCGGCTGTTGGCGGCAGAGCCAAGCTCTCGCATCGGGATGATGGCCAGTCCGACCGGAAACCAGCTTTCGGCCAGAAGCTGCGGCAGCACATCCACGATCTGAGGCGATTTCACCACCATCGGCAGCTTGTCCACGTTGTGCCGCCTGACAGGCCTTTCCAGCCCGGCGCGACCGAGGTTCTCTTCCACGCCTTTGAATCGGCGCGGTTTAAAGCCGGTATCCATCCCCGCCACGGTCAGAATGCGCACCAGCAGGGTCGTACCCGCGCGGCCAGTGCCACAGATGATGATCTTGGGGTCCATACCATGCCCTTCTGCCTGTCGGAGCCGATGGTGCGAAATTCCGTGCGCCCCTGCAATCGCCAAACCTGTCACGACGCCGGGGATTTGCGCAAAGGGCACAGTCGGGCGCACCAGCATGGCTTGCAGCCAGAGCGCGGAGCACGGTCATCATCCCCCCCGGTGGCGGCGTTCACCCCGGAAGGTTGCCCTGTTTTGTTGACAAGTTGCATTTGGTATTTCTATGAAAGTCCAGCAAGCATACGCAAAATGACTTGATCATGGCAGCGTCCCTTGCAATCGCTGTTGCCAGATACAGGACCCAAGACATGAATCTGCGCCAACTCGAGGCATTTCGGGCCACCATCCGTTGCGGGTCCATCACCGGAGCCGCCGAGATGATGCATGTCTCGCAACCGAGCGTCAGCCGGCTGATCGCGGATCTGGAACGGTCCGTCGGCTTTGCCCTCTTCCAGAGAAACGGACGAGGGCTGATCCCGACGGTAGAGGCGCGGACGTTCTATCAGGCCGTGGAAGGCATGTTCGTGGGGGTCGACCGGCTTCAGGATCTGGCAGACAGCATCCGCACGACAAGCGGGGGCGTCGTTTCGGTTGGCACGATTCAATCGATTTCCACGATTGAACTGCCGCGCGCCGTCAACAGCCTGATCCAGAGATACCCAGACATCCGTGTGATGATCCACGCCCGCAATACCCCGGCCATTCTGGACGCGGTGCAGCTGCATCAGTTCGATCTGGGCGTGGTCGGGCGGCAACCGCCCTATGACGGTGTGGAAACCCTTTTCCAGACGGCCGCACCCTATGTTTGCCTCATGCCCGAAGATCATCCTTTGGTGGGTCTGGCCGGTCCCGTCGACCTGGAAATCCTGGCCGAGCAGGAGGATTTCGTGACCTTCGGCGGCGCCTTCCCCGATGCCATGATGTCGATGGACAGCAGCCTGTCGCAAAAGCTGCAATCCCGATCCCGACTGTCTTCGACCAACATGCCCGTGGCGGCGGCTCTGGTACGCGAAACCGGTGTTCTGGCGATTGCCGATCCGTTTTCGGCGGAACAGGCGGTGCGCATGGGCGGGGTGGCCTTCCGCCCGATCCTGCAAAACCTGACCTATTACGTCTCGATTGTCTGCGGGGGCCGCGCGCGGCTGTCCCGCCAGGCCGCCGAGTTCTCCGAGATTCTGGCCGAACAGCTTGATCAGCGGGTCAAGCTGGCCAACAGCTTTGCAAGCTGATCCTAGACCATCGGCAGCGGAACGATCTCGCCCTCGCGGTCCATACCGTCAGGCGTGAGCACGCGCACCGGCTGGCCGATGTCCCAATAGTCTCTGTCAATCAGGGACAGGCCCACGTTCTGGCCAAAGCGCGGCGACCAGATGCCCGACGTGATCTGACCGACCTGCCTGTCGCCCACCATCACCGGCCACGGGGTGGAACAGGTGGGAACCGGCCCGCCGTCAAAGCGCAGCCCGCGGATTTCCCGTGAAACGCCCTTGTGCGCAAGGTCTTGCAATGCCGCCAACCCCAGGCAGTTCACGGACCCGTCCAGCTTGCAGAACTTGGCCAGCCCCAGTTCCAGCGGAGAATTCTCGCGTGTCATCTCGTTGCCGTAGGAAAACAGCCCACCCTCGATCCGCTCGATCAGGTTGGGGCAGCCAGGGGTGATGTTGAATGCCTGACCCGCCTGCCAGATCCGATCCCACAGGGCCGGGCCAAGATGCCCGCCTTCAAGGTAGATCTCGAAGCCGCCCTGCCGGGAATAGCCGGATCGGGCAATGATCTGAGACGTGCCTTCAACATCGAACCGGGCGAATTTGAAGAACCCGACCTCGCGGATGCTGTCCCCGAAGATACGGGCCATCAAGTCTTCGGCCTTCGGCCCCTGCACCGCCAGCGGCGACACGTCGGGTTCCTCGATCTCCACCTTCATCCCCGCACCAAGCGCCAGCCCGAGCGCGTAAAGCAGCACATCGCTGTCGGCGATGGACAGCCAGAACCGGTCCCCGGCCAGTTTCAGCAGCACCGGGTCATTGACCAGCCCGCCCTTGTGATCGACCAGCGGCACATAGAGGCAATCACCGACCTTCGCCTTCGAGATATCGCGCGGGGTCATCCATTGCACCAGCCGTGCGGCATCCGGGCCGTTGATCTGTACCTGCCGCTGGCAGGACACGTCCCAGATCTGCACGTGCTCTCGCAGGTGCCAGTAATCCTCCTCGACGCTCGGTTGGAACGCCTTGGGCAACAGCATGTGGTTGACCACGGAAAAGCCGCGAACCCCGGCGGCTTCGACGCGATCCGTGTAGGGGGTGCGCCGGATGCGGCGCGACATGTTCAGACCGTCGGACATTGAATTGGCCTTGTTGATCAGCGCGACCACCAATGGGCGCTGCTGTTGGGGGACAGGATGACCGGAAGGTGATAGCGCCCGTCCGGGTCGGGCATATGAAGGCGCAGGGCAATCTGCTGCACAAGCGGCGATGCGCCCCTGTCGGCCCAATAGGGGCCGGTTGCAAAGCTGAGCTCATAGAGATCGCCGGGATCGGCACCCGCCAGATCAACCTGCTGGCTCAGCCGCCCGCCCTCGTCGGTATCGACGCTGAACAGCTGCTCTGGCGTGCCGGTGATCCGGGTCAGCGTCACCCGAACGCCGCCCGCATGGGTGCCGTCAAGACCGCTGAGCGTATGGGTGGACACAGTCGCGCTCATTCGATCGACGCCTTGTCGCGTTTGTCGGATGTGGCGGCAACGATCGGGCTGATCACACCCCGGCATTTCACGTTGACACAGGCCGTCTTGCCGCTGGCGATGGCGCGTCTCAGGGCCGGGGCCAGCTCTTCGCGCCGCGTGACCAGTTCGCCATGCCCGCCCAACCCCTCGAACATCGCGTGGAACGGAATGTCGCGGAAATCGGTGGCGAAATGGCGGCCATTCGCAAAGAGACGCTCCTGCTGCTGCGAAATGCAGTCCAGCCCGCCATTGTTGTCGATCACCACCACGATGGGGCGGTTTTCCTGAAAGCAGGCCTCGATGGACAGGCCGCCCGACAGGAACGCACCGTCGCCCGAGACCAGAACCACCGTCTTGTCGGGATGCACGCTTTTGGCCGACATTGCAAAGGACACGCCGACCCCGAGCAGGCTGTAATTGCCCGGATGCAGGATGCCGCCCAGTTTCCGGCCGCGCTTGGCGGCGATATTGGTGGCGATCTCGTTCCAGAAATGCGTGTTGCCGCCATCGAAGACCAGCCAATCGCCATCCGCCATTTCGGCCTGAACATCGACGGCCAGTTGCAGAGGGTGCATCTTGCGGCCCTCAGTAATGTCGCGGGCGCGCTCTTCCTCCAGATGGTTGGTCCATTCCTGCACCCAGTCCGCGCGACGCTGCTGTTGCAGGGCAAACCAGCTGTCCCAGCTTTGATCAATCCCCGCCAGGGCGTCGAGAAACGCGCCGGGATCGGAGAGCAGCGGCATGTCTGCGCCGTGGTTGTAGTCCAGTTCCTCATGGCTGCCATTCACGCAGATCAGCGTGGTTCCCGCCGGAATGAAAGGCGGGTTTCCGAAATTCATCTGGTTGTCCAGCCGGCAGCCGACCATGACCACCACATCCGCCTCGTGGATTGCGGGCTTTGACGGGTGAAACTGGTGGAAATCGGCCAGCCCGATATAGCACTCGGTTTCCTCGCCCAAATTTTTGGTGTGGTAGGGCACGTTATAGACCGGAATGCGCAGCTTGTTGCCCGACGCGGCCAGGTTCCTTTCGGATTTCGACCACCAGACGCCGTGCCCGGCGATGATCACCGGGCGTTCGGCACGCCTGATTGTGTCCAGCACCGGCGCAAGCGCCGCAGGGTCTGGCCAGGCGCGCGGCACAGGCTGTGCGGTGCGATTGAAAGGGCGCTCGTCGCGGCCCGCATCCTCGTCGAAAGACGAGAACATGATATCGACCGGCAGGCTCAGATGGACCGGGCCGGGATAGCCGGTGGTTGCGGCCTTCCAGGCACGGTCCACGAATTCGCTGATGCGGTTGCCGTCGACGATCTGTTCGGAATACTTGGTCAGCGGCGCGGCAATCGCGACATCGTCGATTTCCTTGAACCCGCCCGCGCCTTGTCGCTTCAGCGTGGAGGACCCGGTCACGAAGATGACCGGAGACCGCTCTCCCCACGCTTCCAGCATCGCTGGAACCGCGTTGGCAAAGCCTTCCGGCCCCACGAGGCAGAGCGTCGGTTTGCGGGTGATCCGCGCGTGCCCGTCCGCCAGATGACCGGCGATCTGTTCATGCGGGCAGTTGATCACCGGCATCTGGCATTCCATGAAGCCCTCCAGCGCCGGGTTGCAGAACCCGCCCGCAAGGGTAAAGGCGTGCTCCACCCCCTTTTCCTTGAATGCCCGGGCCAGCAACGCGCCGCCCCTGATCTGATGCTTGGCTGTCATGTGCTGTTCCATGTCTTTCAATAGGCTGTCAGGGCGGTCCGCGCCGCCGGTTTTGGCTTGGGCATGTCTGAAGCGTCGGCAAGGATCCCGGCGCTGACCGAACCGATATCGGTCAGTCCCACTTGCGCCAGCGTCAGGCTGGTTTCCTCGGCCAATATGCGGATCAGGGCCGTGAGGCCGCGCGCGCCTTCGGCCCCGAGCGCATAGAGCAGCGGGCGACCCAGCATCACGAAATCCGCCCCACGCGCCAAGGCTTTGACGATGTCTTCGCCATTGCGCAGGCCGCTGTCGAAGATCAGCGGATAATCCGGGCCGACTGCGGCGCGAATGCGCGGCAGCAGGTCGATGGCGGCAGGCACGCTGTCCAATTGCCGCCCGCCATGGTTCGAGACCTGGATCGCATCCACCCCCGCCGCCTGGATGCGCCGCGCATCCGGGGGGGAACCGACGCCCTTGACGATCAGCCGGCCCGGCCACAGGTCGCGCAAACGATCCAGAAACGCCCAATCCGCCCCGGCGCGGCTGGCGCTGCGGTCAAACCTTGTGGCCGTCGCGCTGGTCGAGAAATTGCGCGGCTCTGGCGCGCCGTTCCGCAGCATCGAGAGGGACCAACTCGGATGGCTGGCAAAATCCCACAAAAGCCGGGGCGTCATGCGAAACGGCATCTGGAACCCGTTGCGCAGGTCGCGGGTGCGGCGTGCCACCTGCGGGACATCCACGGTCAGGATCAGCGTGTCATAGCCCGCCACCTTCGCTCGATGGACCATATCCAGCGATTGCTCCATCGACGCGCCGACATAAAGCTGAAACCACGCATGATCCCCGGCCCAGGACCGCATCTCCTCGATAGAGCTTGATGCCGCCGAAGACAGGCAGAGCGGAATGTCGAAGCGGCTTGCCGCGCGGGCCAGTGCCCGGTCGGCGTCGGGATGGGTCAGGTTGCACATGCCCATGGGCGCGATCCCGAAGGGAAGGCCATGCCTCCGCCCCAGAAACCGGGTTTCCAGACGACGCGCGCCGACATTTTCAAGCACACGCGGTTGCAGGGTGATCTCGTCAAAGCGGGTCTGGTTGCGGGCGGTCGCCACCTCGCGCCCCGCCGCGCCTTCGATGAAATCGAAGATGACGCGCGGCAGGCGTTTCTGCGCGATCCTGCGGGCATCCTCGGTGCAGAAGATGCGAGATCGGTCGGTGTTGGTCGGACGGGCGATGGCGGCCCCCTGTCAGCTCTGCGGTTTCATGCCAACACCTTAGACCGGCTGCAAAATTCCGGGCCAATCGAAATTGATCCGGCACCTATTCAGGCAGGCTATGAATCGGCCTGTTGCTGCCGGTGCAAGTCGTCCAGCGGGATGTGGCAACGGATTGCGTGGCCGTCGTCGCGGGTCTGCCACGGGGGGGTGTCGGTGTCGCATCTTGCGCCGATCTTGCGCGGGCAGCGGCGCTGGAACGGGCAGCCCTTCGCGGGCGGCGACAACTCGATCACGTCATCGGCGGTCAGCTTGGGCGCGGTGTCGGGGTCGGGCTCCAGCACGGCACCAAGCAGCACCTCGGTATAGGGATGCGAGGGCAGCGCGTAGACTTCAGCCGACGGCCCGATTTCGCACAGCCGCCCCTGGTAGAGAACGGCAACCCGGTCCGACAGCGCCCGCACCACCGCCAGATCGTGCGAGACGAAGACATAGGTCGTGCCCTGCGCGGCCTTGAGGTCGTTCAGAAGTTCCAGCACCGCCGCCTGAACCGACACGTCGAGCGCCGATGTCACCTCGTCACACAGCACCAGATCGGGGTTTGCCGCAAAGGCGCGGGCAACGGCGACGCGCTGCTTCTCGCCGCCCGACAACTGGCTCGGCAGTCGGTCGAGGTAGTGGCCGCCAAGGCGGACCCGTTCGAGGATCTCGACGCAACGATCCTGCAGGGCGGTGCCAGACAGGCCGAAATAGAGCTTCAGCGGCTGTTCGAGGATCTCCGCGATGGTGTGGCGCGGGTTGAGGCTGTCATCGGGGTTCTGGAAGATCAATTGGATGCGGCGCAGGTGATCGGGCCCGCGCTGTTCGACGGATCGCGGCAGCGGCGCGTCGCCGTCGAAGCGGATCTCGCCACCCGCGGGCGGCAGAAGCCCGGCAATGGTTTTCAGGATCGTCGACTTGCCACTGCCGGACTCGCCCACCAGCCCAAGCGTCTCGCCCTTCGCGATACTGATCGTGATGTCATCGACGGTGGCAGGCCGCGTATCCTCGCGCCCGCGCAGCCGGTCCAGAAGGCCGGGTCTGGAATAGCGGATCTCCAGATCCTGAAGGGACAGGACGGGGGCGGTTCCCGCCTCGGCCCGCGCGGCGTGATCGCCTTGCGAGCTCATCGGCAGGGTATCGGCCCGGTCGGCATGGTGGCAGCGCACCGGCGCGCCCCCCGGTCCGGGGGCAAGCATCGGTCGGGTGGCGCGGCAGAGGTCGCTGGCCAGCGCGCAGCGATCCACGAAGGCGCAGCCATCGCCCGCCCCGCCCGGGGCCGGGGGACGGCCGCCAAGGGCCATGGGCAGATGTGGATCGCTGAGTTTGGGGATCGAGGCCAGAAGGCCGCGCGCATAGGGATGCGTCGGCGCGGTCAGCACCTGCCGGGCGCTGCCCTCCATCACCACCTCGCCCGCATACATCACCACCACCCGGTCACAGACCCGCGCAATCGCGCCAAGGTCATGGCTGACATAGACCATGGCCATGCCGGTTTCGCGCGCCAGATCGCGCAGAAGTTCGAGGATATGGGCCTGCGTGGTGACGTCCAATCCCGTGGTCGGCTCATCGAGCAGCAGGGCGCGCGGCTCGCCCGCCAGCGCCATGGCGATGGCAACCCGCTGCTGTTGCCCGCCCGACAGCTCATGCGGATAGCGGCGGGTGATCGTCTGCGGATCGGGCAGGCGCACCTGCCCCAGAAGCTCCAGCACACGGTCGGGAAACTGCGCCGGGTCAAGGCGGCTGTGCAGGCGCAGCGCCTCGGTCAGTTGCGCGCCGATGCGCAGGGTGGGCGTCAGCGACTGGCCCGAATTCTGCGGGATCAGCGCCAGTTGGCCACCGCGAAGCGTCTCAAGCTCCCGGCGTTTCAGGGCGAACATGTCGTGGCCTTCGAAACGCGCGGTGCCGCCAAGCACCCGAAGCCCGCGTTTGAGATAGCCCATGGCCGCCAGCGCCACGGTGCTCTTGCCCGATCCGCTTTCGCCGACAAGACCGATGCTTTCGCCGGGCCGCACCGTCAGGTCGATGTTGCGCAGCACCGGCAGGGTGTGCCCGGCGCGGCCGGTGAAGCCGATGGACAGGTCGGACAATTGGATGACGGGAGTATCGGTCATGTCACACCGGGGCCTTCTGTGCGCGGTCGATGCCAAGCGCCTTGGCCAGCGCGTCCGCCGTGAGGTTGATGCCGATGATCAGCGTCGACAGCGCGATGACCGGCCCCAGAACGCCCCAGGGCGCGAAGGACATGAAACCGCGCGCATCGGCGATCATCAGGCCCCAGTCGGGCGTCGGCGGTGAAACCCCGAAGCCGAGAAACGACAGCGACGAGAAGGCCAGCAGCATCCAAGACCAGCGCATCGCGCCTTCCACCATCAGCGCGTCGAGCACATTGGGCAGGAGTTCCTTGCGCATGATCGTCATGCGGCTCTGCCCGCGCGCCCGCGCGGCGGCGACGAAATCGCGCGCCACCACGTCATGGGTCGCGGCACGGGCGATGCGGATCACGGGGATGCCGTAGAAGAAGGCGAGCGTGGGGATCAGCACCTCGATCCCGGTGCCGAAGGTCACGATCAGGACCAGCATCTTCAGGATCCATGGCAGCGACAGGAAAGCATCGACGAAGCGCATCATGACCTCGTCCACCCGTCCGCCGATGAGGCCGAAGAAGATGCCCACCAGGCCACCCCAGGCCACGGCAATGGGGGTGGCGATACCGGTGACCAGAATGGCCTCGCGCCCGCCTTGAATGGTGCGGCTGAACACATCGCGGCCCAGGTGGTCGGTGCCCAGCCAATGCACCCCGTCGGGGCCCGTCAGCATCATCGCGGCATTCATCGTGCGATAGTCGAAGGGCGCGATATAGGGGCTGATGACGGCCAGAATCAGGTGAAACAGCACGAGGCTCAGCCCCACCGCCCCCGAGGGGCGGGAGGTCACGTCGCGCAGCACCGACAGGGTGCGGCCAAGGTGCGAATTCTGCGGGATCGAGGCAAGGCTCATGTCCGTCATTTCCTCGTGTAAAGGGTGCGCAGGCGCGGATTGGCGACCATGGTCAGAAGGTCGGCGGTCAGGTTCACGCCGACGTAGACCGTGGCCACGATCAGGGCGATGGCCTGCACAACCGGCAGATCACGGTCGGAGATCGCGTCGATCATCATCCGGCCAAGACCCGGATAGTTGAACACCACCTCGATCACCACGACCCCGCCCAGTAGCCAGGCGATGGTCAGCGCCACGACGTTGATTGCAGGAAGCAGCGCATTGGGCAGGGCATGGCGAAATACGATGCGCCAGTAAGGCACGCCCTTCAGCGTGGCCATCTGCACGTAATCGCTGTTCATCACCTCGATGACCGAGGAGCGGACGGTGCGCAGGATATGGGCTGTCATCACCATGGCCAGCACCACCACCGGCAGGATAATTTCGGGGAAAAACTCGGATGCGGGCGCATTGGCCGAGGTCAAAACAATCCCCGGCAGCCAGCCAAGCCAGACAGAGAAGACAAGGATCAGCACGGTGGCGGATACGAATTCGGGGATGGTCATGGCGAAGATTGCGCCGGTCGACAGCACAAGGTCGACGGGCCGGTCGCGCCAGAGGCCCGACACGACACCAAGGAAGATGGCGGTCGGCACGCCCACGATCAGCGCGCAGGCGGCCAGCAGCAACGAATTCTGTAGCCGTGCGCCAACCATCTCGGCAATGGACCGCTGGCCATTTGCGGACACGCCAAGATCGCCACGCAGCGCATCTGACGCCCAATCGAGGTATCGCACGACGGCGGGACGGTTGAGGTCCAGTTCCTCGCGGCAGTTTTCCAGCACCCGCCCCTGCGCTTCGCGTTCGAGGAAGGCGGTGCAGGCGTCGCCGGGTAGGATCTCGACCCCCGCGAAGATGATCATGGACACGATGGCCACCGTGATCGCACCCAGAAACAGGCGCCGAAGAAACATCTGCAGCATCGTTGTGCCACCCGCCCTTTAAAGAAAGAAGCCCCTCCGCCCCGGTCTGGCGGGGCGGAGGGCATGGTTTCAGCCGATCACTCGTCGACCGTGATCAGATGCCACCGCACGGCATCGTTCTTGACCTCGTCAAGATTGTGCACGCGAGAGGACACACCGACCAGACGGGTCACGTGATAGGGGATCAGCGTGCCTGCGGTTTCCTGAAGATGCTCCTGCGCCTGAACATAGAGCGCGCGACGGGCTTCGAAATCCAGCTCGCGGCGGGCAGCGGCCAGCAGGGCGTCGAAAGCTTCGTCCTGATAGAAGGACTCGTTCCAGCGCGCCGTGGACAGGTAGATTTCATGCAGGGCCTGATCCGCGGGGCGTTCGTTCCAGCGGGTGGCCGACACATCTTCATGCATCCAGACCTCGGACCAATAGCCATCGGTCGGGGCCTGAACCACATTCACGCGGATGCCGGCAGCGGCGGCCTGCTGCTGATAGGCGACAGCCAGCGTCGGCCAAGTGGGTTCCAGCGTGGCGACATGCACGTCGATGTCGATGCCGTCGGGATAGCCCGCCTCGGCCAGCAACGCACGGGCGCCCTCGATATCCTGCGGGCAGGACAGGTCGGCGCGATACTGGTCGTTGGGTTCCACCGGCGTGTCACAGGCAACGATGCCGCCACCGCCAAGCACCAGATCCACCAGTTCCTGGCGATCCGCGACCATCCGCACCGCCTGGCGCACGCGCAGGTCGTTGAAGGGTTCCACATCGGTGCGGAACACCAGACCGCGCCAGTTGCCGGTCGGGATTTCCTGAATGGTGAACCGGTCAGAGTTCTGGAACATCACGCTTTGCTGTGCGGTGATCCCGCGTTCCATGTCGATCTGACCGCCAAGCAGCGCCTGCAGGCGGGCCTGACCATCGGGAATGCCGATGATCTCCATCCGGGCGACGCCCGGCGCGCCTTCCCAGTAGTCGGGGTTGGCGACCAGAACGGTGGTGCCTTCCGCGTCGAAGGTTTCGACCATGAAGGGGCC
Source organism: Nioella sp. MMSF_3534 (assembly GCF_030732985.1). Taxonomy (GTDB): domain Bacteria; phylum Pseudomonadota; class Alphaproteobacteria; order Rhodobacterales; family Rhodobacteraceae; genus Nioella. Next base: position 112,736 of record NZ_JASHJX010000004.1, read on the forward strand.
GGTGCCGATGCCGGTGGTGGCGATCGTATCGCCGGACCCTTCGGGGATCATCCGCAGCCGGTAGTCCATCAGCTGCAAGGGCAGGTCGGCGAAGGGCGTGTCCAGCGTGATCTGAACGGTCATGTCGTCCAGCGCCTCGACCGCTTCGATCATGGCGATGGCGGACCGGGCGGGGCTGTCCATCTCGGGGTCCAGCACGCGGTTCAGCGAATAGAGAACATCGGCGGCTTCAAAGGTGGAGCCATCATGGAACGTCACGCCGTCGCGCAGGCTGAGAGTCCAGACCGTGGCGTCCTCGTTCGCCGACCATTCAGTTGCCAGATCGGGGCTTGGGCGGCCATCAAGGCCGGGGCGGACCAGGCGGCTCATGATCTTTTCGGTGATCTGGAAAATCCGCCCATTCGAAATCGGGTCGAGGCTGGATTGTGCGCCAAAGCCATATTCATGCGCCTGACGGAAGGTTCCGCTTTGCGCCATGGCCATGGGGCTGGCCAGCAGCACGGCCGCCGTCGCTAGTGCAATTATTCGTTTCATGTCTTCCTCCCTTGTGCGGCATTTGATCGGGTCCGGCGCCGCCAGGCCGAATAAGCGATTGTTCTTGTCAGTGCTGTTTTCCGTCAAACCGAAAGAAAAGCGGTCATGGATACAGAAAACTTCATCTATCGTCGAAGTCATCGCCGGTGGTCCCGACCGAAAGTGTCAAAGGCCGGGCGGGATCAGACAAATTCGTTTTTCTCGGGAACGTATGTGTCAAACGAATACATGCGTAGACCAAGCCGTGCTAAACCGGGTCTGGCAACCGAAAAGGGGCAACATGCACGGCGGCTATCATGTCATAGCAATAGGCGGTGGCGGCTTCACCCATGGCGCGGATCCAGAGCTCGATCTGTTCTGCCTGAAGGGTCTGCCGGAACGGCCACACCTCGGATTCATCGGGGCCGCATCACGGGACGACCCGGTCAAGATTGCCCGGTTCCACACGCGGTTTGCAGATCTGGCGGGGTCTCTGTCGCATCTGCCTATGGGCGCCGGTTCGGCACAGGCCGCTGCATGGGCCGCTTCGCTGGACCTGATCTATGTCGGCGGAGGAAACACCGCCCGGCTTGTCAGCCATCTGCGGGAAACGGGCATCGCAGACGTGCTGGCGGAGGCTACGGTGAAGGGCACGGTGCTGGCCGGGGTCAGTGCAGGAGCGGCCTGCTGGTTCGACAAGGTGCTGACGGATTCGCTTGGAAACGGATTGCGCCCGATGGACGGTTTGGGAATCGTGCCGGGATCCTGCTGTCCGCACTATTCCACGGAACCCCTTCGACAAACCGCGTTTCCCGAGGCCATCGCGCGGGGCGATCTGCCCGCGGGATATGCCATTGATGACGGTGCAGCCATCCGCCTGATCTCGTCAGGGGAAGCGGAGGTATTCTCCGCCCGCATGAACGCCGGCGCAAGGCGGCTGCCCAAGTAGGCACCGATGAAGGGCCGCCTTGCGGGATGATCCTGCACTTCCGGAAAAAACGGCGTCGCGCTTTGCGACACTTGCCAGGCAATCACTGCAGCGGGCCAGCCAGATGTTAGCTGCCGTAGATTGGCTGAACCGCAACACCGTCCCGCGCCGACTGCGCACAGGCCAGCGCGATGGCAAGCGCGGCGCGCCCGTCCTCGGCAGTGCTGGAGGGTTCGCGCCCCTCGGTTACTGCCGCATGGAACTCGTCCAGCGCGTTGTAGAAGGACTGGTCATAGCGTTCGAGGAAGAAGTGTTTCAGCGGCTTCCTCGCTTCGGTCGCGGTGCCGTCCCACCGGACAAGCGAGTCGTCGCGGTGATTGCGGGTCTGGACCATGCCCTTTTCGCCAAACGCCTCCAGCCGCTGGTCGAACCCGTAGGAACAGGCGCGCGAGTTGTTGATATGGACCAATGCGCCCGAAGGCATGGTCAGCGTCGTCATGGTCAGGTCGAAATCGCCTTCCGCCCCGATCTGGGGGTCGAATTTGCAGCTTCCGGCGGCATAGACCTGAACGGGCCTCTCTCCCGCGATCCAGCACAGAAGGTCGATATCGTGGATCGTGGCGTCGACGAAGTAGCCGCCCGAGGCACGGACGTAGTCGATCGGCGGGGGGCTTGGCTCGCGGCTCCAGCTCATCAGCATGTTCAGTGGCCCGACCTCGCCCGCGCGCACCGCCTGTTGCAGCATCGCGTTGTCGGGGTCGAACCGGCGGTTGAATCCGAGCATGAAGGGCACAGGGTGCGATTTCAGCGCCTGCATGGCGCGGTCCACCCGTTCCAGCGATTGATCGAGCGGTTTCTCGCAATAGATCGGTTTGCCCGCTGCCGCGACACGCTCGATATACTCCACGTGGGTATCGGTCGGCGTGGCAATCACCACCGCATGGACGCCCGGATCGGCCAGCACCGCGTCGAGATCATCCATCGGTCGCCCGCCATAAAGCGCAGCGGTCTTTTGGGCGGATGACATGCGCGGGTTAAAGATCACCTCCAGCCGCAGGCCGGGATGGGCGTTGATCTTGGGTCCGTAGACATGGGCCATGCGACCCGTGCCCATCAGGGCGATGCCAAGTTCCCGTGTCATGCGCGCCCCCTGAGGTCTGCCAGAATGATCGCCGCCGCCTTTTCCCCGATCATGATCGAGGCCGCGTTGGTGTTGCCCGTCACGATGCGCGGCATGATCGAGGCATCGGCCACGCGCAGCCCCTCGATACCGTGCACTTTCAGGCGCGGATCAACCACCGCCGTGTCGTCCACCCCCATCTTGCAGGTGCCCACGGGGTGCAGCAGCGACAGCCCGTTCTGACGGCAATAGGCAAGCAGGTCTTCGTCCGACTGCACGTCCTTGCCGGGGGACAGTTCGTATTCCACACAGTCCGACATCGGCGCGGTCTGCGCAATCCTGCGCCCGAACTTCAGCCCCGCCAGCGCGGCGCGGTGGTCGGCCTCGTCCGCGAAGAAATTGAACTGGATTTCCGGTGCTTTCGCGGGGTCCGGCGCGGTCAGGCGCACATGCCCGCGAGAGTTTGGCCGCATATGTTCGGCCAGGATCGTGAAGCCGGGGAACGGGTGCGGCTTCAGCTGCTCGTCCGTGCACCAGGCCATGAAAGTCACCATCATGTCGGGGCGGTCGACCTCCGGCCCTGAACAGATGAAGGTATTGGAATAATTGCCATTATCAGCGAACGGTCCGGTGCGGAACAACAGCCAGCGCAGCAGTTGCAGCCCGCCCTTCAGCTTGTTGTTGTAAAGGTCGTTCACCGTCATCCGCACGGTAGACCGATACTCCGCCCCGATGCCGAAATGGTCTTGCAGGTTCTCGCCCACGCCTTGCAGGTCGTGCTGCGTCTCAACGCCATGCGCCTGCAACAGCGCCCCCGGACCGATGCCCGAGAGTTGCAGAAGTTGCGGGGAATTGAAGGTGCCGCCCGACAGGATGATTTCGTGCCGCGCTTTGGCTGTGTGGGTGCCGGACCTGTCCGTCCACGTCACGCCGGTCGCGCGCTTTCCGTCCAGGTCCACCCGCTGCACCAGCGCATGCAGGCGCAGGTCGATATTGCGCTTGGCGGCGCCCCGCAGGTAGCCCGCTGCCGTGCTCCACCGCCGACCATTCCGTGTCGTGGTCTGGACGTAGCCGGTGCCCTCTTGCTGTGCGCCGTTGAAATCGTCGTTGCGGGGCACGCCCAAAGCCTCTGACGCCGCGTGGAACGCCTCGCCAAGCGCATGCTCGGTGCGGATGTCCGAAACGGAGACCGGGCCGCCAGCGCCGTGGAAATCGTCCGCGCCCCGTTCCTGATCCTCGCAGGATTTGAAATAGGGCAGCACCCCGTCCCAGCCCCATCCGGTGCAGCCCGCCGCTTCCCATCCGTCGAAATCCTGAGGCTGGCCGCGCATGTAGATCATGCCGTTGATCGCGCCCGTGCCGCCCAGAACCTTGCCGCGCGGCTGGAAGAGTTGCCGCCCGTTCAGATGTGGTTCCGGCGCACTGGTGTAGCACCAGTTCACGGACGGGTTTGCATAGAGCAAAGAATAGCCAAGCGGGATGTGAATGAAGGGATTGCGATCCTTGCCGCCCGCTTCCAGCAGCAACACGCTGTGCCCCGCCTCTGCCAGCCGCCCGGCCACGGCACACCCGGCAGAGCCAGCGCCCACAACGATGAAATCATAGCTCTCAGCGGTCATTCGGTCCTCCCCGACCGCGCATTTGACGGCCCTTGGCCCAACTGTGTCACAGGGGCCGGTCTGGCCGGAACGTCACAAATGTCAGGATTGGACAAAACTCCTGTGCCGCGAGAGGGCGGAGTGTGTTTTGTCAGAATTGGATATTTCGCAAGGAGGGACCTGGCGTGACCCGGCAGGAGATGCTGCGCATTCTGTCCTTCATGGACGAAACCCGCGCGATCACGGAAAAACGGACAGAGCTTTCGGCGACGGATGCGCGCTGGAACATCATCGCCTATGCCATGCGACGGCATCTGGAAGGCAAGCTACTGACCATCACCTCGGCCGCGATGGCCGCCGATGTGCCCTATGGCACTGCGATGCGTCGGGTAAACGAGTTGCTGGACACCGGCTTTCTGCTCAAGCGGCCACGGTCGAAGACAGGCAAGTCCTTCTCGCTTCACCCCACCCGCAAGCTGATCGAGGAGTTCGAAAGCTTCGCCATGCAGCTCAAGGCAATGGTGGGCAACACCTTCGGCTTTGCAAATGGCGATGGCGCGATGGAGGATTTCTATTTCGGCGGCTACTATATGGCCTCTCGCATCCTGCCTTATCCGAACGCGATGCGCGAAGGGGTGGGCTATGACCGCACGATCCGGCTGGCGGTGCCCGTCGATCCCACATTCGAGACCATCCGCCAACGCGCGCAGGAGCTTGGCGGATTTCTGGGCACCAAGCTGGAGGTGGTGAATCTCACGCTGGACGATCTTCACACCGAGATCATGGCCAATGCGGGGCGCGAGGCCTCGGATTACGACGTGGTGGCCGTGGATCTGCCGTGGATTGGGCAACTCGCGGAAGAACGCGTGATTCAGCCGCTTGACGAGATCATCGCCCGCAACCGGTTCAACCCGTCCGATTTCCATCCGGCGGCCTACAAGGGATCGTCCTGGGCGGGCAGCCAATACGCCTTGCCGATCCAGCCCACGGCAGAGCTTCTGTTCTGCCGGTCCGATCTGTTTGCCGATGCCGGCCTGTCGATCCCCGAGACGACAGAGGAGGTTCTGTTCGCCGCGAAACTGCTGCACCGGTCGCGGATGAACCTGTCTGGCATCGTGATGAATTTCAAACGCGGCACGCCGGTCGCGCATACCTTCATTCAGACACTGGCCAGCTATGGCCAGCCCGTGATTGACTTGCCACGGGTGGGGGAGGATTTCGATTTCGGGACGCTGTCGGGCGAAAACTATCGCCCGCTTCTGACCAGCGACGCGGCGCGTGCAACAGCCGAATTCCTGCTGGAACTGCGCAGTTATGCCCATCCTGACAGCCTGAAATGCGACTGGGACAGGCGGATTCGAATCTTTACCGAAGGCCACGCCGCCATGTGCTATGGCTGGAGCGTCCGGGCCCGCGCCTTTGAACTGGACGAAACCTCGCCCGCGCATCAGAACGTGGCCTTCGCGCCGCACCCGCACGGGCCGGGCGCGCGCACCGTGTCACCGATCGGGGGGTTCTCGCTGGCGTTGCCGCAGGGGCTTTCTCCCGCAAGGGAACGGGCGGCATGGCGGGTCATGGAATACCTGACCCGGCCCGAGGTGTTGAAATGGTATGTCCAGCACGGCAACCTCAGCAGCCCGCGGTTTTCCACCAGCGCCGACCCCGAGGTGCAGGCGAAAAGCAGCCTTCTGGGCCGGGTGGACGCGATGGAGCGGCGCGGTGAGTTGCAGACATGGCCGCGCCCGCCGATCCCGGAATTTAGTGACATGCTGAGCGTTCTGGGGGACGAGATCTACCGGATGCTGCACGGAGACAGCAGCGTAGAGGAAACGCTGACCCGCGCGCAGAACCGGGTGGATGCCATCATGCGGGAAAACGGGCGCTACTGAGGCGCATGAAAAAGGGCGCGCGGCCTGATCGCCGCGCGCCCCGTCTTTCATTTCTGTCAGATTACCAGGTCGGGCGTTCGAACTCGGTCACGTTCTCGGGCGTCACCATCGGGGTCTCGATCCCCTGAAGCGCCGGAACCTCGATGCCATTGGCCACGCGGATCGCCGTCTGAATGGCGAGGATCGCGTCATCGATGGGCGACTGCTTGTTCGACCCCTGATGCCAGCCTTCCTGCATCGCGTCCCAGCCTTCGCCGAACTGGTTGCAGGTCACGACCGCGACTTCGCCCGGCTCCAGGCCCGCGCCTTGCAGCGCGCTGATCACGCCAAGGCCCATGCCATCGTCGAAGGCATAGACGCCGTCGATCTGGTCGCCATACTGGGTCAGGAAGGTTTCCATCACGGTCTGGGCGCGTTCGCGGTTCCATTCCGCTGTCTGGCTGTCGAGAATGGTGATGCCGGGATATTCATCGGCGATCCGGTCGAGGAAGCAGTTGCCGCGCAGGATCGACACCGTGTACCCCGGCGTGCCTTCGACGACCACGATATTGCCTTCGCCGCCAAGCGCTTCGGCCAGCATGTCTGCGGACTGTTCGGCTTGCAGGCAGTCATCGGGGCCGGTGTGACCGACGATGTAGCGCCGCCCCGCTTCGCCAATGGGCGAGTTCGAGGTGACCACCGGGATACCCGCGCGATAGGCCGAGCGGATCGCCGGAATCAGCGCGTTCTGCGAGGTGGGCCAGACCACGATCGCGTCGGGGTTCTGGGAAATCATGTCCTGGATCTGGTCGAACTGCACGGCCGGGTCGCCCTGCGGGTCCATCACGGTGGCCTGAATGCCAAGCTCTGCCGCGTATTCCTCGGCTGCCTGTGCATACATCGCCTGATAGGCGTTGGACCCCGGATACAGAACGGTGATGCCGATCCGCGTTTCCGAAAGCGGCTGCTGAAGGTCGCCTCCCAGCCAGTCCGGTGCATCCTGCGCCATCGCCATGCCCGCGGTCATCGCCGCTGTCACCGCAAGGCCAAAGCCCCTTGTCATCAGTCTTGTCATCTCTTTCCTCCCTTTTCGCGCCGCATCTCGGTTTGCCCTTTGGCAACGGGGCGTCGCGGCCTGCGCCCTTTCAACACCCCTGATCATGAGCCGCGGGCGCAAGCGTTCAACGCGCGACATGTCCAAATCTGATTTTCTTGACCGCCCCTACGGGGGCTTCACGGGGACTTCATCGCGCCGCAGATCGGGGCCGAATAACCAGATTGGATTTATTGGCGCTGTCTGCGGGCCAAGCCCTTCGCCTACCGTTTGGGACAGGGAGGAATCGTGACAATGCAGACAGAGGTGAAGGCGTTCCTGCGTCGGCATGGGCTTTTGGCGGGGTTCGGGCTGTTCCTGATCTCGGTCGCCCTCAGCGCCGATGCGTTCCTGACGCCGGGCAACATTTTCGATGTCCTGAGACAGGTGTCGATCACGGGCGTCATGGCGGTCGGCGTCACCTTCGTGGTGATCACCGGGCGGCTGGATCTCTCGGTCGGATCGCTTCTGACCCTGCTGACGGTGATCGTGGTCGACCAACACAACACGTCCGGCCCGGCTATGGCCATCCTGATCACGCTCGCGGCGGGGATCGGGGTTGGCATGTTCAACGGCGTTCTTGTCGGGCTTGTCGGGCTGAACGCCCTGATCGTGACACTGGCGATGCTGTCCTTCCTGCAAGGGCTTGTCCTGTTCTATTCCGGCGGGTCGAACGTGAATGTCCAGAATGCGCAGACCACGTGGTTCGCGGTATTCGGGCGGCACGACCTGCTCGGCGTCCCGGTGCCCGCGCTGATCTTCCTCGTGACGGCAGTGATCGCGGCCTTCGTCCTGAACCGCACGGTTTTCGGCCGCCAGGTCTTTGCCGTGGGCGGCAATGAAACCGCCAGCCGCTTTTCCGGCATCGCGTCGCGCTGGACGGTGTTCTGGGCCTACGCGCTTTCCGGGCTGACCACGGCCATTGCCGCAGTCATCATGGGCAGCCGCGTGATGGGCGCGCAGAACACCATCGGTCAGGGATATGAGCTGACGGTTCTGGCGGGTGTGATCCTTGGCGGCACGTCGCTGCTTGGCGGGTCGGGCAGTATCTGGCGCACGGTTCTGGGCATCACCATGCTCGGATTTATCCAGAACGGACTGCTTCTGCTCGGCTTTCCCTATTACGTTCAGTGGCTCGTCACCTGGGCGGTCATCATCCTGGCGGTCTGGATCGACCTGGGCGCCAAACGCGGGAGGATCCTGGCATGAGCGCGACCACATCCATCACCAAGGCAGGCGGTCACAGCAGCGTCGCACGCCTGTTGATGCGCAACCACATCTGGGTGTTCCTGGCCCTGACCGTCGTGGTGTTTTCCGCCTCCAGCCCGTATTTTCTGACGGTCAACAACCTTGGCAACGTGCTGACGCAGGCGGCCTTCATCGGCATTCTAGCCATCGGCATGACCATGGTGATGATCGACGGGGAAATCGACCTGTCGGTCGGCGCGATCCTTGCGCTGGCCTCGGCGCTGGCCATCGGGTTGCAGGACCATATCGGCATTTGGCCCGCTGTCTTCGTGGGCTTGCTGTCGGGTGCCGCGCTTGGCTTTCTCAACGGGACTCTGGTGGCGCTGTCGGGGATGCATTCCTTCATCGTCACGCTTGGCGGGCTGATCGGCATCCGGGGGCTGGTCTTCATCTATACCGGCGAAGACGCCCTGATGGTCAGCGATTTCAGCTATACGGACTACCCCGAGATCTACCTTGGCCCGGTGTCCCTGACTGCGATGATCTTCATCGCACTGGCCCTGTTCTTCCAGTGGATTCTGTCCAGCACCCGCCACGGGCGTGAAACCTACGCCATCGGTGACAATATCGACGCGGCCCATGACGCAGGCATCAACATCAAGCGTCACAAGATCATCAACTTCACCCTCTGCGGCGCGCTTGCCGCCATCGCGGGTATTCTTCTGTCGATGCGCCTTGGCACGGCGGAGCCGAACGCGGGCAAGGTGTGGGAGCTGTGGACCATCATCGCCGTGGTGCTTGGCGGTACCCGGTTGCAGGGCGGCTATGGCAGCATGTGGATGACCATCGGAGGTGTGCTGACGCTGGCCGTTCTGCGCAACGGGCTCAGGCTGCTTAACACCCCGAATTACGTCGAGCTGATGGTGATGGGCACGGTCCTTGTCCTCGCGCTGCTGATCGACAAGCTTCTCAGCCGGCAGGAGGCATGACCATGGCGGACCCGATCCTGACCCTATCCGGCATCACCAAGACCTTCCCCGGCGTGATCGCGCTGGACAAGGTCAGCTTCGATGTGCGCCCCGGTGAAGTCCACGCGCTTGTGGGGGAAAACGGCGCGGGCAAGTCCACGCTGATGAAGGTGCTGGCCGGGCTCTATCACCCCGATGCGGGTGCAATCATCTACCAGGGCCAGCCCGTCCAGATCGACAATCCTTTGGCCGCGCGCGAAAAGGGCATCCTGCTGATCCATCAGGAACTGTCGCTGTCGCCGGAACTGTCGGTTGCCGAGAACATCTATCTGGGCGCGTGGCCGACAAATGCGCTTGGTGTGCTGAACAAACGCAAGCTGCGCCGCGATGCGCAGGCGGCGCTGGATGCAATGGGATGCAGCTTCGGCCCCGATGACCGCGTCGGCACGCTTTCGGTCGCCATGCAGCAGATGGTGGAAATCGCCCGGTCGCAGGCGTTCAGCGCCAATGTGGTGATCTTCGACGAACCCACGGCCTCGCTGACCGACACGGAAAAGGACCAGCTTTTCACCACCATCCGCGGGCTTCAGCGCCAAGGGGTGGGGATCGTCTATATCTCTCACAAGATGGATGAAATCTTCGAACTGACCGACCGCATCACGGTGCTGCGCGACGGCCAGGTGCAGGGCACCGTGACCACGAAAGAGACCGACGCCACCGCCGTCACCCGCATGATGATCGGCCGAACATTGGAGGCCTATTTTCACAAGGCCGACAGCACCTTCCGCGACGAGGTGCTGCGCGTCGAGGGCCTCAGCCTGAAAGGCCAGTTCGGGGATGTGAGCTTCTCCGTCCGGCAGGGCGAAGTGCTTGGCTTTTACGGGCTCGTCGGCGCGGGCCGGTCCGAGGTGGTCGAAACCCTCTTCGGTATCCGCAAGGCCGACCGGGGCACGTTGCGCTGGCAAGGCGCGGAAATCCCGCTGCCGACGCCCCGGCAGGCCATCGACCTGGGCATGGCGCTGGTCCCCGAAAGCCGCAAGGAACAGGGGCTTGTCCTGATGATGGGCGGGATGGAAAACACCACCCTGCCGCATCTGGCCAGCTACGCCCGCAGAACCGTCATGGACCGGGGCAAGGAACGTGCCACGTTCGATGAATACAAGGATGCGCTCTCGATCAAGACCACGGGGCCGGAGCAGCCGGTCTCCACGCTGTCCGGCGGCAACCAACAGAAATTCGTTCTGGCCAAATGGCTGTGTGCAGGGCCCAAGCTGATCATTCTCGATGAACCCACGCGGGGGATCGACGTGGGGTCGAAATCGGCCATCCACACGCTGATCGCGAACCTCGCGGAACGGGGTCTTGCCGTGATCGTGATCTCGTCCGAAATGCCCGAGGTCCTTGGCGTCAGCCACCGGGTGCTGGCCATGGCCGAGGGGCGATTGGTCGGTGAATTCGAGGGCGAGGAGATGACCGAGGAAAACCTGATCGACGCGGTGTCGCATCACCTGGCACGGCCAGCGGCGGAATAGGAGACCAATATGGGTAAGCAGGAGATTGGGATCGGTTTGGTCGGGTCCGGCTTCATGGGGCGCTGTCACGCCAATGCCTTCCGGGCCGTGGGCGGGCTTTTCGACCTGCCGCTGGACCCGAAGCTGAGCATTCTGGCGGACGCGACCGATGACCTCGCGCAGCGGGGCGCGGCGGCGCTTGGGTTCGCACGATCGACGTCCGACTGGCAGGCCCTTGTCGATGACCCCGAGGTCGGCATCGTGGCGATCACCGCGCCCAATGTGCTGCACGCGCCGATTGCGCTGGCGGCCATCGCGGCGGGCAAGACCGTCTATTGCGAAAAGCCGCTTTCGACCACCGCTGCCTCGGCGCTGGAGATGACCAAGGCCGCCGAGGCCGCAGGTGTCACCACGCTGGTCGGCTTCAACTTCCTGCGCAACCCGATGATACGCTTGGCACGGGACATCATCGCAAGCGGAGAGATCGGCGAGGTCACCGGCTTTCGCGGGCGTCACGCGGAAAACTACATGGCCAGTCCCGACGCGCCGCATTCCTTCCGCACCGATCCGGCGGGTGGCGGGGCGCTGGCCGATATCGGCAGCCATATCACCTCCATGGCGCGATTCCTCATTGGCCCGATCAGCGAAGTGCAGGCCGATTGCCGGACGATCTTCCCTACGCGCCCCGTTTCCCCGGGCAGCGCCGAACGCGCGCCCGTGAAGGTCGATGACATGACCCACGCCCTTCTGCGGTTTGAGAACGGCGCGGCGGGCAGCATCGAGGCGAACTGGGCCGCCACCGCCCGCACGATGGACCTGTCATGGGAGATCACCGGCACAAAAGGCGCGCTCGCCTTCAGCCAGGAAAACATGAACGAGCTTCTGCTCTGGTCCGGTGCGGCGGGGCGCAGCGGTTACACCCGGATCGAATCCGGCCCCGCGCATCCGCCATATGGCGCGTTCTGCCCCGCGCCGGGCCATCACCTCGGCTTCAACGATCTCAAGGTCATCGAAGTGGCGGAGCTGATCGCGGCCCATGCGGGGCAGGGTACTTGCGGTCCCGATTTCCGCGAAGCCTATGAGGTGCAACGCACCATCGAGGCGATGCAGGAAAGCGACCGGACGCGGGGTTGGGTCAGTCTCTGACAGCCTGATCCCGCACCATCGTCCTTTCACATCTGGCCTGCGCATCGCGCAACGCGGCACCCGGCTTCTTGTTGCGCAGCAGCATCGTGTGAATCTCTTCGCCAAGAATACGCACCAACGTGTTGAGCTGGGGCACCGCAGGCCGCGGCCATGTCTGCAACTGGCCCGCACGGGCCAGCTTGTCCACCGTGGCAATGACCGGGCGGTCATGGGCGACGGCGGGGTCGTTGCAGACGCTGAAACGCGAACTGACAAGGCTGCCATTCTCGATATAAAGCTTGGTCGCAGCGGCTGACGTCAGGGTCTGCGCTGCCTGCTTGACCGCCGCGAACCGGCTGTCCTTGAGGTTCGCGGGCAAACAGATATTCCACCCCCCAAGCGGCGCAATCGGGCGTTGGCCGGGGCCAGAGGGATGCGGCAGATACCCGGTCCGCCCACAGGCGGGCGAGGTCGGGTCGTTCTCGATGATCGGCAGGATCTGGGTGTAGCAATAGCCCATGGCCGCCTGTCCCTGAGCATAGCATTTGGCACGTTCATACCATGACATCTGCAAGACACTCGGGGGCGAATAGGTCAACAGCTCCACCAGAAACTCCGCAGCCTCCAGCGCCTTGGGCGCGGTCAGCATGGGGACGAGGTGTTCAGGCCCCAGATCCTGCCCGCGAAACCCGTCCCCCATTGGCGGCAGGTTCAGCACCGGCTGGCCGAAATCGGCCATCAGCATCATGAAGGTGGTGCCCACGGGCGTCCCCCGCGCGCCGTTCCAGCAAATGCCGCTGCGGTCAATCTCGGGGCGGTGAAGGGCGCGGGCACAATCGAGCATTTCAGCCAGCGTCGCGGGTGGGGCCAGGCCGGCCTCTGCGAACAGGTCGCTGCGATAGATGAACAGCTCTGGCGTGGTCTGCACCGGAAGACCGTAGAGCGTTTCGCCCCGTAGCGCGGTGGACAGCGCCTCGGGATGGAAATCCATGTACTCAAGGGAACTTCCCGGCCCCATCTGGTCTATCGGCCGGATTGCCCCGGCGCGGATCAGCTCTTCCATCCAGCACAGGTCGCAGGTGACGATGTCATAGCGCGACACCGGCCGCGTCATGTCTTCGAGGATTTCCTCGTGCAGCCGGTCGATGGACAACGCGCGCACCGAAAGCTCCACCCCGAAATGAAGCTCGAACTGGCGTTTGAGCTTCTGCATCGCCATGAAGGTGGCGTCGGCATGCAGCAGCACCCGCAACCCGCCGGGAAGGTCCAGCTTTTCCGACAGAACCGGTAAAGGGGCAACAGCGGCAGAGGACAGGTAGGAGGCACCGAAGAAATAGTCGGTATCCTCCTCCAGCCCGAACACGGTGCCAAGCAGGGCCTTCATCCGGCGCACATAGTTCAGCCACGCGTCGATCAGCAAGGGCGTGGGGTGCAGCGAAAAGGTCTTGCCGCTTTTCGTGCGCGGACGTTTCGTGATCAGGCCACGGTCGACCATGTCCTCGATCAGGCGATGCGCGGTTCCGCGCGCCAGCCCGGAACTGTCGATCAGCGACGAGGGCGTTTCCATGCGCCCCCGCAGGTGCGACCGGACAAGCTGCACCATGATCGGCACCTCGCGGGCGGGCATGTCGAGCCCGAGGCAATCCTGCGTTTCATCCAGAAAACGGCTGACGAAATCGAGAAAGCGGTCCAGTTCATGGCCCGACATGTCGCTGAAGAACCCGCCTTCGCGGACCCCGTGCCGTTCCGTGAGTTCCATTTTCGTCACTTTGTCGGCCCTCCCGTACCGGACCCTGTGCGATCATGGTACAGTACAGGTCGGATCAACGCCGGTCACGAGGTGGAAATTCCAGATTGGACAAATCGCGCCTGCGCATGCAGCACGCGATCAATGCCGCCCGGCCCCGCGTGGGGGCTCGGGCGGAAAACGCCGGTCAAGATTGGGGACTGCCCGGCCATTGGCCGGACGTCTGGTCACTCCGCCGGAACGGCCTTTTCCTCGATCCCGAGGGGATGGGAGATCTTGTTCAGCATCTCTTTCGGGCAGACCTGAAGGAAGTTCGCCTTCTCCTCCTCCCAGTGCTGAAGGATATCCGACGCCTTGCGCGATCCGGTCTCAGCCGCATGGCGCGCCACCAGCCCGTGCAGCTGGTCTTCCCAGTGATCGACCGTGACCGGGCAGGTCACCAATGTCTCAAGGTTCATGTTCTCCGGCGCTGTGCCGTCGGGATCGTAGAGATAGGCCATGCCGCCCGTCATCCCGGCCCCGAAATTGGCCCCGATGGATCCAAGGATCACCGCAACGCCACCGGTCATGTATTCACAACCGTTGGACCCGCAGCCTTCGATCACCACCTTGGCGCCAGAGTTCCGCACCCCGAACCGCTCCCCGGCGCGGCCAGCGGCGAAGAGATAGCCGTCGGTTGCGCCGTACAGAACGGTATTGCCGATGATCACGTTATCCTCAGCCTTTAGCGGGCTCACTTGTGCAGGCCGCACAACGATGGTGCCCCCTGACAGGCCCTTGCCCACGTAGTCATTGGCATCGCCCGACACTTCCAGCTTCAGCCCTGGCGCCGCAAAGGCCCCCAGAGACTGCCCGGCAGAGCCTTCCAGCTTCACCGTCAGGTGATCGGGCTGCAGCGCGTTGCGCATCCCAAAATTCTTGACGATATGACTGCTGGTCCGCGTGCCGATGGTGCGCAGGGTGTTCTGCACGGCGTAAGACAGCTGCATTTTCTCGCCATCCTCAAGGAAGCGGTGCGCATCCTTGACGATCTGCGCGTCCAGCGTGTCGGGCACTGCATTCCGTTCGCGGTAGCGGTCGTAGACGATGTTCTGCGACCCATCGACGGTGATCAGCAGCGGGTTGAGGTCGAGATCGTCCAGATGGGCGGATCCACGGCTGACCTGGCTCAGCAGATCGGCCCGGCCAATGACCTCATCCAGCGACCGCGCGCCGATAGCGGCCAGCAGTTCCCGCACTTCCTGCGCGTAGAAGGTGATCAGGTTCACCACCTTGTCGGCATTGCCGGTGAACTTGGCGCGCAGGCTTTCATCCTGCGTGCAGACGCCCACAGGACAGGTGTTCGACTGGCACTGGCGCACCATGATACAGCCCATGGCAATCAGCGCGGCGGTGCCGATGCCGTATTCCTCGGCCCCCATCATCGCGGCCATGACGATGTCACGTCCGGTCCGCAAACCGCCATCGGTGCGCAGCGTCACGCGGCCCCGCAGGTTGTTCATCGCCAGCACCTGATGCGCCTCGGTCAGGCCCATTTCCCAGGGCAGGCCCGCGAACTTGATCGAGGTTGCAGGCGATGCGCCCGTGCCACCGTTATGGCCGGAAATCAGGATGATATCGGCCTTGGCCTTGGCCACGCCGGCGGCGATGGTGCCGACGCCCGAAGACGCCACCAGTTTCACCGTCACCTTGCAGCGCGGGTTGATCTGCTTGAGGTCATAGATCAGCTGCGCCAGGTCCTCGATGGAATAGATATCGTGGTGCGGCGGCGGCGAAATCAGAGTCACGCCCTTGGTGGAATGGCGCAGCCGCGCAATCAGGTCGGTGACCTTCATGCCGGGCAACTGGCCACCCTCGCCGGGCTTGGCGCCCTGGGCGACCTTGATCTCCAGCTCTTCGCAGTGGTTCAGGTATTCGGCGGTCACGCCAAAGCGGCCCGACGCCACCTGCTTGATCTTGGCTGACGGGTTGTCGCCATTGGGTTCCGGCACGAAATGCGCCGGGTCTTCGCCACCCTCGCCACTGTCGGACTTCGCACCGATCCGGTTCATGGCGACGTTCAGCGTCTTGTGCGCCTCTGGGCTGAGCGCACCCAGGGACATGCCCGGCGTGACAAAGCGCTTGCGGATCGAGGTGATCGATTCCACCTCCTCGATCGGGATCGCCTTGCCAAGCGGTTTGATGTCCAGCAGGTCGCGCAGGTGGATGGGCGGGTTCGACCGCATCTTGGCCGAATACTGCTTCCACATCTCGTAGGACGCGGTGTTGCAGGCCATCTGCATCATATGCATCGTCTGCGCTTCCCAGGCGTGCTTTTCGCCGGACCGGCGCGCCTTGTAGAAACCGCCGATGGGCAGAATGTCGGTCTGGCTGAGCCAGCCCTTGGCGTGAACCTCTTCGGCCTTTTTCTGCAGACCGCTGACGCCAATGCCCGAGATGCGGGAAATCATGCCGGGGAAATATTCCGCCACCATGGCACGGGACAGGCCCACAGCCTCAAAGTTCAGACCGCCGCGATAGGACGAAATGACCGAGATCCCCATCTTGGCCATGATCTTCAACAGGCCCTGGTCGATCGCATTGCGATAGCGCGCCATGGCTTCGGTGAGGCTGCAATCCAGCAGGCCCCGTTCAATCCGGTCGGCAAGGCTGTCCTGCGCCAGATAGGCGTTCACGGTGGTTGCGCCCGCACCGATCAGCACGGCGAAGTAATGCGGGTCGATACACTCGGCAGACCGCACGTTGAGCGAACAGAAGGTCCGCAGGCCCTGTTTGGTCAGCCAGCTGTGCACGGCACTGGTCGCAAGAATCATCGGCATGGCGATGCGGTCTTCGTTCTGACCCCGGTCGGTCAGCACCAGATGGCCCGCGCCAGAGCGCACGGCATCTTCCGCCTCGCGCCGAATGCGCGCCAGTTCCTCGCGCAGCAGGCCCTGCCCGCCACCGGCGGGGAAGGTGCAGTCGATATTGACCACGCTGTCGCCAAACTGGGTCAGCAGCGCTTGGAACTGCGAATTGGTCACGAACGGGCTTTCCAGCACCAGAATCTCGGTCTGGCTGCTGTCCTCGTCCAGCACGTTCTTGAGGTTGCCGAAGCGGGTCTTCAGGCTCATCACCCGGT
The DNA here is from genome assembly GCF_030732985.1 of Nioella sp. MMSF_3534. Lineage (GTDB taxonomy): Bacteria > Pseudomonadota > Alphaproteobacteria > Rhodobacterales > Rhodobacteraceae > Nioella. The sequence continues at coordinate 129,516 of NZ_JASHJX010000004.1, forward strand.
ATTCGCGAAGCGAGTCGATGGGCGGGTTCGTCACCTGGCTGAAGTTCTGGCGGAAGAAGTGGCTCAGTGGCCGATACTGTTTCGACAGCACGGCAGAGGGCGTGTCATCACCCATCGAGGCCAGCGTTTCCTTGCCATCCTCGGCCATGGGCGCAAGGATCTGTTCCAGCTCTTCGATGCTGTAGCCCGCCGCGATCTGGCGCTGGCGCAGCTCGTGCCCGTTGAACGCCGCCGATTCCGTCAGCCCCTCGGTCTGTTCGCCAAGATCAACGACCTTCTCCACCCAATCGCCAAAGGGGCGGCTGGCGGCCAGCGCGTCCTTCATCTCGGTATCGTGGTAAAGCTTCGCCTCGGCCATATCGACGGCAATCATCTGCCCCGGACCAAGCGCGCCCTTCTCGACCAGACCGGCCTCGTTCACCGGCACCATCCCGGCCTCGGACCCTGCGATCAGCAGCCCCTCACCGGTTACCACGTAACGCATCGGGCGCAGCCCGTTCCGGTCCAGCCCGGCACAGACCCACCGGCCATCGGTCATGGCCAGCGCGGCGGGGCCGTCCCACGGCTCCATCACGCTGTTGCAATAGGCGTACATATCGCGCCACGCCTCGGGCAGTTCGGTCGAGGTCTTGGACCAGGCCTCTGGCACCAGCATGGTCTTGGCCATGGGCGCATTGCGGCCTGCACGGACCAGCACTTCGAACACGGAATCGAGCGCGGCAGAGTCCGACGACCCGCCCGCCACGATGGGTTTGATATCCTCGGCAAGCTCCCCGAAATAGGACGACGCCATGCGGATCTCATGGCTCTTCATCCAGTTCAGGTTGCCCTTCAGCGTGTTGATCTCGCCGTTATGGGCAAGCATGCGGAAGGGCTGCGCCAGCCACCATTGCGGGAAGGTGTTGGTCGAATAGCGCTGGTGATAGATCGCAAAGGCGCTTTCGAACCGCTCGTCCTGAAGGTCGGGATAGAACTCGCTGACTTGCTCGGCCAGCATCATGCCCTTGTAGATGATCGACCGGCAGGACAGCGAACACAGGTAAAGCCCGCTGATCCCGGCGGCGGCAGCCGCCTTTTCGATCCGGCGGCGGATGACGTAAAGCTCCCGCTCGAACGTTTCCTCGTCCACGCCCTTGGAGTTGGAAATCAGGATCTGCTCGATCTCGGGCCGGGTCGCGTTGGCTTTTTCGCCAAGGCAGGTCACATCCACCGGCACATGACGCCAGCCATAGATGTAATAGCCCATCCGCAGCACTTCGCTTTCCACGATGGTCCGGCAGGTTTCCTGCGCCCCGAAATCGCTGCGCGGCAGGAAGACCTGACCAACCGCCATCAGCGCATCCATATCCGGCTCATGGCCCGTGCGGCGAATCTGGTCATAGAAGAACGAGGCCGGGATCTGCACATGGATGCCCGCGCCATCGCCGGTCTTGCCGTCGGCATCGACAGCCCCCCGGTGCCAGATCGCCTTCAGCGCGGTGATGCCCGCCTCGACCACCTGGCGGCTCGGCTTCCCGTCCAGCGACACGACAAGGCCCACACCGCAGGAGGAATGCTCTTCCTCCTCGATATACATGCCGTTCTCGGCCATCCACTTGCGCTTGGCCTCTTCGGCGGCGACCCAAGATGCATCGAATTTGGTCATTGAGGCTCTCCTTTCACGGGGGATCGGGCCGCGGCCCGTCCAATCATCTGCTGTGCGCGGGTGGTCATGACATCATGTCCCCGCAATCATAAAGCGGCGTCGCGCTCAGAAAGCCCGGCTCGCCGGGTTCTGCGAAATCCATGGGCGAGTTGTCACTTTCGCGCGTTTCGCCATTGGGCAGGGTCGTCACCTCAACTCCGCCAAAGAACATCCGCCAGTCTTCGCTGACGAACTGGCCGCCCTCGACGCGGCGCGGGCCTTCGCCCAGGTCGTATTCATAGGAAAACTGGGTGCGGTTCAGGATGCGCCCGTCGATTTCCACGGTTTCGCCGGTCAGCCGGTCGAATCCGGTATAGTCGCGCTGAATGCGCTGACCCGCACCGTTTTCGTGGATGGTCGAGAAAGACATGGAATCGGTGCCGGTTGCAAAGAGATCGGTGATCGAAGCGGGATCGTCCTCTGGCTGGATCAGCGTGTTCTGGGCACCGCTGCGCAATTCATAGGACAGCAGCCAGCGGAACTCGGCATCGGTGAAGGAAAGGTAGAAGGGCCCATCCTCATCCATCGACAACCGCCAATGCGTGCCTTCGGGGTCGCCTTCACAGGTCCAGTTATGGGACACCACGCAGCCGCGCGATTGCGTCGTCAGAAAGGCGGTGCATCCGGGCGGTGGCGTTACCGTCGGGCCTTGCTGTGCGTGGACCGGCATGGGTGCCAGAACGGCCGTTCCCACAGCGACCGAAACGGTAAACGCGGTGGTGAGGAGGTAACGATTGATCAAGCATACCATGTCAGCAGTCCTTCCCTAATTCCGTTCGGCTCCGAGCCGTGTGTCTTCAAATTCCGTATCCTTTCTGCACAGGGGGTGTACGGGGGGTGTACAGGGGGTGTACGCGTGGCACCCCCCATGTTTTCGGCCTATTCCGCCGCCACACCCGCGCTTGCGGCAATTTTCGACAGGATGTCCTCTGCCGCCTCGCGCCCGTCCCGAATGGCCCAGACCACAAGGCTTGCCCCGCGCTGGATATCGCCCACAGCATAGACGCCCGGCAGGTTGGTTTCATGGGTGCGGAAGTCGGCCTTGACGGTGCCCCAACGGGTCACTTCCAGCTCTGGCGTGTTCCACAGCGCGGGCAGATCCTCGGGCTCGAACCCGAGCGCCTTGATCACCAGATCGGCCTCTTCCACATAGTCGGCGCCGTCCACCACTTCGGGGCTGCGGCGCCCGGATGCGTCGGGCTGGCCAAGACGCATCTGCTGCACCATGACGCCGCTCACCGGGTCGCCCGAGAAGCCCTTGGGCGCGGTCAGCCAGACGAACTCGACGCCCTCTTCCTCGGCATTCTGCACCTCGCGCTGAGAGCCAGGCATATTGGCCCGGTCGCGCCGATAGAGGCATTTCACGCTTTCCGCACCCTGCCGGATCGCGGTGCGCACGCAGTCCATCGCGGTATCGCCGCCGCCAATCACGACGACCTTCTTGCCTTCGGCGTTCAGCTCGCCCGACTCGAATTCCGGCACGCTGTCGCCGAAGCTCAGGCGATTGGATGCGGTCAGGTAGTCAATCGCATTGACGATCCCGGCAGCACCCGAACCGGGGCCAGCCAGATCGCGGGTCTTGTAGACGCCTGTGGCGATGACCACGAAATCATGCTTCTCGCGGATCTCGGCAAAGCTGATGTCGTCGCCCACGGTGCAGTTCATCACGAAGGTGATCCCGCCCGCCTCCAGTTGCTGGTTGCGGCGCATGACCACGTCTTTTTCAAGCTTGAAGCCGGGAATGCCATAAGTCAGCAACCCGCCCGCTCGGTCATAGCGGTCATAGACCGTGACCTGCAGCCCGGCGCGGCGCAGCATGTCGGCAGCAGCCAGACCACCGGGGCCCGCGCCGATGATGCCCACGCTTTCAGGGCGTTCCTGCGCAGGGCTGATCGGCTTGACCCAACCCTGTTCCCACGCGGTATCGGTGATGTATTTCTCAACCGAGCCGATGGTCACGGTGCCATGGCCCGACTGTTCGATCACGCAGTTGCCTTCACACAGACGGTCCTGCGGGCAGATGCGGCCGCAAATCTCGGGGAAGGTGTTGGTCGCCTGGCTGATCTCGTAGGCTTCCTGCAACCGACCCGTCGCGGTCAGGCGCAGCCAGTCGGGGATGTTGTTGTGCAGCGGGCAATGGGACTGGCAATAGGGCACGCCGCACTGGCTGCACCGGCTGGCCTGTTCCTCTGCCTTGGCGGCGGCGTATTCGCCGTAGATCTCGTTGAAATCATGCGCGCGCTCCTTGGCAGAGCGTTTCTCGGGCATGGACTTGCCCACGGTCACGAATTTCAGCATCTTCTCAACAGCCATGGCGTGCCTTTCCGGTTCCTTTAGGATCAGCTAGGAAGGCCCCTATAACCAAGCTCTCAGGACATGAAAAGACAGCAATGCTGACCTATTATCCAGAAAACAGCGTTGCCAACATGCCTTGCGGTCGCCATGCTTGCGAATATAGGTCATCAACACTGACATACAAATTGAAAAACAACGTTTTTTCAAATAGCTGCATGCTCATCTCTCAGCCGGCGCACGGACCGCGACTATGACACTGTTTCATTTATTTATCGTTGCCGTGATCCAGGGCCTGACAGAATTCCTGCCGGTCTCTTCCTCCGGGCACCTGATTCTCCTGCCCGAACTGACGGGCATGGCGGACCAGGGTCAGGTGATCGACGTCGCCGTTCACGTCGGAACGCTCGGGGCCGTGGTGCTCTATTTCTGGCGCGATGTAAGGGCGGCGGTAATCGGGTTGGGTCACCTTGCTACCGCGCGGCGCAATACTGGCGAGGCCCGGTTGGCGCTTGGCCTGATCCTCGCGACAATCCCCGTCATCCTCTTCGGGCTGGCCCTGAAACTCACCGGTCTGGACGACTCGCTGCGTTCCATGACCGTGATCGGCTGGACCATGCTGGTCTTTGGGCTGGTGTTATACTGGGCCGACCAAAAGGGGGAGGAGGTTCTGGATGCCAAGACTTGGACCCTGCGCCATGCGCTGATCATGGGCCTCTGGCAGGCGATTGCCCTGATCCCCGGCACTTCCCGGTCAGGCATCACCATCACCGCAGCCCGGTATCTGGGATATGAACGCCACGACGCCGCGCGCCTGTCGATGCTGATGTCGATCCCGACGATCCTGGCCTCGGGCGTTCTACTTGGCGCGGAAGTCATTGCCACGGCGGACGCAGAGGCCGCAAGGAACGGCGCGATTGCCGCGGCCATGGCCTTCGTTGCGGCACTGGCGGCGCTGACCTTCATGATGCGCCTGCTGCGCAGCGTCAGCTTCACCCCATATGTGATCTACAGGGTAATCCTTGGCGTGATCCTGCTGGTGATCGCCTACACTTAGGTGTTGCGCAGGTTGCGGGCGCTGTCCTGAAGGGCGGAATACTGGCCACCGGGGCGATAGACCCAGAGGTATTCCGCCAGAACCGCGTCCATATCGGTGGGGTCGATTCCCAGATCGGCAAATCCTTTGGCCCCCTCCGACACCACATTGTCGCGGCGCAGCTGGCGCAGCTGATCGCGGGTCAGGATACCGTTGTGGATCAGCCCCACGGTCAGCGCCTGCATCGCGCCAAAGCCGAAGGCCATAATCGAGCCAACCCAGAACGGCAGGTTCACGATCAACCGGCGGCGGCGGATCACCCCCAGCATCTTGACCATCAGGTCATGCAGGGATTCCACATCGGGGCCACCCAGTTCGTAGATCCCGGCCTCGGCCTGTCCCAGCACACCGGCAACAGCGGCCTTGGCCACGTCATCGACATAGACCGGCTGGAAGCGCGAATTGCCACCGACCAGCGGCAGCACCGGGCCAAACTTGGTCATCTTGGCGAAGCGGTTGAAGAACTCGTCCTCGGTTCCGAAAATGACCGAGGGGCGCAGGATCACGGCACCGGGGAAATGCTCTGTTACGGCGGCTTCACCCTCGGCCTTGCTGCGGGCATAGTCGCTGTCGGACTCGGCATCGGCCCCGATGGCGGACAGATGCACCAACTGACCAACACCGGCCTCAGCCGCCAAACGCGCAATTCGCGCCGCGCCCTCGGTCTGAACGGCCTCAAAGCTGTTCTTGCCCCGCTCGGTCAGGACGCCCACGCAGTTCACCACCGCATCGGCCCCGGCAATCGCAGCGGCAACCGAGGCATCGTCGCGGATATTGGCCAGAATCGGCTCCACCTGACCAACGGCGCCATAGGGACGCACGAAAATCGCTTCATTCGGGCGGCGCACGGCGACGCGCACGCGCCAGCCTTCCCTGGCCATGCGGCGCGCGATGTAGCGGCCCACGAATCCAGACCCGCCAAAGATGGTCACGAGTTTCGACATGCCTTGTCCCTCCGGTCTCGAGTTAGCGCCCGTGATACGCGGCCAAACCTTGCAGGACAAGGCGCAAATCGTCCCGGCAAGGGGCGGCAGAACCGCCCGCCCGACAAGAAATCATTTTTTTGCATCGAGGCCCGTTGACAGTCCCCGGCAGTGGCGATATCTGCCCCGTCACGACACCTGCCCAGGTGGCGGAATTGGTAGACGCGCTGGCTTCAGGTGCCAGTGACCGCAAGGTCGTGGAGGTTCGAGTCCTCTCCTGGGCACCAAAATCCCCCAAGAAATTCTTGCATTAGATGCGTGACGTTAGGCGTTGCTTGTCTGTCCCCCTTGCATCCGCCTTCGTACACATGTCTCGCGCGGGAATCCTGCGCGCCGGATGCGCAAGCAGTTCCAATTGCCGCCGCCGGCTATTGGAATGCAGCCAATGAGTGCCGCGCTTTCGCCAGGCTTGGATCGCGCTTCAGACCGGATTAGTCTTGCGCCATGGGTCAGGTAACGTCTCTTTTTGCCAGAAAGGTTGTGGGCGTCGCGGGCAATGCCGTCGATGCCCGGGCGGTGCTGGACTCCGTCGGTCTGGATGTCGATGGCCCGCTGGATCCCAAGCACATGCTCGATGACGATGATTATTACGGCATGATCGAGCTGATGGCCGAGCAAATGGATATAACGCCTTTGCCATTGATTGTTGGCGAGGCGATGCGAACCGACGAGTACGGCGCGCTTGGCCTTGCGTGGAAGGCTGCGCCCAATTTGCTTGGCTCTTTCTCTCGTGTGGCAAGATATTGGCGCCTCTGGACCAGTGTCACGCAATACGAGTTGATGCAGACATCTCGGGGAATGCTGTTTGTGCAGCGTCGGGAAGGTCTCCGCCGACTCGGCCTGCGCATTTCGGTTGAGGCCACAATGGCGAGTGCCGTCTCGCTCGGCCGGCAGGTATCGCCGCGCCCGTTTTCACCGATCGAAGTCTGTTTCCGGCATCCGGCACCAAGGACAATCGAACATCACGAAGCCTATTTCGGCTGTCCGGTGTTTTTCGGTGCGGACAGGGATGCAATGCTTCTGTCCCATCAGTCTCTTTCCGAGCCGAATATCCTTGGGGATGAAGGCATCACGGCGTTTCTCGTTTCTCACCTTGATCAGGAACTTGCGCAGATCGACGATACGCCCGCCTTGCATACACAGACCAAAGGCGAAATTGCCCGCGCACTGAGTGAAGGCCTGCCCAAGATGGGAGATATCGCGCGCAGGCTGGGCCTGAGCGCCCGATCCTTTCACCGACGCCTTGCCGAACATGGTCTCAGCTTTCAGACCCTGACCGAAGAAACCCGGCGCGAGATCGCCACGGCCATGCTGCAAGAAGAACGCTATTCGCTGTCCGAGATCGCGTTCCTCACCGGGTATTCCGAGCAAAGCGCCTTCAACCGCGCCTTCAAGCGATGGATGGGCGTGACCCCGGCGACCTATCGGAAATCTCTTGGCTAGGGGCCTTGCGAGACGCCGCATTGGCGGCGGATGTCAAAACCTTGGCAGCCGCGGTGAATACCGGTGCCCCTCGGGCGGTCTAATCCCTGGTCATCATCAGCTTGATCCAAGGAGACAGAACATGACCGCACTTATCGTTGCACGTTTCGACGTAAAGAATGCCGACAAGATGGATGCCTATGCCACTGCGGCGGGTCCGACCGTGCTTGCCCATGGGGGTGAGTTTGTTGCCATTGGCGACAAGGTCAGTGCGCTGGTCGGGGACGAGGAAAAGCACTCCATCGCCATTGTAAGCTTTCCCGACGCCGCCACGGCCAAGACATGGTTTGCCTCGCCTGAATACACCGCCTGCAAGCCTCTGCGTGAAGAAGCCGCGGACATGCAATTCACGCTGTATGAAACCGAATGACCACATCAGATCAGAGTGACCGAGAAAGACGGCGTTGGGCATTCCAGCGCCGTTTTTCGTTTGCGGCAACATCCTGCCCGCGATCCGATTGGCAGCGGATGTCAAAACCATGGCAGGCGCAGTCAATACCCGCAGCCCCTGTCTTTCTAAACCTTGGTCATCAACCAGACCCAAGGAGACAGAACATGACTGACCAACCCATTCTCGTTATCGGTGCAACCGGAAAAACCGGCTCCCGCGTTGCCAGCAAGCTCGAAGCCAAAGGCGTTGCCGTTCGGCGCGGTGCCCGGCGGTCCGAGACCCCCTTCGATTGGGAAGACCCAGCCACATGGGCACCCGTTCTGGCTGGCGTTTCCAAGGCCTATGTCACCTATTTCCCCGACCTGGCCTTCCCGGGTGCTGTCGAGAAGCTGGAGGCCTTTACCAAGGTTGCACGCGAAAGCGGGCTTCAGCATATCGTCCTGCTGTCCGGCCGCGGCGAGCATTTCGCCACCCTGGGCGAAGAGATCGTCCGCAATTCGGGCCTGCCCTATACCATCGTGCGGGCGGCCTGGTTCGCGCAGAATTTCAGCGAAGGATATCTGCGTGACCCGATCCTGGGCGGCGTGCTGCCAATGCCCGGCGGTGACATCCAAGAGCCCATCATCGACATTGACGACATCGCCGACGTGGTGGTCGCGGCCCTGACGGAAGACGGGCATATCGGCGAGCGCTACGAAGTCACCGGCCCGCGCCTGATGACATTCGCCGAGATGGCCGAGGTGCTGTCCACGACGCTGGATCGTCACATCCAGCATATCCCGATTACGTTTGAAGACTTTCACGCCAATGTCGCGGCCGCCGGTGGCGACTTCGTGGGCGAGGTCTTTACGCAGATCGCCCGCGAAACGCTGGATGGACGTAACGCCCACACGGCAGATGGTGTCGAGCGCGCCCTGGGACGCAAGCCTCGCGACTTCACCGAATTTGCGCAGACCGCAATGACCGCAGGCGCCTGGTCTGCCGCCGCCTGACCCTCACAATTCGCGGCTGGAGGCATCGCTGTCCCGCCGCGCCACCCCAATCAGGAGTTCCGACAATGTCGACTGCTTTCTACTTTCTCATGCAATTCTCAATCCTCGCCTATGCCCTCGTGGGCGGCGTGTTTCTGGCCTTTTCCGATTTCATCATGCGGTCGCTCGCGCAGACCGGCGGCCATGGCGGCGTCGAGGCCATGCAAGTCATCAATCGCGAAGTGTTTCGCTGGGTCTTCATGACGCTGTTTCTAGGCATGGCTGCCGTTTCGGTCGCCGTCGCGGCCTATGGCGGCTTTGGGCTCACTGGCCCGGCGGGGGCGCTGATCATGACGGCCGGGCTGGTCTACCTGATCGGATGTTTCGGCGTCACGGTTTTCTTCAACGTTCCCATGAACGAAGCCCTTGCCGGTATGGAGACGACGTCGGGCACCGCACGCGAGTACTGGATGCAGACCTACGTGCCGCGCTGGACCTTCTGGAACTCCGTTCGGACGGTTGCCTGCGTTGTGTCCGCCGCGCTGCTTCTTCTGGGGCTACTCTGGATGACCCAATCGCAATCAACGACCGCGTGATGCGCATTCTCAACGCGGCAGTGCGTGCCGTTCACGCGCTGCCCGAATACTCCGTGTGACAGGAAGCAAGAGCACCACAGGCGGGGGCACCACGCACATGAAGATTCAGGAAAGGGTCAAGACCTTCGTGCTGCTGGTCAGGGTCTTTCATGTCATGGCGTTCGGAAGTCTGATCTTCAACTTGGAAAGCTGATTGACACAACACCGTGACGGCTCTTCTTTCCCCAAACCTCGAATGGCCCTAGTCTGACCCCATGTATCGCCAGCTCGTTCCCATCAGTGCCCTCCTTCTCGGTTCGGCCCTTCTGCTTTTCGCGGGTGGCATCAACAGCCTGATCCTGCCCGTGCGCGGGTCCGAGGAAGGATTCTCGGCCACCGCGCTTGGCTTTCTGGGCACCGGTTGGGCCATAGGCTATGTGCTTGGCTGTCTCTATATCCCGAGGCTGGTGGCCTCGGTCGGCCATATCCGCACCTTCGGCGTCATGTGCGCCTGTGCCTCCGTCGCGATTCTCAGCCAGGCTCTGGTGGTCGAGGCCTGGGCCTGGATCCCGACCCGCGCGGTGTCGGGTTTCAGCTTCGCCGGGGCGGCGATGATCGTGGAAAGCTGGCTCAATGACCGGGCCGAACCGACCACGCGGGGCCGCATCTTCGCGATCTATTCCATGGTCAACCTTGCCGCCAGTACCGCAGGCCAGATGGTCATCGCACTGGGCGATACCAGCGGCTTCCTGTTCTTCGCGCTTGGCGCGATGGTCTACAGCCTTGCGCTGATCCCCACGGCAATCTCCACCTCTCAAAGTCCGGTGCCGCTGACCACGGTCCGGCTGGATCTGCGGGTGCTGTGGAACAACTCGCCCGTTGCGGTGGTGGCGGTGTTCCTTGTGGGCATCTCCAACAGCGCCTTTGGCACCTTGTCCGCCGTCTATGCCGACCGGGTGGGGCTGGACCTGTCGTCCATCGCGCTCTTTGCCAGCCTGCCCATCCTGGCCGGGGCGGTGGCGCAGATTCCCTTCGGGATCTTCTCGGACCGGATGGACCGGCGCAAGGTTCTGGTGGCGACCGCGCTGCTGGCGCTGGCCGCCGACATCACCTTCACGGCGCTGCAACCCGAGGGCCAGATCCTGAACCTCGTGCTGGCCAGCGTCTTTGGCGCGGCGATCTTCGCGATGTATCCGATCATCGTCGCCCATGCCAATGACCACGCGCCACCGGGCACCTCGATCCAGGTCTCTGGCGGGCTTCTGATGGTCTATGGCATCGGTGCCATTGTCGGGCCGCTGATCGCGGGCCAGATCATGGACCCGTTCGGCCCGCGCGGCCTGTTCATGACCACCATCGCCGCGCATGTGGTGATGATCGCCTTCACGCTCTGGCGGATCAGCCGTCGCGCCGCCGTGGCCGAGGCCGACAAGGGCGATTTCCATGCCAGCATGCCCGCCCGCATCGCCACCCCGGAAACTGCCGCGCTTCAGGAAGGCGAGGACGAGGCCGAGCCGCTTGCGCCCCAAGCCGGGGATGAGTCGGAGAACGATCTGTCCTGATTGTCACTCCCGACGCAGCAGGTGATCGGGCGAGTCCCAGGGTTGCGCCATCGGCGGCCCCGCGCGGCGAATGCGGCCCCGGATCGGGCTGGCCGCGACACCAGCCAGCCGGATACCATCGGAATTGGCGAAACGGGCCTGCAATTCGGCCCGCCCCCGTGTTCCGAAAAGGGCATAGAGTCCGGCGGCATATTTCTTGAACGTGCCCTGGCTGACCCCCATGGCCCGTGCTGCCTCGGCCAGCCCGGCGCCTGTCAGCAGCTGCGCCAGGGCTTCGCGCTGACGCGTTGTCAGGCCGTGCACCGGCGACTGGCTGTCGGCCAGCCGGGTGCCCACCAGTCGCATCAGCCCGAGCGTCAGCACCCGCATCAGCTTACGGTCCTCGGGCGTGAAGAACGGATCCTCGCGTCCGCGAACGCAGACATGCATGACCGAGCGCGCTGGGCCTTTTCTCCCGCGGATCGGGGCAATGGCGATCAGGAAATCCCCGATCCCGGCCTCGGCCATGTTGTCCCGGTAGAAGGCACCCCGGAAATAGTCTTCGGGCGGCATAAGATCGGTGATCGACGTGACCAGAAACTGCTTGCGCCGTGCCTGGATCGCCGCGAACAGAGGATCGTGCACGTGGTTTCCAGAGACCTGATAGCGGGCAAAACTGCGTGCCTGCTCGGGCGTCGGCCAGTCCGTGGCCACGAAATCCAGCACGCCCGCCCGCGCGGGATCGTTGATGAAGGCATACTCGCCGCAATGGGCATTGATCCCGCCAAACAGGTCGCGCAGCCCTTCGGCCAGGGTCTGCCGCCAGCCGGTCGGATCGTTTCCGTATCGCAGGCAGGCGTCCAATAGCTGATAAACCTCGCGCAGATTGCGCAACGTAACATCCATGGCTGGCCCCCGACCGACCCCAATGTGACACCAAGCCAAGCGCAGTCCGGGTCAAAAGGCAATGCCGCAGGTCCGTGACCGTGTTTTTCCCCCCCTTTCGGCCCATAGAGGCGGCTGCCGTGGCGCGATACTCTCGGGTCGTCTGCAAGAAACGATGGCGCGGGGGCAGCCCCCCCGTGTTGGGGGACAGCACCATGACAAGATCTTCCTACCCGGCCGTCGCGCTGGGGTGCGCGCTCTGCTGCGCCGGTATGGCTTCGGCGAACGAAACGGTTCCCACCGTCGCTCCGCCCGCCACTTTGCCGGTGGGGCAACTCGTGGGGCAGGCCAGCCTCAGCTACGGTTTCAACGACAATGTGCTCTTCGTAGCGGACCAGTCCCTGTTCTTTCCCCCGGGCGGCGAACAGGCCGCCTCATTCGCCACCCTGAGAATCGGTGCGGCCTACGAATGGCCCGGCAGCGGCACGCTGTCTTTCGGGGTGATCGGCGGGATCAGCGCGACCCGCTACTTTGGCGACCAGCCCGCCGGAATGCCCCCCGGCACGGATGACCCGAGCGCCTATTCCAATGCTGCGGTCTCGGCCACGCTCTTTGCCCGTTACTCGCCGGGCGGTCCGGGCGGGCGGCTTGAAATCCTGCCAAGCTACACGTTCCGCCACGAAAGCGACGCCGATGTCGAAGCCCTCGGGCTGACCAGCCATCAACTGCGTCTGGATGCGCGCTACCAGGCCTCGCCTCAGCTACGCGTGGACGGGCACCTGCTCTACCAGAACAATGATTTCAGTGTCGTCTTCCCGCAGCCCACCCGTGACCGAGATGCCGATTATACCGAGGCGGGGCTTGGGCTTGTCTATACGACCGCACCCGGCGGGGTGGCCTTCCGCGCCGGGATCGCTCTGGAACACAATGATGCCAATGGATCGGACTGGTCCTATGACGGGCTCCGCCTCAGCGCCGGGATTAGCGGCCCGCTGGCGGCCAACCTCTTCGGTGCGCTCGATGTCAGCATATCCGACAGCGATACCGGCATGGGCTTCACCGATCTGGTGGCGGGCGGACGCACGGACCAGACCGTCACCACCCTCACCGGCCGGTTGGTCTATCGCCTGAGCGAAACCGGCAGCATCACCGCAACCGTCACCTACCACGACGTCAGCGCCAACAACCCCGCCTTTTCCGGCAACAGCCTGACAGGAGCGATCGGCTATGCCTTCCAGTTCTGAACTCCTGAAGGCAAGCAGAAGGCTGATGCGTCCTGCCGGATTAGCCGTGACGCTGGCTTTGGTGCTATCTGGCTGCGCAGGATATTCCTGCACCGAGGACTCGGCACTTGGCTCCTACTACGACGGGGATGGTAATTTTGTTGGTTGTGGAACCCCGGATTGGGTCATCGATTTTCTTTTCGTAACGGCACCGATCTGGTCGGTATCATCCCCATGAGCATTCAGGAGCAAAACAGAATGCGCAGGGCCCCGGAGGGCGTGAGGCAATGCTGATGACACCGGATCAAGGAACGAAGCGCAGCCGCATTTCCCGGATCGGATGTGGGGTTGCCCTTGTGGCAGTTCTGCTTCTACCGGGGTGCGACTGCTACGACCGGGACGCATACGGCAACTGCGCGACCCCGACCGTCACCTATGACCTGCCCATAGCCCTGTTGCTGTTCAGCTCCACCACCTGGGCCATCTCGTCGGACTGATCCACCGCTCGCCGCTTGCATTCCGGGCCTTGGCTGGCTAGCAGTCTTGCCGAAGCGACGAAGGGCGAGACCATGGACGAATTGCGCGAAAAGTACCTCAAAGCCATTGCCGATGTGGCCGATGAGGCGGGGCTGGAGGATCTGCGCGTGCAGGCCCTTGGCAAGAAGGGTGAGATCAGCCTGCAAATGCGCGAGTTGGGCAAGATGACGCCCGAGGAACGCCAGGTCGCGGGACCGGCGCTGAATGCGCTGAAGAACGAGGTCAATTCCGCCATCGCCGCCCGCAAGGCCGCCCTTGGCGACGCGGCGCTGAATGAACGGCTGCGCGGCGAATGGCTCGACGTGACGCTGCCCGCGCGCCACCGCCGTCAGGGCACCATCCACCCGGTCAGCCAGGTCACCGAAGAGGTCACCGCGATCTTCGCCGATATGGGCTTCGCCGTCGCCGAGGGCCCGCAGATCGAAACCGACTGGTACAATTTCGACGCGCTCAACATCCCCGGCCACCACCCCGCGCGGGCCGAGATGGACACGTTCTATACGCATCGCAAAGAGGGCGACAATCGCCCGCCCCATGTGCTGCGCACCCACACTTCCCCGGTGCAGATCCGCTACATGGAACAGCACGGCACCCCCTGCCGGGTGATCGCCCCGGGCCGCGTCTACCGCGCCGATTACGACCAGACCCATACGCCGATGTTCCACCAGGTCGAGGGGCTGGCCATCGACAAGGATATCTCCATGGCGAACCTGAAATGGGTGCTGGAGGAATTCTTCTCGGCCTATTTCGGCGCCAAGGTCCGCACCCGCTTCCGCGCCTCGCATTTCCCCTTCACCGAACCCTCTGCCGAGGTCGATATCCAGTGTTCCTGGGAAGGCGGCACCGTGAAGGTGGGCGAGGGCGACGACTGGCTGGAGGTGCTGGGGTCGGGCATGGTCCACCCCCATGTGCTGCGCTCCGCCGGGGTCGATCCGGACCAGTGGCAGGGCTTTGCGTTCGGGATGGGCATCGACCGGATCGCGATGCTGAAATACGGCATCCCGGATCTGCGCGCGTTCTTCGATTCAGACCTGCGCTGGCTGAGGCATTACGGGTTCAGCGCGCTCGACGTCCCGGCGGTGCATTCGGGGGTGTGAGTGGATGGGCTGGGAAACTCTGCTCGCAGGTTGTGTTTCGCTTCTTGTTGGCGTCGTGATCTATGCCACGCAGAAGTATTTTGATCGACGTGAACAAGTTCGTGCACGCCACTTTGCTGCATACGTCGAAATGGTGCAGTCGATTTGCGAATTAGCCAACGCTCACAATCGGAATGGTGTGGGAAAAGAAGACGCCCTCTCAGGTTATGCTACCGCAAAAATGAAATTCGCAATTGTCGCTTCCGATGGTGCGATGAAGAAACTCGTTGAATTTGATCGACTAATTACCTCTGGGGATAGGGTTCCGCACGACAAATTTGACTGTGCACTTTCTGACTTCATGTTAGAGGTTCGAAGGGAAAACATCGGTTCAACAAGTATACCCGTTGAAGAGATTATCACGATAACGCCATTCGGCAAATCGCTTAGAGGGTGAGTTCGCTTCGTTCATCTTTTTCCAGACGCGGGACCAAGGCCGTAAGGCCGCCGCGCATCGCCGGGCCGCCCCCCGGCACGGCGATTTGGCTGCCACAAGCGCGACGCTCCGATCTCACGCGGACTTGGCCAACATAAACCACCCTGCACCACCGTGGGGATCGCCGCACCGCGGCCCGCCAATGCGCGGCTCCAACCCCTGACACCCGCGCCCCTTCCGATCCATTGCACCCACCTCTCCCCCCGCGCGGGGGAAGGGCCTTCGAAGGCCCTTTCAAAGAGGTTTCGAAACCTCTTCCCCGCGCCAACGGACAGGGCGTGTCCCAGATCCGGGGCCCGTCCTGAAATCACCGTTTCGTCTGCACAGGGGGTGTACGGGGCGTGTACAGGGGGTGTACGCATGGCACCCCCCCTTTTCGTGCAATCCGCGCTTTGCCAAACCCGCATCCCGCGCTAGGCTTCCCCGTCCCCAACCCGGAGCCTGACCATGCTGAAATCCCTCACCGCCGCCGCCCTCGCCCTGACCCTCGCCGCCCCTGCGCTGGCGGATGAGGTCTGGTCCTCCGAGACCGGGGAAATCGTCTATCTGGCCGATGAATACGGCGCCGCCATCCTCAGCTTTTCCGACTATGGCGGCTTGCCGGGAGAGCTGGTTTTCCCCGGTCTTGCAGGCAATTTCACCGATCGCGGCGTGCATCACGGCTACTGGGTCGGCCAAAGCGACATGCAATGCGCCGCAGCCCTTGGCCGCCCCGGCGGCATGACCAGCCTGACCTGGGGCCGCGCCGTGATCGCCTTTGATGAAATGGGCTTTCCGTCCGCCTTCACGGTGCTTCTGGGCGATTGCGACGAAGACCTGACCCGGTCGCTCAGGGCCGAGCCTATTGTCGGTGGCCAATGAAGATCCTGATCGTCGATTCCAATCCGCCAGAGCTGCCCATAGATGATGTGCAAACCTTTCAGGAGGTTCTGCAAGCCGTTGATCCCGCGATGGAAATCACGGTGATCAACCCCTATGCCGATCCCGCTGCGCGCCCGGATCTGGAGGGCGTGGGCGGTGTGATTTTCACCGGATCGGGCGTGGATTGGGGCGTGGATGACCCGCGCGCCGAGCCGCTGCGCGCCGTGGCCCGCGCGGTGTTTGATGCCAAACGCCCCGCTTACGGTTCCTGCAATGGCATGCAACTGGGCGCGTATATGTTGGGCGGCGCGGTTGGGGCGTCGCCCAATGGACGCGAAGACGGGCTTGCGCGGGATATCCGGCTGACCGACGCGGGCCGCGACCATCCCTTTCTGGCGGGGCGTCAGGATGGCTATGCGGTGCCCTGCGTGCATCGCGATGAGGTCACGCGCCTGCCGGAGTGCGCGGTTTTGCTGGCGGGCAATGCCCATTCGCCGGTGCAGGCCTTTGCCTATGAACAGGACGGACAGCGGTTCTGGGGCGTGCAGTACCACCCCGAGATATCGCCGTGCTTGATGGCCGCGATCCTGCCGCATGTGGGGGACTACCCGGATGCGATATGCGAGGCGTTCCGACGGGCCGAAACAGATGCGGGCGCGGCCCGCCAACTGGGGGCCGCGCCCGGTGATTTGCAGCCGGATCAACGGGTTACCGAGATCCGGAACTGGCTGGCCAGCCTGTCCGCTTAGGGCGCGTCAACGCGCAGGGCGAACTCGGCCAGCTTGTCGCCTTCGCCGTCCAGCAGCACCAGCATCTCGGGGCCCATGGCCACGAGCGAGGCGCTGTCCAGAACCCGCATGAAGGCGTTTTCCAGATCGCCCAGGGGACCAAGGCAGCCCATCTGGGTCATGCCGTATTCCGCCGAGGCAATCGTGCCGTCATACATGGTCAGCTCGCCAAAGATACGATTGCAGCCGGCATAGGCGCTAAATGAGCCGTCGATATCGACGTTGAACTCGGTCACGGCCAGCAGCTCCGTATCAAACTCCAGCGGGTTGGCCTCGTCATCCATGATCTCGGCCAGGGTCCAGCCGCCTGCAAAGGGAATGGGCTCGGCTACTTCCACCAGAACCGGCGGTTCCAGCGGCAGATCGGGGGCGGGGCGGTCAAGCAGGACAGCCTGCGGAAACCGCTCTGCCGCCATGTCACGGATGAAGGCCTCGGCCATGCCGAAGGCAGACCCCTGCGGCATGGGATGCGCAAAGGCGGAGGGGCCGGGGAAATGGCCCTGCTGAATGATCACCATGTCCGCATGGGCAGCGGGCGCGGCGAGAAGGGCCGCCAAAGCGGCGGCACGGAACGTAAGGGGGCGCATGAAAGCTCCTTTCAGTTGGGGTGCAACCCCCGCATCATCGCTTGTGGGTCGGTTCCGAGTAGCACAGGGTTCAATCTGCGCCCGCCGCTTCCATTCCGCCCGCAACTGCGCTAAGCGCGGGCGGGACAGACGCAAGGGACGAACACGATGAAATTCACCCTCTCCTGGTTGAAGGACCACCTGGACACCACCGCCTCGCTCGATGAGATCTGCGAGGTGCTGAACGATATCGGGCTGGAGGTCGAAGGGGTCGAGGATCGCGCCTCGCGTCTCAAGGAATTTACCCTCGCCAAGGTCACCCATGCCGAGAAACACCCGGAGGCCGACCGCCTGCGCGTGTGCAAGGTGGAGAGTGACGAAGGCGAGATGCAGATCATCTGCGGCGCTCCCAATGCGCGGGCCGGGATCACCGTGGTTCTGGCCAAGCCCGGCAGCTATATCCCCGGTCTCGACATCACGATTGGTGTTGGCAAGATCCGTGGGATCGAGAGCTATGGCATGATGGCGTCGGAGCGCGAGCTGGAACTCTCGGACGAACATGACGGCATCATCGAGCTGCCCTCGGGCGAGGTGGGTGACCGTTTCGTCGACTGGCTGGCGGCGAACGACCCGGCCAAGGTCGACCCGGTGATCGAGATCGCGATCACCCCCAATCGTCAGGACGCGCTTGGCGTGCGTGGCGTGGCCCGCGACCTGGCCGCGCGCGGCCTGGGCACGTTGAAGCCGCTCGATGACGTGACCGTACCGGGCCAGTTCCCCAGCCCGATCGGAGTCAGCATCGATGCCGACACGCTGGACGATTGCCCGCATTTCACCGGACGCCTGATCAAGGGTGTGAAGAACGGCCCCTCGCCCCAATGGTTGCAGGACCGTCTACGCGCTATCGGTCTGCGGCCCATTTCGGCCCTGGTCGATGTGACGAACTTCTTCACCTACGATCAGAACCGCCCGCTGCACGTGTTCGACGCCGACAAGGTCAAGGGTAACCTGCGGGTGCACAAGGCGCAGGGTGGTGAGACGCTGGTCGCTCTGGACGACAAGGAGTACACCTTCGCGGCTGGCCAGATCGCCATTTCCGATGACGAGGCGGTGGAAAGCATCGCGGGCATCATGGGCGGCGATCCCACGGGTTGCACCGAAGAAACGGTCAATGTCTTCCTTGAAAGCGCCTATTGGGACCCGATCCGCACCGCCTATACGGGCCGCGACCTGAAGATCCATTCCGACGCGCGCTACCGGTTCGAACGGGGCGTGGACCCGGACTACACCCTGCCGGGGCTGGAAGCGGCCACGCAGATGATCCTCGATCTGTGCGGCGGCGAAGCCTCTGAAGTTGTCGAAGCAGGCGCCGCGCTCAATACCGCGCGCAGCTACAAGCTCGATACCGCACGGGTGATCAGCCTTGTGGGCATGGAGATCCCGAAAGAGGAACAGGCGCGCATCCTGACCGCGCTCGGTTTCTCGGCCACCGGCGCGGGCGATGTGCTGGAGGTCTGGGTGCCGTCCTGGCGGCGGGATGTGCAGGGAGAGGCGGACCTTGTGGAAGAGGTCGCGCGGATTGCGTCCCTGACCAAACTGGAACCGCAACCGCTGCGCCGCCCCAAGCCGGGCGTGCCGAAGGCCGTGCTGACGCCGATGCAGCAGCGCGAACGCGCGGCAAGGCGGACGGTGGCGGCGCTTGGCTACAACGAATGCGTGACCTACAGCTTCATTGATCAGGCCTCGGCGGCGCTCTTTGGCGGCGGCACGGATGACGTGATGCTGGAGAACCCGATTTCCAGCGAGATGAGCCATATGCGCCCCGCGCTGCTGCCGGGCCTTCTGCAAGCCGCCGCCCGCAACCAGGCGCGTGGGTTCATGGACCTCGCCCTGTTCGAGGTCGGCGCGGCCTTTCACGGGGGCGAACCCACCGAACAGCACCTGCAGGCGGCGGGCCTGCTGATCGGCCAGAGCGGCCCCCGCGACCCGCATGGCGCCCGCCGTCCGGTCGATGTGTTCGACGTGAAAGTGGATGTGGAGGCGGTGCTGGCGGCCATGGGCGCGCCCGCCAAGGTACAGATCCTGCGCGATGGCGATGGCTGGTGGCATCCGGGCCGTCACGGGCGCATCTGCCTTGGGCCGAAGAAGACGCTCGGCGTGTTCGGCGAGCTGCACCCCAAGGTGCTGGCGGAAATGGATGTGAAGGGACCGGCGATGGCCTTCACCCTCTTCCCCGAGGAAATCCCCATGCCGCGCAGCGCTGGCGCAAGCCGGGGCGCGCTGGATATGAGCGACCTACAGGCCGTGGAACGCGATTTCGCGTTCGTGGTGGATGCAGGGGTTGAGGCGGTGAACCTCGCCAACGCCGCTGCGGGGGCTGACAAGAAGCTGATCGAGGATGTGCGCATCTTCGACGAGTTCACCGGCGAGAGGGCCGAGGCGCAGATGGGGGCAGGCAAGAAATCCGTCGCGCTGAGCGTCCGGATGCAGCCGCGTGACAAGACACTGACCGAGGAAGAGATCGAGGCCGTGGGCGCGAAGATCGTCGAGAAGGTCGCGAAAGCCACGGGCGGGGTGCTGCGGGGCTGACCGGTTTCGCCGCGCGTCGCGCGTCGACCCGCGGGGGGCGCTGCCCCCCGGACCCCCCGAGGTATTTGGGCCAAGATGAAAGGGAGATCGCAATGCTGAAAGTCTACCTGTCAGGAGAGATCCACACCGATTGGCGCGAGCAGATTATTGCGGGGGCCGAGGGACTCGACGTGGTGTTTTCCGCGCCGGTCACAGACCATGAGGCCAGCGACGATTGCGGTGTGGCGATCATGGGGGCGGAGGACGACAAGTTCTGGCATGACCACAAGGGCGCCAAGCTGAACGCCATCCGCACCCGGCGCGGGATCGAGCAGGCGGATGTGGTCGTTGTGCGCTTCGGTGAGAAATACAAGCAGTGGAACGCGGCATTTGACGCGGGCTATGCGGCGGCGCTTGGCAAATCGGTGATCGTTCTGTCGATGCCGGAGCATCAGCATGCGCTGAAAGAGGTGCATGCGGCGGCGCTGGCAGTGACGTCGGAGCCGCGGCAGGTGGTCGAGATATTGCGCTACGTTCTGACGGGCGCCCTGCCGTCCTGAAGCACGCGGGCGAGGCGCTGAACGGCGTCTTCCAGCTGGTCTGTTGAAAAGCCTGCATATCCCAATACCAGCCCCTGTGGGCCATCGCCCTTTGGCCAATAGGCGGAGAGCGCGCGGAGGGTGAGGCCCGCTTGGGTGGCACGTGCTGCGATATCCGTGTCACGCATCGTGGAGGTTGCCGGGCCAAGGCGGCAGACAAGGTGCATTCCGGATGGGTCCGGATCCGCGCGCAGGTGGTCGGGCAGGTGCCGGGACAGGGCCGAAAGCAGCACCTGCTGCCGGTCCGCATAGACCCGGCGCATCCGGCGCAGATGGGTGGCGAAGGCGCCGCTGTCCATGAACTCCGCCAGTGCCGGTTGCGGCACCAGCGAGGCGCGCGGGCCGGTTTGCGCAAGCGCCCTTCGAACGGGGGCGACCAGCGGCGGCGGCAGCACCATGTAGGCCAGTCGCAGGGCCGGAGAGATCAGCTTGGAGAAACTGCCCACATAGATCGTCTGCCCCGCCCCGAGCGACATGAGCGCGGGCAGGGGGGTGCCGGTGTAGCGAAACTCGCTGTCGTAGTCGTCTTCGATGATCCAGGCGGTGTTGCGGGTGGCCCAGGTGAGAAAGGCAAGGCGGCGGGGCAGGGGCATCGTGTGGCCCAATGGGTAGTGACGCGAGGGGGTGATGATGGCGGCACGGGCCGCTGCGGTCTCTGGCAGCACGGCGCCGCCCTCATCGACCGCCATGGGCACCAGGGACAGGCCTGCCCCTGACAGGGCGGCCCGCATCGGGGCGAAGCCGGGTTGCTCGACCAGGACCCGGTCACCGCGCGTCATCAGGCTGCGGGCGAGGAGTTCAAAGGTTTCGGTCGCGCCCGAGGTGATCACCACCTGCCCCGGATCACAATCGATCCCGCGCCATGCCTTGAGGTGGGCGGCGATAGCTGCGCGCAGGGCGGGCCAGCCAAGCGGGTTAGGGGTGGCGAGCAGATCGGGATGCGGGTGCCGCCACGCCCGGTCGAGATGGCGCGCCCAGGTTGCGTGGGGCAGCAGCGTCATGTTGGGGATGCCGGGGTGGAAAGGCCGGTAGGGCTGCGAGGGGTCGGGTCGGGGCAGCGGGGTCGGACCGGGCGGTGCCAGATGCGGCAGGTCCTTTGCCACGAAGCATCCGGCCCCCTGGCGGGTTTCCAGATAGCCCTCGGCCACCAGTTGATCCAACGCGGTGAGGGTGGTCTGGCGGGACACGGACAGATCCTTTGCCAATTGGCGGCTGGCAGGCAGGCGCGCACCGGGCGGGGCCTGGCCTGACAGGATCAGGCGGCGCAGGGCCTCGGTCAGCTGGATATGCAGCGGCTCTCTCGTGGTTCGGTCGAGGCTGATGGCCAGCAGGGCGGCATCCAGATTGGTCTGCATCTAATCATCAAAATTGGATATTCAGTGCAGACCAATTGCATGGCACATCCCCCCTGACAAGTCAGTTTTCAGGAAAGACGCAGCATGACACTGGAGATCACCCCGCGCACCCGCCTGCGCAGGTCCCACGAACGCGGGCATTTCGACCGGAACACCATCAACGCCATCCTCGACGCGCAGCCCATGTGCAGCGTTGGCTATGTGATCGACGGGTTGCCCTATGTGACGCCCACCTTTCAGTGGCGCGAGGGCAATCACGTCTATTGGCACGGCTCCAGCGCCAGCCGGGCGATCCGGGCCAGCAAGGGGGCGGAGGTCTGCCTGACGGTCTCGATCCTCGATGGGTTCGTGATGGCGCGGTCGGGGATGCATCATTCGGCCAACACGCGGTCGGTGATGCTGTTCGGTACGGCCTTCGTGGTGCCGGATGAGGACAAGGAGGCGCGGCTTTCGGCCTTCATCGACGGGCTCTGGCCGGGGCGGGCGGCGCAGCTCAGGCCGAACACGGCGCAGGAGCTGAAGGCAACGACGGTTCTGGGGATGGAGATCGCCGAGGGCAGCGCCAAGATCCGCACTGGCATGCCCATTGACGACGAGGAGGATTACGCGTTGCCGATCTGGGCCGGGGTGATCCCGCTGGAAACGCGGGCCGGTCCCCTTCAGGCCGACCCGCAGAACCTGCCGGGGGTGGAGCCGCCCGCGCATCTGACCGACTACCGCTGGAAAGCGTGATCAGTCGCGCGGCGGTGTCACAAGCCCGACCTGCACGGCGGGTCGGGCCAGGAACCGGTCCAGATAGGCGATGCAGTTGGGGAAATCCCACCATCCTACGGCCTCTCTCGCGCCATACATATCGAGGATGCGTAGCCACGGGCCGGTGGCGATATCGGCGATGGAATAGTCCCCACACAGCCACTCGCGGCCGTCCAGACGCTGTTCAACCACGGACAGCAGCCGCCGGGTTTCGGCGATGTAACGATCCTTGGGGCGCTTGTCGTCGATTGCCTTACCGTCCCCGCGGTAGAAATACCCAAGCTGCCCGAACATCGGCCCGATGCCACCCATCTGGAACATCAGCCATTGCAGGATATCGAGCCGCTCCGAAGCGCTGTTCCCGATCAGCTTGCCCGTCTTTTCCGCCAGATAGATCAGGATCGCCCCGCTTTCGAACACGCAGGCGGGCTGTCCGTCGGGGCCATCGGGGTCGATGATCGCGGGGATCTTGCCATTGGGGTTGAGCGTCAGGAATTCAGGGCTCTTCACGTCCTCTGGTTTCAGCGTGACCTTGTGCGCCTCGTAGGGAAGGGCCAGCTCCTCCAACGCGATGGAGATCTTGACGCCATTGGGCGTGGGAAAGGCGTAAAGCTGGATCGCATCGGGGTTGGTGGCGGGCCAGCGGGCGGTGATCGGGAAACGGGACAGATCTGCCATCGGGTATCCTGTTTGTCGCTTGAAGTCTGTCGGATTTCTCAAGACAAACAACTGAAGATTGTGTCAATTATTCTTCACCATCGGGCAGAGCGCCCGCAATTGTACAAAGGGAAGCAGGACAATGCTGAAAGAGTTCAAGGATTTCATTGCCCGCGGCAATGTCATGGACATGGCCGTCGGGATCATCGTCGGCGCGGCGTTCACCGCGATCGTGAAGTCGCTGGTCGATGACCTTATCCAGCCATTTATCGGGCTGTTCACCGGCGGGATCGACTTTTCCAACCTGTTCTACACCATGGGCGGCGGCGACTATGCCACGCTGGAAGCCGCGCGAGAGGCCGGGGCCGCGACCTTTGCCTATGGGTCATTCGTGATGGCGATCATCAATTTCCTGATCATTGCCTTCGTGGTCTTCATGCTGGTGCGCACGCTGAACAAGGTGAAAGAGGCGGCGATCGCCAAGGAAGCAGAAGCCGCGCCAGAGCCCGAGGCCGATCCCGGCCCGAGCGAGTTGGATATCCTGATCGAGATCCGCGACTCGCTGAAGGCGCGCGAAGGTTAAATCCCAAGCGCCTGCAGGGCGAAGAGCGCCGCAAGCCCGGTGGCAATCGTGGCAATGGCGTTCTTGGTCCAATAGCCCACGGCAAGCGCAAGAATGGCGGCGGTCAGGCGGGCAGGGTCCGTCTGGCCGCCGGTTGCGTTTGGCCACAGCACCATGGGCGTGACAAGCGCGGGCAGGATCGCCACGGCGGTATAGCGCAGGTGGCGCAGCAGCCAGTCGGGCAAGTCCCGATCACCCAGAAGGCCCAGAAAGGAGAACCGGATCGTGAAGGTGCCCACCCCGAGCGCCACGATGATGGTCCAGATGGTGGCGTCGCTCCACCCCGTCATTTCGTCATCCTCCGTTCCAGCTCGGCCCCCACGATCATACCGCCCGCGCCCGCCAACAGGATCCACAGGCTGTAGGGCACCCCTTGCAGCAGGATCGCCAGGATGATCGCGGTGATGGCAGCGGCCACGTGGGGCAGGGTGCGCAGGGCCGGGGCGAAAAAGGACATGAAGGCCACCGGTACGGCAAAGTCGATGGACAGTCCTGCCGGGATCGAGGCCCCAAGCACCGCGCCGATCCAGGTGGCCACGTACCACGGAAAGCAGATCACGGTGGCGGTGCCCATGTAGAAGCCCACCTTCTCGGACAGGGACATTGCGGGCTTCGCCTCGTATTCCATATGCGACAGCGCATAGGTGCCATCGACGTTGAAATAGGCGATCAGAATACGCTGCCAGCCCGGCGCGGGCCCCAGATGCGGGGCAAGGCTGGCGGCATACATCGCCATCCGCAGGTTCACGGCCAGGGCCGAGGCCAGAACGATCAGTGTCGGCGCCTGTTCCTGCATCAGCTGCACGGCGGTGAACTGCGCCGCGCCTGCGATGATCACCACGGAAAAGCCCATGATCTGCGCGAGGTTCAGCCCGGCCTCTGTCCCGACCACGCCGAAGAGCATGCCGAACGGGGCCACGACCAGAAGGAAGGGCAGGGCCGCGCGGATGCCGCGCCAATAAGCAGTGGTGGAGCTTGCCATGAGAGCGCCTTAGGATAGAGCCTGATACCGCCATTACCGGGGCTGAGGCGAAGAAGCAAATGATGGTCTGTGATCCTGACCTATTCCGTCACGTGATTTCCGCGGGGAAGACATGAAACAACCCGTCGGCGTGATCCTGGCAGGCGGGCAGGCGACCCGCATGGGCGGCGGCGACAAGGGGCGGTTGCTGCTTGGGGGACGGTCGCTCCTGTCCCGCGTGATCGAGCGGATCGAGCCTCAGGTTGCGGCACTGGCGCTGAACGCGAATGGGGACCCGTCGCGCTTCGCCGACCTTGGCCTGCCCGTGTTGCCCGATCCGGTCACGGGTTACCCCGGCCCCCTCGCTGGAGTGCTGGCGGGGATGGACTGGGCGGCGTCTCAGGGCGCCGATCATGTCGTCACCGTGGCCGCCGACACCCCCTTCCTGCCCGAAGACCTCGTCCCGCGCCTGCTGTTGGCCGCCGAAAGCGGCGCGCCCATTGTGCTCGCCAGCAGCGTTGTCGAGGGGCGAGAGACGCGCCACCCCACCTTCGGCCTGTGGTCGGTTTCTTTGCGGAAGGCCTTGCGGGCAGCGTTGGAGCGAGGCGAACGCAAGGTCGGGCTGTGGGCCGAACAGCAGGGGGCCGTGCTGGCGCGGTTCCCGTCCGGCCCCGTGGACCCGTTCTTCAACATCAACACGCCGGAGGAACTGGCGCGGGCGGAGGAATGGGTGGAGCGGTGAGCGAATGCTCGGGGGTGACAAAACCCTGACAAATCTACCTCGGTTCTGCCGGGGGGTTATGTCTCTGCCAACAGCTTGATGTCAGGTCGGGCAGATGGTCGTGCCAAAAACGACCATTTTTGACCGAGGCGTTTTGGCAGGGGGTTATTGTCCAGAATTTTGCTTGCCAAAGAAGAAGAGGCGTGGCCTGAACTGGCACGCCCCTTCCGTGTCATCATTATAGCACCATGACAAGAGCAACACCTGAGATGCCGATTTGCACTAGGCTCAGGACTCATAGCCAATAGATGACGGTCGCTGCGAGGGCGATTGCCGATAGGAAGACCCTTGGGCAGCGATCATACCGTGTCGCGACCCGGC